>CAYYXJ010000094.1:0-11000 GCA_964475455.1 uncultured Clostridiaceae bacterium | reverse complement strand
GTAAATACCCTAGAGGTGTTTACCTGATTTTCGAGTAAATACCCCAGAGGTGTTTGCTCGAAATGTGGTATTATGGGCGCATGAGGATTATAGATTCTACAAAGGGACCGATTTCAGGGGCAATGATGAAACTGGCGTGGCCTATTGCTGTTACCAGTATAATCAATGTTTTCTATAACATTGCGGATACTTTTTTTGTTGGACAGCTTGAGAACAGCAAGGAAGCAATAGCTGCCGTATCACTAACATTCAGTGTTGTGTTTCTTCTTGTAGCCTTTGCCATTGGTATTTCAACAGCAACCTCCACATTGATCAGCCAGTTCTTCGGCGCAAAAGACCAGGACAGGCTTTCTAAAACAGCTACCACTTCTCTTATCATGATGATTATAATGGCTGCTGTTGTAATAGCTGCCGGTCTACTTTCAAGAAACTGGATTTTCAGGCTTCTCCAGGCAGATGAAAGCATTATTCCTTTGGCCAGTGAATATTTTTCAATAATCATCTACGGAATGCTATTCATGTTTATGTTTTTCGTACTATCCAGTATGCTGCGTGGGGTCGGTGACACAAAAACACCGATGATAGCAGGTATTGTATCCAGCATTATCAATATTGTGCTGGACCCGTTCCTTATATACGGATGGCTCTTCTTTCCCGAAATGGGCGTTGCAGGAGCTGCTTATGCAACAGTTTTTGCAAGATTTGTACTAACAATTTATCTTATGTACAGAGTTCTGCGTAAAGATTGCCCCCTTGGACTGAATGTGAAAAAACTGAGGGTTGATTTTGGAATTCTCAAGGAAATCTTCAGAATCGGAATCCCCTCCAGTATCTCAGAAATGTCCGTTGCCCTTGGAATGATTTTGATTATCGGGCGTGTTAATATGTTCGGTGCCGCGGCAACTGCCGCTCATGGACTGGGTGCCCGTTTCGATTCAGTCATGTACATGCCTATGTCCGCAATAGGTCAGGCAACCGGTACTATGATAGGTCAGAATCTGGGAGCCAAAAACAGAGAACGCGCCTGGAAAACCAGCCTCACAGCTATAAGATATACTTTTATTTCATCAACTGTCCTTGCATTGCTTTTCATAGCATTTGCTCGGCCTATAGTCTCAGCATTCACAACATCAGCTGAGGTTGTTGAACTTTCCCGCTATTATATATATTTTGTGTTTTCTTTCTATGGGTTCCTTGGGATAAGGGTTGCAATGCTTTATAGCTTTTACGGAGCCGGAGATTCCAGGACAGCACTTATCACAACTCTTCTTTCATTTTTCGCACTTAGATTGCCTTTTGCCTATGCGGGCTCTCTGACAGCCCTCGGAGTCAAAGGAGTATGGCTCGGTATGGGAATAGCCTATGCCGTTACCGTTCTGTTCATGATAAAAACATTCAAAAGCAGGAAATGGATGGAAAAAGCCCTTGTCCTAAGAGAGGAATCGTCCATGGAAATCCCATTGGCTGATTAGCCCTCCAAAAGACCATCAAGGAAATCCACCTCCTCCAATTTTTCAATCTTTCTAAAAAATTGTATCAATCCTGATATTAACTTCCGGTCATTAAGAACATCCCTGACCATTGGATATATTTTGAGTATAGGTTTTTCTGTTTCATAATCTTCAAGATTGGTAATTGAAAGATATAATTCCAGGCTTTTAAGTAAATAAATATAGTGCAAATTCAGCATTCCCTTCTGCTGTTCTATTTCCGCAAGAGTTTCCAGTACCTGTGCAAAAATGTAAATTGATGGATCATCGCCTCCGACTATATCCTTCAGCGCTCCTGCATCGAGCTTTCTTATTGTATCTAAGCTGATTCCCGTCAGGTCGTTGACTCCGTTTTCGAGGGTTTTTTCGCTGGTAAGAAAATCCCCTTCCCGGGACAGCTTCAAAGCCTTTGCTATAAACTCAGCGGCTAAACGTATTAATCTTAAAATATAATCCTCTGTAATCATCACTCAAATCTGAATCCGTAAATAACGGCATTCTTTCCTTCAAACTTTATCCTTATATACTCATCCTCTATATCATCAAGAGATACCCCGTTCCAGCTGATTTCAAGCATTCCGTTGCCTTGGATAGGATTACATTCTTCACCTGAAAATCCTTCATAAGGCACCGAGTAACCGCACCGTGTCACAGAAACCTTCAAATCTTCCGGTATTATCCCGTCAACAAACAGCTTTGAGCCGGCTTTTTTAACTGCAGTTGTTTCAAACATGCCTTCTCCGAGAAACTGCTGTCCGCATAACCTTCCTTTTTCGTATTCAGCGAAGCCTATGTTGCTCCATGGCATTTCGCCTCCCAATTGTCTTGCATAAATGTCCCGGAACAGATAGCTGTCGTGTCTTCTTGATGATCCGTAGTAGTAATATCGCATTTTCCCCTTATATTCGATTGGAGCACCTGATGATGTGTATATTCCTCCACCGTCCCATGTTCCGTAGTCCCCCGGCTTGAGGACCGCAGGTCTGGCCGGAAAACGTTCAGCAACCGATTCAGGATCTGCCATAATTAGTTCTGAGTGTGAAAACTGTGTAGCAGCATCAAAGACTGTTGTAAATGCCATAAAAATATCCCCGTGCCTGAACATGCACAGGTCATAGAAATTTGTTGTATCACAATCCCCGAGATTTGGTACCAGAAACTGCCTGGGTTCACTCCAGGTAATAAAATCTTTACTGGATGATATCAAACGGGACCGTCTGTTCTGCACCCTGTCCTTCAAAAGCATATAAAAAGTTCCTGATTTTCTGTCATGGTACATCTTCATTGCATCCTGACTCGGAAGCCCCGGAAACTTTCCTTCCTCAGTCCAGTGGATTCCATCGGGTGCCACCTTGGTTCTGACCCCCATGTCTTTTCCATCATGTTCATAATAGGCAGCTTTATATCTTCTTGATGGGTTTTTATCATCAGGATCATATGCAACCGAAGGCCCGTCAACATACCTTCCCGTATTTTCAATGATTATATTGTTCCCGGGATATTTGTCAGCTTTTATAATGTCGAGTACTGGTCGAACCCATTCAATTCCATCTGAAGATTCAGCGTAGCAAATATAAAATTTATTTTTCTTTACAACTGCATTGTCAACAATAAGCTCATCATTGGGGTCATCTTCTCCTTCAACAATTGCCAGATACCAAATTTTAAATAGATTTTCTTCTGGAATGTAGAGAATAGTCGGCCATGCATTACGCTGTTCCCAGGGTTTTTCTGCACAAAACACAGGATTTCCCTTGTGTTTGATTAATGGCTCAAACCTGTCATGGCAGTTTTTACCGGTGCTTACCCTCCATGGGTGCATGATGTATTCCTTCATTGCATTGCCTCCGTTATCAGATTTACCATATTATTATATCATTTTAATAATAACGATCCGACTCCTTATTATGTAAAACTCATAAATACAGTTTGATTCCAGACCGCTGGTCCTTTAAACCAAATCGTCCTTCTGCAGTTGCGTAGTCTGTCTGAATGCAGCAGGAGGCATCAACCTCAATTTCAGAAAATTGCGGGTGAATGTTTTCACAGAGTTATAACCAATAGCCATGGCAATGTCAGTAACAGTCATATTTGTCGAAAGCAGCAACTCCGTTCCCCTGTTGACCCTGACAAAGTTCAGAAAATCCTCGTAATTGCGTTCAACCTGATATAAAAGGATACGGTTCAATTGGCCTGTTGTCACATGGAACCGGTCGGCCACGGATTTTGGCAGCAGATTTTCCATATAATTCCTATATATATAATCTATGATGATATATGAGGTCTTGGTTTCCTTGATTTTACAGATATCGTTGACTTTCTGATAAGTCTTCCTGTAATCACTTGCTTTTATCCCTATCCTGGCCATGAAAACTTTACTAATATGAGCTCCGTCGACGAATCCCAGAATTTCTGCCAGTTCCTCCATTGTGAAATCTGTGTATAAAAGAAAATTAATTGTTTTCCCTATGCGCATTTCGTTTAGCAAATCGAAAAAGGAAAGTCCCGTTGTATTCTTAATATAATGACTTATTGAGGATTCACAAAGAAAAAATCTGGATGAAAGTTCATTGAGTGTCAGTTTCTCACTGAGATGATTATAAATGTACTGTATTATCTCTGTATTACTGATGGCATGTACTTCTTCAGCCTTACCCTCCATCAATCCACCTATTCTATAAAACTGAACTACTATTTCAACAAGCTTGTTGGCCAGGTAGATATTCTTTAAATTTTGTTCACTTTGGTCATTCCCCGGTTCACCTGAACCAATCTCTTTTCGCACCTGCAAAAAAAGCCCGTCCATTTCATGCTCCTGTTCCCTGTCACAGTGGATAACCGGGTGTTTTGTAATCTGGTCAATCAGGTTCACTTTGTCATTTCCAATGTTATAGAATGACTTTATTATGTTGTTAACTCCGTCAAAATAATACTTTAGCAAATAATACCGGAGGGGTTCTTTTACTTCAATTACATCGGATGTCTGCCAGGGTAAAATAGATACTACAGTCCCCTGACTCAGGTCATAATCAACTCCCTGCAGCTTGATTTTTCCTCTGCCGCTTTTGATCAGTAAAAACCGGGACATCTGGTGAATCAACGGTTTCGTAGGCGCATCTATAACCTCTACATCAAAATTGCAGATGGAACTTCGGTCAAATTCTGACCGGTATTGACTTTGCATGGAAACTATATCGCCCACTGTCCACCTCGCTGATCCTTCTCTATCTTCACTATACAACCTGCAATATTGAATGTCAATTTAACGGTAAATCTCAAAAATTTAACATTTATCAATTTAAATACATAAAAAGTACTCACTGATGTCCTTCATACATGGTAGTATTTATCTATGATAAATATAATTAATAACTATATTAAGGAGAAAACCAATGGGAGTTAATTTAAGAGGAAGAAATTTTTTGACCCTGCTCGATTATACACCAGAAGAAATTAGATACCTTCTGGAATTGTCCAAGGATTTCAAATCCAAGAAGAGAAGCGGCACCCCTCATAGATATCTTGAAGGCAAAAACATTGTACTTCTTTTTGAAAAATCGTCCACACGAACCCGTTGTTCCTTTGAAGTTGCCGGAATGGATCTTGGAACCGGGGTTACATATCTGGATCCCGGCAGCTCCCAGATGGGCAAAAAGGAGAGCATTGCCGACACTGCCCGTGTGCTTGGTCGCCTTTATGACGGAATAGAATACAGGGGGTTTGAACAGGATTTGGTTAAAACCCTTGCCGATTATTCAGGAGTTCCCGTTTGGAACGGTCTGACGGACCAATTTCATCCAACCCAGATGCTTGCAGATTTGCTTACAATTGAGGAAGAATTCGGATATCTGAAGGGCATCAATTTCACTTATGCAGGAGATGCAAGGAACAATCTTGGAAATTCCCTTATGATAGCCTGTGCAAAAATGGGTCTTAATTTCACAGCTTGTGCTCCCAAGGAGCTTTTCCCGGCTGAGGATCTTGTCAGAAAGGCCAGGGAAATTGCTGCAAATAGCGGTGGATCGGTCACTCTTACTGATGATATCGAAACAGGAACAAAAGGTGCTGATGTAATTTATACGGATATCTGGGTCTCAATGGGAGAACCGGATTCGGTCTGGGAAACCAGAATCAAATTACTTAAACCTTATCAGGTCAATTCCAAGATGATGGCCAACGCAAAGCCTGAAGCAATTTTCATGCACTGCCTCCCATCTTTCCACGATACCAATACCACCATAGGTGCTGATATTGCCGATAAATTCGGCATCATGGAAATGGAGGTAACCAACGAAGTATTTGAATCGAAGCGTTCCAGGGTATTTGACGAGGCTGAAAACCGAATGCATACTATCAAGGCAGTCATATATGCAACCCTGAAATAACAGCAAGAAATAATCATAGGATTTCAAATCCTTAATGATTGTTTCAGGAATTCAACGCTGTCCTCAGGATGCGTTTTGCTCATTACTCCAATGGACGCCATAATATAATGATTGTCAATCAATATGTCTGCAGAGCTTTGAGGAAGTAATTTGGTACCATTAGACCCGTTGATGACATTTGCCAGTATATCCGACCCGCCGGGAAGTTTCGAAAGAACACCCCCGGTACCTACAATAAACTTGACAGCCGTCAGATCCTTGCCTCTGGCGGCCTTTTTTCTTCCTGAACTGGAGTAGATGTCAAATAAATCACCCGCATGTCTTTCCATGGCAATTTTACATGCAACATAAGCTATTTTCCTTACAAATGCTTTCTCCAAAGGAGTCTTTGGAATCGGCTTATGATTGTCAATTATGTCCTCAAGTTGAACAATACTTATTCCCAGTTCTTTCCCAAGCCACTCCTTTGATGCCAGCTCTATGATATTCTTCACATTTATATAAACACCCAAATCTCCTTCTACAGTACGCTTTGCCTTTGGTTCAGGCGAAATCATTATTCGTGAAATTTCTTCAGACCCGTCAGTCACTGAATGAATGTCAGTTGTAGCTCCGCCGATATCAACAGTTACTACATCTCCCAGTAAATTCCCCAGCATTTTTGTGGCCTCCATGACACCGGCAGGTGTTGGAATTATATTACCGCTGACCATCTCCCTGACCCGTGCCATACCCGGAGCATTGGTGATGTGTTCTTCAAAAACCTCCTGAATTACTTTTCTGGCAGGTTCAACATTCAGTTGATCAATCCGTGGATAAACATTCTCCACAATATACACCCTGGTCCCGGACCTGGAAAATATCTGTCTGATTTCTTCCCTGTTTTGAACATTGCCTGCATAAATAACTGGTACGCCAAGATCCAGCTTATCTATCTCATTTGCATTGAATAAAGCAGTTTCACATTCACCATAATCAACTCCCCCGGCTATTAGAATGATGTTTGGTTTG
Organism: uncultured Clostridiaceae bacterium; assembly: GCA_964475455.1. Classification (GTDB taxonomy): domain Bacteria; phylum Bacillota; class Clostridia; order DUPQ01; family DUPQ01; genus JAFGQE01. Next base: position 4,114 of record CAYYXJ010000094.1, on the reverse strand, counting down.
ATTTTCTTTATTTCAGCAAGTTCCCCCTGCCTTAGTTTACCTGCTGTAATCATATGGATATTTGCACCTGCACCCAGTGCTGCTTCCTTTGCAGCATTAACAGTCATATCATACACAAGACCGTGCACGGTCATCCTCAGCCCTCCTGCAGCACTGCTGGTCGCAATCAGTTCATCATATTGCAACTCGTCAGTGCCCAGGTTATGTTTCAAATCGTTAATGGCATTCAAAAGCCCTAGGTTTACATCACCGTCAAGCACCGTAGTAGGTGCCTGACCGGACCCGGCAAAGCAAGCCTCCCTGCCCAGCCAGAAACCATTTATAACCGTCGTTGTGCTGCCTATTTCCGCTACCAAAACATCCAGTTTCATAATTTTCCCTTATTTTCGGTTCTTTACCAGGAAAGTCGCAACATGTTTGCCCTTGCTTCCTCTTCCAAACCCGGCATCAATACCTGTTTTCACAGCCATTTCGTTGATTACCTGTGTACCGCCGCATATTATTAAAATTCTGTCCCTGACACCCTTTTCGACACAAAGTTCATGTATTTTCTTCATATTTCTGTAATGGATGTCGTCATGACTTATAATCGTAGAGGCAAGAATTGCGTCTGCATTGGTTTCTATTGCTGCATCAACCAGTTTATCAATAGGACATGAAGTACCCAGATATTCAACTTCAATACCCCATTTTTCAATGCCTCCGTGCTTTATGTCAATAACTTCCCGCAAGCCGACTGAATGTTCATCTTCACCTATGGTCGCTGCCACAACCTTCAATGGTTTTTCTTCAATCGCAGCCCACAATTCATCATCGGTCAGGATAACCGGCTCCTCAGGAATTTCAAGAGACCTCAGGTCTACTAAGATATCCACCCTGCCTTTTACCTGAATCCTTGTTCCTTCAGAAGGATGCAACACTTCGGAATGAATTACCTCGGCATCACTCATATTCATTTTTGCGGCTATTTCAATCGCTGCAAATTCAGCGGTTTTTTTATCCACGGGCAGGAACAGTTCAATGACAACAGTGCCATCTGCCAGCCATTCCATTTCAGGTTTCACCAAATTTGTGTTTCTGAATTTTTCTCCCTCTTTCATACGCTCATTTACATTGTCCTGCTCATCCAGCTCATCTATGAATATTATTTTATCGGGATTTTCAAAAGTACACCCATCAATAAGCAATGAAGGATTTTTAACGGCATTGACATCGTACTGGGCAACATTGTTGTATCCAAAATGCGCTGTTACAGGTGCCATATAGTCCTCGTCTCGCTTATAAACTGTTCCTGCACCTATCCCGCCGTCAATTTTCCTTCCGATTCCATCCCCGTTTCTTTCAGGATATTTGCCTGAATCCACAAAAAACCCCTTTTCAACTGCTTCGAAGTATCCACCGACATCTATGAGTTCCTCCAGATAAAGAACCGCTCTTTCTTTTAATTCCCTAACTTCCGACGGTAAATATCCCTGGTCCCTGAGTTCAACCATATCCAGGAGACCGTCAAGGGAAACAAGGGTTTGTTTTGCTGTATCACAGGCCTCCACATTATAAATATGCCATGGAACATTTCTTCCTTCATCCGGTGTAATTGTTGATTGGATGTCTGCATTGGTCAGTCTGGAAATCAGCATGTTCAAAACATGAGTAACCGTCGCTTCCCTGGAGGATGAAGTAATGTACTTGGTGTTTTGCTGAGCCCGCATCCTATAATCACCGCAAAAATCACGAAGGGCTACAGCATATGGTAGGTCATATTTGAAGCTTGGAACCGGTGCCGCTGACGGAGGAACCGTTGATAGGCAGATATTTTCTTTCTTCATCCCTGCTTTTTGAGAAAACATGGCATTTATGCTGTGCTGAACAATCAATTCAGGCATTACTTTCCATGCATTTCTGGCAGTAGCATTTGCATTATGCGCTCCGTCAATCTGAGCAATATCCGCCCATGTCATAATAACTTTGCTTTCAGCTGCATCAACAAAACTTCTCACCATATTTATATTCCGGTACAGAACATTATACTGGGGATCCTGATGTGCACCATTGACACCTTCCTCTGCAAACATAACGGCAATTTCAGGTCCGGCAACTCCGGATATATAGGAATGATAGTTGATTGGTCTGCCGACTTCATCCTCTATAAAATCAAGGGCTTTCCTGTGACATCGAACCTGTTTTCTTGTTATTGGTATGCCTCCTTCCCCCTGTGGTGTTCCTTCAATCAATCCGTCAAAATGCGACTGGCCGGCAGTTCTTATGACCATGATATGATCTGCTCCATGCCATGCACTCATGCGCATGCGCCTTATATCATCTTCAAATCTACCGGATGCAATTTCAGTTGTGATGCTTTCCACCGGTTGCGGATCAAGATTATCAAAATACTGAACAGCACTTGGAATTCCGATTCCATTTTTCAATGGGGTTGAACATTCAGAGTATTCATGACCGTCCATTACAAGACCTGGTATTGGTTTTCTCCATGTCCAGCCTCTGCGTCTGGGGTGATAATTTTCAATATTTTCCATGATATCCCTGATATCAAGCTTTTCTTCAGGTTTATATGCTTTCATCAGAACTCACCTCCCGGTCGAAATCCAGGGTATCCCACAAGCTGCCTTTCAGCATTTCAAGACCCGCTTCCCTTATTGATAGTCCATTTTGCTTTGCAGCCCTATAGACCAGATGCCCTGCACCTTTTCCCATCAAACCCCTGTCAATGACCATCTCGACCAGAGGTTTGGCCTCTATGCTGGAAAATCCCATTCTAAGCAGAATGCTTCTCTCAATACTTGGAGATGTATGGGTTCTTGCCATGTCAAGCAGTGGGTCAACAGCTTTTTCAACCAATGCCCAAAAACGCTTTTTCAAATCTTCATCAGACAAATTTGCAATGTGCTTTCTTCTTTCCAGAAAATCATCTTCCCTTTTCAGATAATCCTTCATTGTGCCCTCCTAAGTTCTTCTACAGTTTCTCTGGCAAATTCAACAGTGGATTTTGTATCAGCTGCTAAAAATTCCAAATCAATTTCAGTAATTTCGCCTTGATTTTTCAAAATTGCATTCCTTATGTATTTTCTTCTTAGATTGTCCATATCCAGGTCCACAGCCTTAATCATTCCAGGTTCCTTGGGAAGGATTATGTTCCGGCCGCAGATTTCATCCGCGGGATTGCCTATAATCAAGTCCACTCCCATGGATTTTGCGAATCCCAGTTGCGGTCTTACATGTTTCCCTGCTCCCGTATACTCAGTTTCCTGTACCAGTATTATTTTATCTTCATCCATTTCCTGCGCCAGACTGAATGCTGCCGTAAGGGATGTATTTCCCGCGGGACCTCTTTCCAGACCTTCTATCTGTGCAAGGGCTTCAGTAATATAAAAAACCTCTCCCTGATTTACCGTCACATATCTATCCATATATCTCAGAGGTCTTCCTGCCGAACGGGGAACATCAGAACGGTCAGGAAAAGTGCAAAAAGGTATACCGAACCCGGTATGGCCTGTTGTGAATGATTTGCGGTTGAACTGGCTGTCGCTTGCCATATGCAGTCCTTTGAGATTGACACTGGCTCCTACGATTTGTGTGTCCAATGCCCCTGCTTTTTGCAAACCCCGGGCAGTGCCCGTCAGATTTCCCCCTCCTGCATTTGTACAGACCACAACATCCGGATTGCGTCCTTCCCTTTCCATGAACTGATGCGATATTTCAAAACCAAGGGTCTCGACACCGGCTATACCAAACGGTGTATAAAGTGAAGCATTGAAGTATCCGGTTTCCTCAAGCAGCTTAAGAAATTCGTAGAATAGCTCCGGTCCGACAGTAAGTTGAACTACTTCCGCTCCGTATGCCTCGCACTTTCTGGCTTTTTCTATAATCTCCGGTTGACCCTTTTCCTGTGAGTCATAGCATTCCTGCACTATAATGCATTTCAAACCATGCATTGCCGCCTGGGAAGCAACTGCAGCTCCGTAATTTCCGCTGGTGGCAGCAATAACTCCTTTGTAACCAAGTCTTTTAGCATGATAAACGCTTATTGAAGCACGCCTTGCTTTGAAACTTCCGGATGGGTTTGCAGCCTCATCCTTTATGAATATCCGGGCTCCTT
>CAYYXJ010000093.1:7403-11009 GCA_964475455.1 uncultured Clostridiaceae bacterium | reverse complement strand
GAATGGGGTGGGTAGTGGGGATCGAACCCACGACCTCCAGAACCACAATCTGGCACTCTAGCCAATTGAGCTATACCCACCACGAGGTCGTCTCCAAAAAAAGGCACAAAGCTATTCTAAGTGAGGTATATATGTTTGTCAAGGAATATTTTACCCACTTGTTTTCCTATTATCATACCTTTTTCCCCAGCGTGTTTTGCTGTCTACACATTATACCACAATGAAAGACCTCTGCAACTGCAGAGGTCTTTCAGGGACATATGTAAGTTGGGGGTTAATGTATTTCAATGGTATTGAGCACTTCTTCTTCCTTTTGCTTCTTTGGAAGTGTAACAGTAAGAACTCCGTTCTCATATTTAGCATCAATCTCTTCTTGGTTAATACCTTCTACATAGAAGCTTCTGCTAATCTGACCGGTTTTTCTCTCTCTTCTGATGTAGCCGTTGTTTTCTTCCTCTTTCTCTTCATCTTTTCCTGCAGAAATTGTCAGGTAATTATTTTTAAGTTCAAGTTTAATATCACTTTTTTCATAACCTGGCATTTCAGCCTCTATTATATATTCATTCTCGGTCTGTCTTATGTCTGTTGACATTTTCTGAGGATAAGACCTTTCAAAAAAACTATTATTGAAGAAACTATCCATCATATCAAATACATCGTAGTCTCTTCCCCTTCTTACAATCGTTCCTCTTTTTGGTACTATACTATACATATCAAAACCTCCAATCATTTATTGTCTGACCATCACTGACCTTACATAGATATTATACCCATTAAGAATATAATTACAACTTTTGATTTTGACTATCTTTGACCTTTATATTTTTTCAAGGGTAAATTTTCAAACATTTTCAAATGTATGCTTAATTTTTCTCTAAATTCCTTAATTTTTCATTGATTTTTGTATTCAAGCAGAAACTTTACCAGCAAATCTTCTATCTGAATTATAGATTTTGCTAAGTTTATCTGTCTTTTGAATTCTGCAGCCCCATGCACGCCTTTCATATACCAGGCACCATGTTTTCGCATCTCAAGAATGGCTATGTGTTCCCCTTTACATTTGATCATTAGTGATAATTGCTTTCTAATTGTTTCAATACGTTCTTCAATACTTATATCATCGACAGGTATTCCCATTAATATATTATTGTAGTCTCTGAATATCCAGGGATTACCCATAGCTCCCCTGGCAACCATTACAGCATCACAACCGGTTTCTTTTATAATTCGAATAGCATCTTCGGCATGAAAAATATCACCGCCTCCGATTACCGGTATTTTGACATTTTCTTTCACTACCTTTACAACAGACCAGTTAGCTTTTCCTGAGTAATACATATCCCTGGTTCTAGGATGCACTGCTACAGCTTTTACCCCACAGCTTTGAGCCATTAATGCAAAATCGACTGCATTAATGCTGTCTTTATCCCATCCACTTCTGATTTTTACAGTTACAGGTTTATCAGTATTTTCTACAGCTGCTGTGATAATTTTTTCTGAAGCGCTTATATCTTTCATAAGTGCTGAGCCCTCACCATTTCTCGTGATTTTTGGAGCAGGACATCCCATATTAATATCAATCAATGGAGTGTTTGTAGAGGAAAGAAATTCAACAGCATATTTTATAGCATCTGTATCACTTCCAAATATCTGAACTGCCGGTTCAGGTTCATCTTCCATTTTAATCATCAGGCTTTTTGTTTTTCTGTCATTATACATCAGGGCTTTTGCACTGATCATTTCAGTGTATGCAAGACCATATCCATAATGTGAACAAATTGTTCTAAAGGGTGCATCTGTTACACCTGCCATGGGAGCCAGGAACAGATTACTCTTAAATTGTATGTTGCCAATTTTAATCATTTGAGACTTGCCTTTAATATTTCAAAGAGAATCCAATCATCGGTGGCTTTTTATATTCCACAAGCACCTGTATGCAGACAGAGCACCTTTTGTGTTCTCTCATGACTTGCCGGTCTACGTAGTTTGCAAGTCACTGCCGAACCTAGTATTATGCTCCCAGTCTGCCAGCGACTTGTCTTTAAAGTCCGTTCAGACAAGTCTTTTGGTATCCCGGGCGGGAGTCGAACCCACATCGGTGGAACCGGAATCCACTGTTCTATCCATTGAACTACCGGGACATGTTTTTCTAGAGTATTATACTATACGCAATCTTTATTATAAAGACTGTAATTTGTACAACTGTAATATAGTACCATATTGATACAGCACCAAAGACAAGAAGCTTCTTCGGAGATGTTTCTTCGAAAACTGTTGTAATGCATCTGGTTATCATTGCTCCAGCCCATAATGTAGCAATTATTGAAATAACCACGGCCAACACCTCCGCCGTCCCAATTCCGAAAGAAGAATATATGAGGATTTTTAGTAATGCAGCCAATGTTCCGGTATATATAACAGCGATTAGAAATCCTTTTACAAGTTTCATTCTTTTCACCGATACATTGAACTTTTCAAGACCATCACTCAGGTAAACAGCCAAATCTGTTATTGGCCATGCAAACATGACAATAGAAAATATACCGGTGAACAATACTAATACGACAGCAGTAATAATCGTATAAATATTGTTTAAAAACCCAAATCCACGCCTTGCAGCATGATCAAGAACAAATACCAGACCAGCAGCGGAGCACAAAGATAAAAGGACCCTTCGCTTTCTTAGCGGCCTTAAATATACATCATCAGTTAGCAACAACAAATCCAGTAGTTTCTTTTTCATATAAGTATTATATCATTGACTGCATTACATATATCCTAATAATTATTCCCGACCTGAATATTCAGGTCGGGAATAATTATTAGGGTATAAAAAAAGCCCGATCATGAGAACGGGCTTTGGGTGGTTAAGTTTATTTGTACAATGGACCGAAGTTTTCGCAGGCTCTGTAGTCTGCTCCTTCGAGACCCGAGGTTCCAAATGCATTCCATGAGGACGGTCTGTAGACTTTTTCTTCGGAAACATTATGCATACAAACAGGTATCCTCAGGATTGATGCAAGTGTTATGAACAGATTTCCTACATGTCCATATGTAAGTACACCATGGTTTGCTCCCCAGTTAGCCATAACTGAATATACATCTCTGAACGCGCCTTCTCCGGTTAGTCTTGGTGCAAACCAAGTTGTGGGCCAGGTTGGGTTTGTTCTCTTGTCAAGTTTGCTGTGAACATCCGGATCAAGTTCAACGCTGAATCCTTCTGCAATTTGTAGAACCGGACCGAGTCCGCTTACAACATTAAGCCTGGTCATTGTTACGGGCATTTTACCTTGTGTAAGGAAAGTTGATGAGAATCCGCCGCCTCTGAAATATTCAAGCTCTGCAGGCCCCCACGATGTGTTATCGAGACACTTCTGTGCTTCTTCCGGTGTGATTTCCCAATAAGGTTTCATTGCAGGTTTTCCATCTTTCAACTGCTGACCCGTTCCATCCAATGCTGCGGCACCTGAATTTATAAGGTGAATAACTCCATCTTTTGCCATACCTTCCAGTTCCTTGCCGGTTACTCTCTTGACTGCATCCGGACTCCAGTAGGTTCTGACATCTGCGAATATCTGAGCAGTTCCGGTAAGAAGGTGTCCGAAC
>CAYYXJ010000093.1:3936-7390 GCA_964475455.1 uncultured Clostridiaceae bacterium | reverse complement strand
AAGGATGAATTTAGTCTCGCTTCAAGGCAATCTCCATTCGGCATAAAGTCAGTCCACATTCTCTGTCCCTGGAATCCAGCCATAATTGCATTTCTTCCAAGTGCTTCTTCGCCGAATCCGGACTCAGCTAGTTTTGCATTACCTGTCATTATATCCCTTGCAATCATAGCCATCTTAACACATGTTTCCCTGTCTGAATCCTTTTGTTCACGGCTCCTCTGTTTTTCAACAGGGTTATTATCCTTACCCTCCACGCAGTTTTTCTTTGTCCACTTTAATGCTTGCGCAAATTCTTCTTTATCATATATATCTTCGTTGATGCGCCTGATAAATTCTGACATATCAACATATTCATTTCTGATACCAAGATATTTCTGAAAAAAATCTTCAACAGTGATTGAACCGGCAATACCCATGGAAACCGAACCAAACGACACATATGATTTACCTTTCATATATGCCGCAGCTAATCCGGCTGTTACAAAATTCAAAAGTTTTTCTCTAACATCATCAGGTATTTCAGTATCTCCCATATCCTGTACATCTCTGCCATAAATTCCAAATGCCGGGATTCCCTTTTGTGAATGAGCCGCTAGAACCGCAGCGAGATAAACAGCACCAGGTCGCTCAGTACCATTGAATCCCCAAACAGCCTTTGGTGTATGCGGATCCATGTCCATGGTTTCTGAGCCATAGCACCAGCATGGTGTTACGGTTAAGCTGACGCCTACACCCTCACGGGCAAATTTTTCTGCACAAGCCGCTGATTCTGCTACTCCGCCGATACATGTATCAGCAATGACACATTCCACAGGCATTCCATTGGGATACCTTAGATTCTTTGATATAAGCTCTGCTGCTGACCTTGCCATATCCATGGTTGTTTGTTCAAGGGATTCTCTTACACCTTTTCTCCGGCCATCAATTGTAGGTCTTATTCCAACCTTTGGAAGCGTTCCGATTAATCTTTCCACAGGTTCATTTATTTTTATAGACATTCTTATTCCCCCTTGTTAGGTTTTCTTATATTGTATCACTTGTAAACGCAAAAAAAACACCGGTAATCCGGTGTTTTTTTTTGGAATTTCAATCAATATCGGTTAAACGCATCGTAATATCCAATTTCGTATTTGGGGAGAACTTTCTTTTGATCAAGCATCTGAAGCATGGTACCATAAGCAAGATTTGATTTTACATCGTCTACAGCCTCTTCATAACCTGTTCTGGCCATCAATTCAACGATATGGAATCCAATCTGAGTTTCAAGCAATTCAATATCTCCTACTTTTGCTTCAAGAAAAGCCCAGTCAGCAATTTCCGGGAGTCCAATTTCACTTTGCAATGAAGTATATTCTCCCAAAGTCTCTTCCTTTGCCGGATCTTCTGACAATTCATCTATCAAGGCATCAAAATCCTCTCCGTTATTCAATCTTTCATATGCAGCATCAACCCTGGCTTTGGCATCATTATAGTCATCGCCTTCCAGATATGTCTGTGTCTCCGTGTCATAAGTTGCTATAAAAAGCTGTTTTACAGTAACCTGGTCAAGATCATCCTTGTAAGTATCATAGTATGCCTGCATGTCCTCTTCAGAAACCTCTGCTTCATATTTTAGGAGAATGTCATCCTGATATTTACTGGAAACCCAGGTCTTTTCATATATTCCCAGAACAACTTCAAACTTTGATCCATATAGGTCCTTTGAAACATCATCTACTTTTCTATCTAAAGAAACCGCATAGTCAGTAAATGTTTTTTCAAAATTTTCCTTGCTGTCAGCAAGTTCAGCTTCGTCATAGACATAACCCTCTTCCTCTGCAAGATCCAAAAGAATATAAATATCAGAAATCCGCTCAAGTGCAAGCTGCTTCGCCAACTCATGGTAAGTTATACCTGATTGATATTCGCTTTGTAAAAATTCCATTTCTGTAACATCAGGATAATACTCGGCTACCTGTGAATACAGCATGGTTTTTTGCTCGAAATAGTGATACTCAAATTCCTCAACAGAAATCTTATAATCACCAACTGAAAGTGCATTTGTAGGTATTATGCTGATTACCAAAAAAGCAATCAGACAAATACCCAGAATAATTCCGAGCGCAATGAATCCATATTTTATTATGACTTCTTCCTTGCCTGTTTTATGATCATGTCCCGGCTGTCCGCTTTTCTCTTTATTTTGTGCAACGGTCGGAAATTCCTTGTTTTTTTCTTTCATACAATACTCCTAACATTGAGGCATATGATACATTATACTTATATAGTAATAGCATTTCAAATACTTTTGGCAACCCTCCATGAAATATTTACAAAAAATTAATAAGTATCCTGCTCTTTTACCCCTTGCCAATTTTATATTGATTTATGATATAGTTATCAATGGAAGAAGGTATTTTATGAAGGAAATAGAAGGCATTTCCAGAAACAATATTCATAATGTGCATTTTATAGGAATCGGTGGTGTTTCCATGTCAGGTCTTGCACAGATATTGATTGGCATGGGATTTCATGTAAGCGGTTCAGATATTGAAGTTTCAAAGTTCACAGAAAAATTGACCGGACTGGGTGCCAGGGTATATCTTGGTCACGATGCAGATAAAATGGGAATCCCCGACCTGATAGTTTATACAGCTGCTGTGCACAGGGATAACTGTGAATATCAAAGGGCTCTTGAGCTGGAAATCCCCCTTATGAGCCGTGCTGTTCTACTCGGAGATATCATGAAATCACATGATTACGGCATAGCTGTTTCAGGAGCACACGGTAAAACAACTGCTACAACCATGGTTTCATATCTTTTTGAAAAATGCAGACTGGACCCGACAATACATATTGGTGGTGAGGCTGACTTCATAGGTGGCACAGTAAAAAGCGGTTCAGGAAAGTTTTTTATCACCGAAGCATGTGAATACACCGATACTTTTCTTAATTTAAATCCATTCATAGGTATAGTACTTAACATAGACTATGACCATGTTGATTGGTTCAGCGACCTTGCTGACATGCAACAATCATTCCTAGAATTTGCACAGCTTATTCCAAGGGAAGGTTACCTGGTTGTATGTCATGATGATAAAAACTCTATTTTCCTTGAAGATTCAGTTAACTGTAATGTTATAAAATATGGACTAAGTGACAAGACCCTTGATTATACGGCATTGAATCTGGAATATGATAATGAAGGAAAAGCCTCCTTTGACCTTTATATAGATGGCCAATTACAAGGCAGACCCAGGTTGAATATCCCGGGCACCCACAACGTCTTAAATGTCTTGTCTTCAATTGCTGCCTGCCATTTGAGTGGTGGTACCATCAAGGATATTCTGAATGCCCTGGAAACAATGATGGGTCCCAAAAGGCGATTTGAACTTAGAAGCAATTCGAATGGTATAAAAGTTTTTGCTGATTATGAAGGAAAAAGCGTACGCATGGCCGGAAGAATAATGGCTAA
>CAYYXJ010000093.1:0-3926 GCA_964475455.1 uncultured Clostridiaceae bacterium | reverse complement strand
CTTGCGAGATCGATCGTTGAGAATCAGTTTGACGGAACTCTTGAAATCGCCTCAAATATGGAGCACCGTGAAATATGGGCTGTATTTGAACCACACACATATACCAGGGTACTTGTTTTGTTTAATGACTTTCTGGAAAGCTTCGGACTTGCTGACCATGTAATAATGGCTGATATATATAATGACCGGGAATCAACAGGTACTGAAGTAAGCAGCCGTATCATGGCAGAAAAAATTGCAGAATCAGGAAAAGACTCCATATACCTGCCTGATTATGATTCAATAACTGAATATCTATACCAAAACATGAAATCAGGTGATATTGCAGTTATTCTCGGTTCAAAGTTCATTGAGTGTGTTGCAGACAAACTAGCGGAGAAATATGATAGCTGAATCTATCTTTAGAGGGTATAAATAAATAGTATATCAGGAGGAATAAATATGATTAATTTTACATATTATGCGCCTACCAAAGTTGTTTTTGGCAAGGACACAGTAAAAGAAACGGGAATACTATTAAAAGAGTCCGGAGCTTCAAAGGTTTTAATACACTATGGTGAAGGCCATGTTGTGAAAAGTGGTCTGTTGGATCAGGTTAAAAAGTCTGTCGAAGAATCCGGCATTGAATATGTTCTGCTTGGCGGTGTAAAACCAAATCCCAGGTTATCATTGGTTTATGAGGGAATAAATCTGTCTAAGAAAGAAGATGTCGATTTTGTTTTAGCCGTAGGTGGTGGAAGTGCTATCGATTCGGCAAAAGCCATAGCCCTGGGCATCCGTAATGATTTTGATGTCTGGGACTTATATACCGGAAAAAGAGAGGCAGCTGCCTGTGCACCTGTTGGAACAATTCTCACTATTGCTGCTGCAGGCAGCGAAATGAGTCATGGTTCTGTTATTACCAACGAAGACGGTTGGTTGAAAAGGTCTTATGGGCACGACATGCTCAGACCTGTATTTTCTATTTTAAATCCTGAACTCACTTATACTTTACCCTCCTACCAGACCTCCTGCGGGGCAGCTGATATGATGATGCATACAATGGAAAGATATTTTACAACTGATGAAGCCATGGAGATCACTGATAATCTGGCTAAAGCAGTTCTAAAAACTGTAATGAATAATGTCAGGATAGCACTTGATGAACCCAATAACTATGAAGCAAGAGCTGAATTATTGTGGGCATCAAGCCTTGCTCATAATAATCTTACAGGATGTGGCGGAACCGGTGACTGGTCCACTCATGATATAGAACATGAACTCGGTGGAATGTTTGATATAGCCCACGGTGCTGGTCTTGCAGCAATATGGAGCAGCTGGGCCAGGTATGTGTATAAAGTAAAACCTTCCAGATTTGCTAAATTTGCCAAAGATATATTTGATATCACAGAGAGTGATAACGAAAAAGCAGCTCTTGCCGGAATCTCAGCTATGGAAGACTTTTATCACAGCATAGATATGCCAGCTTCAGTTGGTGAAATGAATATAGCCCTCACCGATGAACAGATAGAAGAGCTTGCTCACAAGGGTACAAACGGAGACACAAAGAAACTGGGTAATTTCATGAAACTTGGCAAGAATGACTTGATTAATATATTCAAAATGGCAAGATGAATTTTCTGCTAGAAGAATGATATTACAATCACACCTAAAAGTGCCAGCAGTGTTCCGATTGAAAGAGTATTTGATACATATTCGACCTCACTTCGATTTTCCGGATTCATGAAAACAGGAATTACAAATGGACCGGGCAATACAAACATTGTAAGCAGAGCCGGTTTCAACATCGTTATCAAACCCAATGGTTTTAAAACAATCATATTAATTAACAAAGCAAATAAAATCGATATAATAACCTTGGCTACAGCGGTCAGGGTTTCTTTTTTCATTCTTGAAAAAGAAAATTTAAGTCCGCTTCCAATTACCAAACTAATAAGCAGGGGTGTGGGTTTAGAAATAAAATCAAATATGTCAGATATGGATTTATAGACCACTGAATCAGATGTTCTTCCGAGTCCTGTGATAGAAATCAGAAGCCCGATAACAATGGACCATATTACCGGCGACTTGACTGCAGATTTCAAAGATTGTTCAAAGAATCCACTTTTAGTATTTCTCCCAATTGCCGAAACCAAAGGAACTGTTACGATAAATACAAATAATACCTGACCTATATCAATTATCCCGAATTCAGAAAGCTTGTCCAATCCGTAGATACCACCATACAAAGCATAGCCCATCATTCCTGCTTCAAATCCTGTCATAAGAAAAGGAAAGAACAGTGATTTAATATTAAATATACGGGCAATTAACTTTGCAAGCAGAAACATCAGCAAACAGGCAATAAAAACTGCAGCAAAGACCAGGATATACTTTGGCTTGAAGTCAATTGAAGCAAAGGCAATCAATAATCCCGCAGGCAATGTTACATTGACAACAATTTTTTTAAACCCCTCAATGTGCTTGTCTTCTAAAAATCCCTTGCGATATAAAAAATATCCAAGAACTACCGCAGCCAGTAAAGGCAGTACTTTTAGCATTACTTCAAATTCAGTCATAGTCTTTCCTTCATCATTTAACTTAATTCTACCACAATATCAAACAGCCCCCCGCTAAGCGGAGGGCATGTTTGCACAATAATGAAAATGTATTAGTCGTAAAGTAGGTTGGATATACCTTCATCATCCATGTTAGAAGCATCATACCATTTTGCTCCGGTATCAATGTCGCTAACTGATTCGCCGTTTGCAGCTTTAACTGCAAGTGCAACAGCCTGATATCCAATTTGGAATGGATCCTGTGTTATTGAACCAAGGAATGTTCCACTTCTTACAGCTGCTTTTTGGCCTGCACCGGCATCAAATCCAACAAGCTGAACGCCGTCAGGGATTGAAGAACCTGCATTAACAGCAGCCAATAATCCGTTTACTGCACCTTCGTTTGAACAGAATACACCAAGAAGATTTTCTGTGTTCAAAACTCCGCTTGCAGCATTTGTCATGTCTGTAATGTCCGGAGTAGCTCCGACAACAACTTTGATTTCGACCGCTGAACTTGCTGCATCACCCATTTTAACTGCATCGTAGTCGCCTGTGATTGCTGCTGTCTGTCCATCTCCTGTAACCAATTCATACATTTTTTCAGAGAATCCTTTGCTTCTTCCTGTAACAGAAGCACTTGTAGCATCCTGTGAAAGACATACAACAGTAACAGGGGCATCAACTGTTGCGGCCATAATCTGAGCTTTTATAACTTCATACATATGCTCTGCGCCGATTGCTGCAGCATTTTCGTTGTCTGTTGAAGCATTGGCTGCTATCTGGCCAGCTGGTGCGTTTGGTACGCCGGAGTCAAATCCAATAACCGGAATTCCTTTTTCCTTGGCTTCTGCAAGCTGTGAAAGAACAGCTTCGGTGTTGAGTGCAGCAAGTGCAATTGCCTTTGGATTCTTGGCAAGTTCTGCATTGAGCATGTCTACCTGAGCTGCCTGAGCGCTTTCGCCTTCAGGTCCTGTAAAGAATATTTCCACACCAAGATCTGCAGCTGCTGCTTCAGAACCATCTTTTACAACCTGCCAGAACTGATGCTGGAAACCTTTTGCGATTACTGAGTAATACTCAGAATCATCATTCCCGCCGCATGCTTTAAACAAAACGCCTACCAATGCTACTGCGAGGAGAATCGCGAATATTTTTTTCCCTTTTTTCATAATATTTCCCTCCAATTTTATCTATTAATAAGCCGAAGCTTGATTAATCAAATTTTCTTAAGTTGGTTAGCTTTTTTATTCCTGTAAACATCCAACAATACAGCACCGATTACTACGAGCCCCGTAAAGAATGTCTGATAAGGCGCAGGAAGACTCATTGAAATCAAACCGTTTTTCAATATACTCATAATGAATACACCAATCATTGTTCCCGTCA
>CAYYXJ010000092.1:0-11027 GCA_964475455.1 uncultured Clostridiaceae bacterium | reverse complement strand
GATTTTCATTTTTAAGCCTGAAATACTTCAATACGGTAGTGTTTTAATGACAGTAACAGCATTTTTATCGGCTATAGCAGGTACAGGTATTATGGCAATGGGTTTGGAGGGGTGGTTTTTTGGTAAAAAAACAGATTTAGCAGCAAGAATTTCATTGATATTATGTGGTATTGCAGTTGTTGTTGGAAATTTATATGTAATAATAATAGCAGCTGCAGCATTAGTTGTAGTTATTTTATATATAATATTATCTGATATAGCAAAAACAAATAAGGGGAGGGGTTAGAATGAAATTAAGAAAAGTATTTATTTTGCTTTTAGTAGCAATATTTCTTTTTGCCACAAGTTGCAGTAACAATGAGGAGAAGGTTGTAGATGATAGCAGCCCTGTTATATCAAGCCTAATCCATGGAAATCCAACCGGAGTATGGCTTATGCTTTCAACAGGGGTATCGGAAAGTGTTAATAAGCTGTATCCTGGGTCAATTATTGAAGTTACGCCCGGAAACAATTTTTCTAATCTTCTTAGATTGGAAGAACACACATCGGAATTTGGACTAACTCACACCACTATTGCCTTTGAGGGATTGAATGGCAATGGAGCATTTGAAAAACCTCTGGAAAATGTCGGAGGTATTGTGGTTTTTTATCCATCCATGGGTCAATTTATTGTTACTGCTGATAAAGGAATATCGACTTTTGATGATTTCATTGAACAAAAATTGCCGTTAAATCTTGCTGTTGGTGCAGAGAATCAGGTTGCTGAAGTAACATTTAAAAGACTGCTTTCTGAGTATGGTCTGACATTTGAAGATCTAGAAGCCTGGGGATGCAAATTATATACTAAGAATCATCTGGAAAGTGTTGAAATGGTTGCCGATGATGTTCTTGATGCAGTATGGACTGTCGCAGGGCCTCCAACCCCTGCTTTGATGGAGATAGCAACAAATACAGATATGATAATGCTTGAGTTTTCAGATGAGATTATAAATAAAATGGTTGACAATTATGGTTATGGAAGTCACACCCTGGATGCTGGGAGCTATGATTTCCAACCACAATCAATAAAAAGTTTTTCAACCTTCACAATGATGGCTGCATCTTTGCAAACTCCTGAGGATACAGTTTATAAGGTTACAAAATCGATTGTAGAAAATATTGATTACATCAAATCCATTCATTCTACTTTAAAAAATCTTACAGTTGAAAGTATGGTAAGTGGTATGCCTTTGAAACTTCATCCTGGGGCAGAGAAGTATTTAAGGGAAACCGGGTGGATTGATTAGTATTGAGTTCGGGCGGCTGGCAACAGCTGCCTTTTTATTGTATTGTTATTATGTAATGAAAAAAATCAGGAGAAAGAAAGACGGAATCATTTAATTTATGAATACAGGTAATTACAATAAAAAGATATTGAAGAAAGAGTTCTTAAAAGATGTATTTATATGCTCCCTTGGTGCTTACGGTGGTCCGGAAGCACATTATGGAGTTTTTACAGATCAGTTAGTAGTAAAAAAGAAGTATCTGACTGAAGAGGAACTGGTGGAATTTATTGCTCTTAACAGCATACTGCCGGGACCAACAAGTACACAGACAATTGTAGCAATAGGTTACAAGACCGGCGGACCAGTACTGGCATTTTTAACTATGATTGTTTGGGCTCTACCTGTAATCATTGCAATGACTGTCCTATCTTTTCTCTATCAGATACTTGATAATCTGAATGTTTCCACTGACGGCCTCAGGTATATTGGACCTATGGCTGTTGGCTTCATAATACTAGCAGCGTTCAGAATCGGTAGAAAAGTTGCAACTGACGGATTTACAGTTATTCTATTGATTCTAAGTGGAATAGTTACATATTTTATTAGGGATCCGTGGATTTTTCCTGTAGTGCTCATTGCGGGAGGGTTAGCAAGTATAGTATATTCCAGGGAGAAAGACTTGTGGAATAAAGTTAAGATAAAACCTCCGTGGAAATACTTGAATGCTTTTGCAGTTCTGGCAGTAGGAAGTATTATTGCTTCATTGATTTTCAATAACAGAATAGTAACCATATTCGAGCATTTCTACCGATATGGTTATCTGGTATTCGGCGGTGGGCAGGTTGTTGTACCAGTCATGCATACAGAACTGGTAGAGGTCAACGGGTTTATGACAAATGCTGAATTCCTGACCGGTTATGGATTGGTTCAGGGGCTTCCGGGTCCGCTTTTCAGTTTCAGTGCTTATGCCGGGGGAATGGCGGCAAGAGGATATGGTATATTCCATCAGGTACTTGGGTCAATGGCGGGTGCACTGGGAATTTTTCTTCCGGGTCTGTTACTTATATATTTCGTCTATCCTGTTTGGGCATCTTTGAAAAAAATTAAAGGAATCACCGTTTCATTGAAAGGCATAAAAGCTGTTGCAGGTGGACTTATTGCCGTATCGGCAATTATATTAATGCAAAGAAGTGGTTTTACCTTAGAAAATGTCATTGTCACTGCTATTACTTTGGGATTGCTGTTAACAAAGAAAATTCCAGCTCCTCTAATTGTTATCTTTGTTCTGTTGGCAGGCTTTTTCCTTTAGTAATACCTATCCGGTATGATATAATTTTTTCAGGTGGGTGTTATTATGGATATTGCAATCAAAGATGGAAAACGTATAAGTATGATTCCTTCCATGGCAAATCGTCATGGTCTTGTAACCGGTGCAACAGGCACGGGAAAGACCGTCACGCTCCAGGTTCTGGCGGAAAATTTCAGTGAAATGGGTGTGCCGGTTTTCATGCAGGATGTAAAAGGTGATTTGACAGGAATCATTGAACCGGGAAAAGAGAGCAGCCGGTTCAGGGAACGTCTTGATTTGATTGGTCTTGATAAAGTTGATTTTACTCATTTCCCTGTAACTTTCTGGGATATGTTCGGTGAGCAAGGCCACCCCATAAGGACTACAGTATCGGACATGGGACCGCTCATGCTTTCAAAACTGCTAAACCTAAATGATGTTCAAACATCAATACTTTATACAGTATTTAAATTTTCTGATGAAAACAAAATGCTGCTCCTGGATTTCAAGGATCTTATGAGCATCATTGATTTTCTTGCAAATAATAAAAAAGATCTAAAAGGAGAAGTTCTTTCAGTAAACATTGCATCAGTGGCTGCAATTAAAAGAAAACTTTTGCAGGGAATTGAAAATTTCTTCGGTGAACCTGCCTTGGATATAAAAGACCTTATGGTAACCGACAATATGGGAAGAGGAATGATCAATATACTTGAATCTTCTAAATTGTTTACCAACCCCGGGTTGTATTCTACTTTTCTTCTATGGCTTTTGTCTGAACTATTTGAAGAGCTTGATGAAGTTGGCGACATGGATAAGCCGAGGCTTGTTTTTTTCTTTGATGAAGCACATCTGATTTTCAAGGATATGCCTGGATTCTTACTGGAAAAATTTGAACAGGTTGTCAAACTGATAAGGTCCAAGGGAGTTGGAGTATATTTCATAACACAAAACCCGCTGGACATTCCCGATTCTGTATGAGTCAGCTTGGCAACAGGGTGCAGCATGCTTTAAGGGCATATACCCCCCGGGATCAAAAGGCTGTTAAAACAGCTGCTGATACTTTCAGGCAAAATCCAGAATTTAATACAGAAGAAGTAATAACAAATCTTGGGCTAGGGGAAGCCTTGGTATCATTCCTTGATGAGAAAGGTATACCGGGAATAGTTGAACGGGCATATATAATGCCACCGAAAAGCAAAATCGGTCCTGCCTCGGATGAAGATATGGTCAAAAGATATATTTCAATGTCATACATAGGAAGGAAATATGAAACATTGGTCGACAGGCAATCTGCATACGAAATGCTTACTGAAAGGGCAAAAGTCAAGACTGATGCAAATGAAAAAGCTGAAGAAAAGGGTAATTCAGGTATGGGAAAAGGATTGCTGGAAACCTTGGTTGGTTCCGGGAAATCAAGCAAAGGGCAGACTTCCCTGGACAGATTCATTAAATCAGCCATGTCATCCATGGGTACACAGGTGGGAAGAAGTCTGGCAAGAGGAATATTGGGGTCCCTGTCCAAATAATTAAAAAGGATACTTTAACCACTATATGGATTAACCATAAAAAAATATATATAAGGGGGATTGATTTGGGGGATGCCGATTTAAATACAAAACTGGGGTTATATGAGAAATTAAATGTTAATAAAAGCACAATACCCGACAAGCCGGCAATATATGATAAAACAGGCAGTTTTATTGTATATAAAGATGTTTTTACAATTTATACCTCCTTTAAATTGGTACTATCCGATTTGAAGGTTAAGCCATTTGAACGTATAGCAATTTTTTCGGGTGATGAAATAATAGCAGCAGTTCTGGCAATGGTTGCATATGATAATGCAGTCATGATTCCAATAGACTATGAGTCTTCGGAAGAAAACTGTAGATATTATCTTGACTTATTGGATGTTGATTATATTGTTGTGGATAGCATGGATAATAATGCAGTAAAATCTGCTGAAGAGATGGGTATTGGCATCCTGACTTTTACTGCACAGGAAACACGCAATTCCATCGAATTCAATCTTAGTTCCAGCAAGACAAAAAACATAACACCCGGAAAAGAGAAAAAAGCAGATTATGTAAGAGTAAGTACAACATCAGGAACAACCAGCACACCTAAAATTGTTCCGCAGACCAAAAGTGTATTTATGACAGATATAAATAATTTAATAAAGCATTTTGAGTATAGTTCAAATGATGTACTTCTTTCTCGTGCAAGAATCTTCAAGGGCTATACAACCAGTCTGGTATTCAGAATGCTTTATTTGGGGGGAACAATAATACTTGCCGGTGATATCGGTCACAAGGAGTTTTACCATGTTATCAACAAATATGGTGTTACTGTGCTGACTACTGTTCCTGCCGTTTTATCATCATTTTCCCGTTATGCCCAGCTAAATGAATTGAATCCTATAAAAACCTCACTTCGTTTTATTGGTGTTGCAGGAGCCCCTTTGTCTGAAAATCTTAAAGAATACATTGAGAAACTTTTTAATTGTAAGATTGCTATTTTATATGGAATGACTGAATGTTCAGCCATTTCAACTACCTTCAAGGCCGGGAAGGGTTATAAACCGGGGTCTGTCGGAACAGCTTATCTGTTGGATGTCAAGATAAGTGAGGAAGAAATACTTGTTAGAGGAGATACGGTTTTCAAGGGTTATGATAATGAAGATGTTGATAATTCTGAAAGCTTTTCTGATGGATGGTTCCATACGGGAGATACTGGATATATCGATGATGATGGTTATATTTATGTAACCGGCAGAATCAAAGAGATGATTAACAGAGGCGGTGAAAAAGTTTCACCTTATGAAGTTGAAAATGCTCTGCTGAGACTTGGATTTATAAAGGATGCCGCAGTGTTTCCTTACCCCGGACTTCATAATACTGAAAATGTTGGTGCGGTAATCGTAATTGAAGAGGATATTAATACTGATATAAAGCAGATTAGAAAGCTTCTTGAGGGTAAACTGCCTACTTTCAAGATGCCTAAACTGATTTTTATTGTAGATGAAATACCTCATGGTGAAAGCGGTAAAGTACAAAGAAAGAAATTATATGAGCAACTCAAGGATAGTAATAAGGCTCAGGATTTAAACAAAAGCAGGGGGATTTCCACCGGCCTTTCCAGAACAGAGAGAATTGTAAAAAAAATATGGTCAAAGATTCTAAAGAAGAAGATATCCGATATCAATGCCGCTTTTACTGATATAGGTGGTGATTCCATGGACGGTGCAGTTGTACTGGGGGAAATGGAATCCAGGTTGAATGTAAGGGTACCGGTAAATATATTGTTTGAAAATGGGTCGATTAAATCTGTTTCCCAATATATTGAAAGGAAAAGCAAAGAAGAAAATCGATATAAGTATATTGTGCCGGTTAAATCATCCGGTAGTAAAAGACCGTTGTTCTGTATACATTCAGGCATTGGGGATGCTGTTACATACAGGCATATAGGAAAGGAAATGAATGAGGAAAGGCCTATTTATGGCCTTCGATTTGATAGAAAAAGTGATTGGCCGCATCCCTTGGGATTCGATCACTTAAGCTGTGAGTATATAAAAGAAATAACACGTTTGCAGCCGGAGGGACCATATCATTTATGCGGGCATTGCTGGGGTGGAGTATTGGCTTATAAAATAGCTTCAGACCTTAAAAAGTCGGGAAAGGATGTTGGTTTGGTTGCCATGTTGGATTCTGTGGCAAGAGATTCTAATGTCAGCAGTAGTCTCAAACTCAAAGGAACCTCTTTCAATCTATCTTTTATCGGAACAATTAAAAGAAGCATCAGAGAGATAAAACAGGTTTCCTTCAAAGAAAAAATAAAATACTTCTTTAGGAAAACAAGGAATATCGGGAATTTTTTAAGGCTTAAATATGCAAGAAAAATATATGAGTATGGCATAAAAAACAAAAACAGACTTATAGTGAAATTTGCTGGTAAAACCGGGATGCTTGATTACGCTTATATTAATTATAAACCGGATGCATTTGACGGTATCATAACTTATGTAAAGAGCAATGAAAAACTTGGGAATAACAGTGCTTTTACTGATTATTGGAAGAATCTTTCAAGGGAATTCTCTCTGATAGAAATGAATTGTGCCCATAATGATATTGTAGTAGGCTCAAATGCAGAAATCCTGGCAGGTAAACTGGATGATATTATGAGGGCTATTGATGCTTAAATGTATTTCATCTGCAGGGGTAAGAAGAAATTTATCAGGGACAGAGGCATTGATAAGGGATATTATAGCCGCAGCTTCAGGTCTTTATCTGCTTTTTGCTGTTCTTTTCTATCCGGAACCAATACTTCACAGAAGCATATCATTCGGACTTTTTTTCACCATCATATTCATGAGTTATAACACTCCGGGGCACTGGAATACAGACAAAATCCCATTATTTGACTGGATACTATCCGGTCTGTCCTTGAGCGTAGGGTTGTACATAGGGGTGAATCTTGAAAGGTTAATTAACAGAACCGAGTATTTTGATGCGGTAACAACCCTTGATATTGTTTTTGCAATTCTAACCATTTGCCTGCTAATAGAGGGAACCAGGCGTGTTATTGGTCCATGGCTTCCCGGCTTGACATTGATAGCACTTGCATATTTGGTATTTGGACACAATATACCCGGGAGATTTGGTCATATGGGAATGTCTGTTGGTAGAATGGCCGACAGCTTGTTTCTCACAACAAATGGTATATGGGGTTCCACAATGGGTATAGCAACCGGTAAAATAATGATTTTTATATTATTCGGTGCACTTTTCAGGTTGTCGGGGGCAGGTGACTTTTTGTTTGAATTTGTATCAAAATTAACCGGAACCATGAAAGGCGGGATTGCAAAGGTCGCAATAATTTCATCAGCTATGTTCGGGATGGTATCCGGTGGTCCGCTTACCAATGTTACGACAACAGGAGCGATGACAATACCCATGATGAAGAAGAATGGGTACAAAAGTGAATATGCAGCCTGTGTTGAAAGCTGTGCTTCTGTTGGAGGTGTTTTTATGCCTCCGATAATGGGGGCGGTGGCTTTTCTGATGGCGGAAGTGGTAGGAATTGATTACAGCCAGGTTATAACAAGGGCATTTCTACCTGCAGTGACATATTTTGCCGCACTGTTCTTTGCCGTGGATTTTTATGCAAGGAAGAACAGGATAAAAGGTTTTGCAAAAAAACCAAGTGAGAACTTATTCAAACTTATTGGTCGTGGATATAACTTATATTTCGGCTTGTCACAGGTCGGGTTGTAGCTAAGGCTGGTCTGGAAACCATAGCGCTGATGCTAATTCTGGCGATATTCAATAAAAGAAAACCACTGTCATTCAATATGGTTTATAATGCGTTAAAAACATCAGTCAATATGGGTGTAATGATTATCTCTACCCTGGCAACCTGCGGAGTCCTGGTATCGGTAATTCACATAACAGGGCTGTCCGGTAAATTCAGTATTTATCTTACAGCAATCTCTGATGTATCAGTGGTTATAACTTTGGTGGTCATCATGCTGGTCACTCTTTTTCTGGGTCTTGCAATGAATACATCATCAACATATATCATAATGGCAGTACTTGGAGCACCTATTTTAATTAATATGGGATTTGAACCACTTGGGGTTCACATGTTCCTGCTGTTTTATGCTGCGATGGCGACAATAACTCCACCTGTGGCAATTACATCCTATGCGGCGGCAGTCATAGCCGGTGCCGATCCAATGAAGGTTGGGTTTATGTCTATGAAAGTTGGATTGGTAGCGTATATTCTGCCTTTTGTCTTCATATATAATCCTTCAATTCTTATGTATGGGAATGTTATAGAGGTAATATTATCAGTCCTATGGGCTGTATTTGGTACTGCCGTGATGGCTATGGGTCTGGAAGGCTGGCTTTTTGACAGGAAAATAGGATATGCTATACGCGGGGCATTGATTGTGGTGGGAATACTTATGGTACAGGGACAGCTTGTAATATCGGGCATTGCTTTAGCGGTTTTGGCAGCAATTATTGGATTAAGTTTGATTTTTATAAAAAAAGATGTTTGGAATTCGGAGGCAGTTGATGAAAACGCGTAGTTTGATAGTTTTTTCGGGGATACTGATGATTGTAATATTGATTACAGGTTGTGTTGGAAAAGACAGCTCTTCTTTGGATGGGGAAGATTCTGCCATGACAACAACCATTCTTTCCGGAGGAACTACCGACAAATGGTTTATGTTAAGCAATGGATTTTCTGAAGCTCTTAACCGGACATTTCCGGGATCAATACTTCACATAGGGCCCGGTACCGTCATTGCAAATGTACTGGGGTTGAATGAAGGAGAAGCTGAGTTCGGGCTAACTCACACCAGCCTGGCTTTTGAAGCCTATACCGGTTCAGGGCAGTTTGATGAACCAAAGAATAATATATCCGCAGTAGCATTGCTATACTCATCCCCGGCACAAATGATTGTAAGGAAAGATTTGGGAATCACCACCTTTGCAGAAATAATTGAGAATAAGATACCATTAAAATTCAATGCAGGCAGACAGGGTGATTCAATGGAAACGGCATTTATCAAGATCCTTGACGTTTATGGGATAACTTATGATGATATGATTGATTGGGGATGTACTATATACAAAAAGGGTTTTGAAGATACGTCAGATATGTTTGCTGATGAAATAATAGATGGATTTTTTATAGTGGCGGGAGCACCGACTGTTTTTCCCACACAGCTCAGTGTAAACACGGAGATGATTATGCTTGAATGGGACCAAGGTCTTCTTGATTCAATGTGTGAAAATTATGGATATTCATATTGTACAATACCTGAAGAAACATATACATTTATGGAAGAAGATACAGTGAGTTTTAACTCATATAATGTATTGTGCGCCAATACTTCTGTTTCGGATGAGACTGTTTATAAATTTACCAAGGCAATATACGAGAATCTGGATTATATTCAGTCCCTTCATGCCTCTTTCATTGAGATTGATTCAAAAAGGGTAGCAGGAGAAGCAAGCATTCCATACCATCCGGGGGCAATAAAGTACTACAAAGAAATAGGACTGATGGATTAAGTCGAATGAATCAATAAGATTTCATGAAGTTTAATTGTGTTTTTTTTATCAATGAGCGCGGTATATTGTCTTTTACTTTAAATTATTATAGAATTGAATGTAAATTAGCTCTACACTAACCAAAGTAGAATTTCAGGCAGGTATCATTAATTAGGGGTTTATCAGTGATGTTGCAACAAGATTTTGGTATTTATAAGGTCATTGAAAAATATGCAGAAAAGTATCCTGTACAAAAAGCTGTAATCGATGGTGAAGACGGTTCGGTGGGTTTCGCAGATTTTATAAATGTTTATGATTATTTCATAAGATTTTTTAATCAGAATGATTTTAAGAATTTTGAGCGATTTGCTGTTATTACTGATGAAGTTTTAAGCTATTGCCTGATGGTATTACCGGTAATGTATAGAGCAACCTGGGTGCCGTTAAGTCCGGATTTGTCTATCGAAAAAGCCAGGGAACAGCTGGAGTTATTCGGTATATCCTATATTATTACTAACAATGTAGAAAATTCTGTTTGCAGGATTGCTGCCTCTATGGGGATTGGTATTATTACATTCTCAATGAAAGGCGGTTTTAGTGATAAAAAATGCACATTGGATTTAATCTCAAAAAAAACCATTGAAATACCGGATTATAAGAAAAAATCCGAACATATAATAGTCAGGAGCACTTCAGGCACAACGGGTATGCCAAAGATAGTTCCTATAACTTACTCAGCATATAGAGCTGCGCTGAATCAGAAGTTTGTAAATCGAGGTTATACAAATAAGGATATCATGCTGATTTATACAAATGTTTACAAAGCCCAAACAATAAATTCAATGATTCTGATGCTGGTCAAGGGGGGAACATCCGTTATTACAGATGGCTTTAATCATAATAGCTTTTTTGAAATAATTGACAGGTATAAAATTACTACTTTTACTGCAACGCCGGCAGTGCTGAATTCCCTGGCAGAATATATAGAAAAAAACCATATTGTATGCAGTAATAATAGTTTGCGGTTTATAAGGTCAAGCGGAGCGTTACTAACTGAAAGATTGAAAGATTTGATTGAAAGTTCATTGGCAACTGAATTAGTCATTAGTTATGGAATGACAGAAACAAGAAATATATCCCGTAAATATGGCTTGCCACAAGGCATTAAAACTGGCTCCGTAGGAATTTCATCCGGTGTTAAAGTGAAAATTGAAGAGGATGAAATTCTTGTTAAGGGAAATACAGTTTTCGAGGGATATGAAAACCCGGAAATAGATAATTCTGAATATTTTACAGAAGGTTGGTTTCATACCTGTGACAGAGGGTACATTGATGAGGATGGGGATATTTTCATAACCGGTAGAATCAAAGAAATGATGAACAAGGGCGGAGAAAAAATTTCGCCGTATGAAG
>CAYYXJ010000091.1:0-11139 GCA_964475455.1 uncultured Clostridiaceae bacterium | reverse complement strand
GGAATGTTCCTGCAAACAATTTTGACCCTACGGGGAAATATGATAAAAAGATATTTAAATCCAGGAATCCCTACAATACAAATGAAACCATTCAATACAGCTGTGATCACATAACCCCCGGTCAGCATTCATCGGAACTTTTTGCCCAGGCTTCTGTTGATTTTCTTGAAAGTCGGGACAAATCAAAACCCTTCTTTTTATATACCGCATTCATGGCTCCCCACGACCCACGCACCATGCCCCAGGAGTTTTTGGACATGTATGATAAAGATAAAACTAAACTTCCCGAAAACTATCTGCCAATCCACCCGTTTGATTTTGCTGGATTTGACACCAGGGATGAGAGACTGGCTCCATACCCACGGACTAAAGAGATTGTTAAACAGCATCTGACTGAATACTACGCAATGATTACACATCTGGACTATTGTATAGGTAAAATACTGGACAAACTTGAATCAGAGAATCTTATTGATGACACCCTTATAATTTTTGCTGCGGATAATGGCCTGGCAGTTGGAAGCCATGGTCTGTTCGGTAAACAGAATCTATATGAACACAGTATACGGGTACCTTTGATAATATCCGGGCCGGAAATACCAAAGAATGGAAAACGCGTAGAACCTGTTTATATTGCAGATATATATCCCACAATCCTTGAATATCTTGACATTGATATCCCTGACACCTGCCAAACAAAATCTCTTTTTAAAACCTTTGCCAAAGAAACCCGTATAAGGGAAAGTTTGAAACTAAGATATAGAAATCATATAGCCGGACTAAAAAAAGATGGATTAAAGCTAATAAAATACTTTCTGACTGATAATATAAGGCTTTCATTGTTTGACCTTGAAAAAGACCCCCTCGAATTGAACGATTTGGCGGATATTCCAGAATATACAAGTAAACTGAGTTCAATGCATGAAGAAATCGATGAAGATTGGGAAATACTTGACATCTAGGATTTTTTATCTAAATAACCTTTAACTACCCATGGTGTATATGTAATCACCCAGAAACCAAGAACAGCCCCTAAAAGTGCCATTGCGAACCAAGGTTGTCCCAATTTAATTTTTATATGCGCCGGAATATAATGAATATGAAGGTAATTGCTTCCCAAAATAATATTTAATGTTTCAGCAGCTATGGCAATCCCCACCAATAAAGCAGCACATTTCGGCAGAAACTTAATATCCGGTCTGAATCCGTCTGCAACTATCCACATCAATGGAACCGCTATAAGTAAAATATGAGCTATGGTATATCGTAAAGTGTTAATATGAAATATAGGATACTGCATTATATCAGGAGCTATAAAAGCAGCAACACTGAAAAGTCCGCAGGCATATGTAAACTCCTTGAGAAACCTTCTATTGAAGAATATTGCCAGGGCTTCGATAAAAACCAATATCCTGCTAAGCTGAAAAGGCAGTGAGTACTTCAATGTATACTCTCCGATTGCAATAAACCAACCAGTTCTAATCACTTCGCAGACAAGAAGAACAGAAGCAATTGTCAGCATGAATCTTCGTTTGTCCTGATTTCTTGTTTTCCAATACAAAATGACCAGACCACCTGCAATTAAAAATGAAGAGAACATCCATATCAAATGTGTTGCATCAAAAAATGAATATCCCGCCTCTTCAGGGATTCCGGTTTCATAAGCAAAAAAATACAAAACTCCAGCATCCACTCCCCCGGCCTCCTGCTAATTAATTTTACCATATCCCTTCCGGACATATTAAGACGAATACTCCTTTTTAATATGGCAATACTCTCCATAATTTCATTAAAACCTGTCAATTTAACACACCCCATGTATTTTAATATCTTAACAGTTGCCAAATTCACGCCTTTCATCTATACTTGCCGGGGTATATATGAATTGGAGAAAGTATGGCAAAGATAGATAAAATAAGGAATATAGCGATAATAGCACATGTAGATCATGGCAAGACAACTCTGGTAGATGAGTTGCTTAAACAAAGCGGAGTTTTCCGAAACAACCAGCATGTGTCCGAAAGAATAATGGATTCAAACGATCTTGAAAAAGAACGGGGCATTACAATATTCTCAAAGAACACAGCGATAAACTACAATGGTATAAAAATAAATGTCATCGACACACCCGGACATGCAGATTTCGGAGGTGAAGTAGAGCGTGTCCTTAAAATGGTTGACGGAGTTCTTCTTCTTGTTGACGCATTTGAAGGACCGATGCCCCAGACAAGATTCGTTTTGAAAAAAGCTATGAAATTGAATCTGGTTCCAATTGTTGTAATCAACAAAATTGATCGCCCAGATGCCCGGGCAGAAGCCGTTTATGACGAAATTCTTGACTTGTTCATCAGTCTTCAGATAGAAGACCACCAGCTGGACTTCCCAATAATATTCACTTCGGCAAAAGAAGGCTACGCCATTGAAAAATTAGGTGATGAGCCTAAATCCGTCAAGCCGCTTCTTGATGCAATCGTCAACAACATCCCTGCACCGGAAGGAGATATTGACGGTTCATTTCAATGCCTTGTTTCAAGTATTGATTATGACAAGTATGTCGGTAGAATAGGTGTTGGTAGAATTTCAAGGGGAACTGTCTCAAAAAACGAAGATATTATGCTTTGTAAAAAAGACGGAGAACTTATCAGATCCAAGGTAGTATCCCTTTATACATTTGACGGACTTAAAAGAAAGGAAACTGAAAAAGCCGGACTTGGTGACATTATTGCTGTCTCCGGAATAGAAGGTATTCATATCGGTGATTCAATATGTGATATTGATAATCCTGACCCTGTGGATTTTGTTGACATAGACGAACCGACAATATCCATGATTTTCAGTGTAAATAACAGTCCTCTTGCGGGAACAGAAGGCAAATTTGTAACCTCAAGGCATCTGAGAAACAGGCTTTTCAAAGAACTGGAGAGCAATGTAAGTCTGCATATAGAAGAAACAGGCTCCATGGACTCTTTCAAAGTACTTGGACGTGGTGAACTGCACCTGTCCATACTAATAGAGACAATGAGGCGCGAAGGTTATGAGTTTCAAGTTTCCAGACCCGCTGTTGTAATTAAGGATATTGATGGCATAAAACATGAACCGGTTGAATATCTCATCATTGATGTTCCTGAGGAATTTGTAGGCAATGTCATGAAAAAAGTTGGAGCCCGTAAAGGGGAAGTAGTTTCAATGGAACACGGTGTACAGGGATCTACTCGTCTGGAATTCAGAATTCCCGCCAAAAACTTAATAGGCTACTATTCTGAAATGCTTACTGATACAAAAGGTACCGGTATATTAAATCATACATTTGATGCCTTCGAACCACTGACCGCAGATTTAGTTAAAAGAGCCAGAGGATCAATGATAGCTTTCGAACCCGGTGAATCCACAATTTATGGATTATTCAATGCACAGAAAAGAGGAACTCTGTTCATTGATGCCAGAGTAAAGGTATACACAGGTATGATTGTCGGAGAAAATGCCAAGAGTGAGGATTTAAACATTAACGTATGCAAGAACAAGCAGCTTACTAATGTAAGAGCTTCCGGTTCTGATGAAGCGCTCAGGCTGATCAACATCCGCCACTTAAGTCTTGAACAAGCCTTGGAGTTCATATCAGATGATGAACTGGTTGAAGTAACTCCAATTAATATAAGAATGAGAAAAAAAGAGTTGAATCCAAATACGCGTGAAAGAGCAAAAAAAGTTTAAAAGCTCTTTCTAACAACTAATTTTATCTATATAATTATATAAGTCATACAATGAAACGGCGGATTGTGGATGTATTTATGGAACGGCATCAGAATAGAAGTCAATGGCAATAACCAAACTTGCATAGTTGGGTTAAGTAAATATCTAAATGCAGTATATGATCATGAGTATGAAGGAGAATGTGATATAAGCATTCTTCTGGTTGATGAAATTGATAATGCCATGCCAAAGGTGCCCCAAGGTGCTACACAAATAAAATCCATGCTTCTGAATCTTGACACTGATATCCGAATGGATGTCTTTACCTTCGAGACTCAGCTATGGTATATATATTCAAATCATGTATCTCTTTGGATGGATTACAATACTAATACTCTGATTGTATCAGTCAAGACAATGCCTTATGCCTTTGAATATTTCAATATACTAACCTTTATTCTTCACCCACTTGGAACACTGCTTGAAAATTTCGGATATTTCAGATTGCATGGTTCCTGTGGAACCATTTCAGGTAAATCCATAATGTTCACGGGCATGGACGGAAACGGAAAGTCGACTTCTGCCTTTGCCATTGCAACCCATGGAGGCTCCATTATTTCTGACAACCTGACATTTGTAAAAAAAGAAGAAGATGGTTACAAACCATATTCATTAACAAAACTTGTAAAACTCAGCCTGGAATCAGTCAATTCCTATTTCCCGGAACTTACAAGGGTACATTCGGCAACCTTTGACAGCGGTGAAATATACTATTTCCTTGATGATATAAACACTTTTAAACCAAGCGCTTCCAACATTGGTAATCTTATGCTTATAGACAAAGGAACCGAAAAAAACTCAAGCTGCCGTCCTTTATCCGCACCTGAGCTGTTACCTTTACTATTCCCGATGGGTATCCATACAAGCATTGAAGAAAATACAGGCAACAAGTTTTTGTTTGTTTCTGAACTTTTGGATGAACTTGATATATGTAAAGTTTCAATGGGCAGTGATATAAATGATTTCATGAATTTACTCAGGAAAACCATTCTTTAGCAGCACAGTACTGTTTACTGACATACTACATTACAGTATACTTATGATGACACCATTTTCGGGGGGAACTATGAAACTGAACAATAATATTATTTTACGTGAAATGCAAGGAGATGCAGTTCTTCTTAATATCGAAACAGGCGATTACTATTCCCTTAACCATGTAGGTAACGAAATAGTAAAAAGCATCAATAATAATTTAACCATTGAAGAAATTACAAATAACATTGTTGATATTTATGACATTGATTTTGAAACAGCCAAAAGCGATATTGTTTCATTGATTGAGGATCTTATTTTGAATCATATACTGGAAAAATAAACAGGTGGGTGGATGTGTTTACTTTAAAAGGATTTTTAATACCATGTGATGCCGGCAAGTTTTTCAAGGCATTTTTTTATATAATGCGCTGGAATCGAAAAGTCAGGAAGACAGGCTTCAACAATATAATCAAAACCCTTGAAAAAAGCAATGTGACAGAGTCATGCAAATCATCAGATATTGAAATGTTGATAAAATATCACAGATTGTTTGGATTTATATTAACAAAGCTTCTTAAACACAGTAATCCATGCACCATCATCTCACTTTCATTATTTGAAATATGTAAAAAAAGAAACATTCAATGTATGCTGGTTGTTGGTGCGGATAAAAAAAACAATGAAATTTTTGGTCACAGTTGGATTGAGGTAGATAAAATGCCGGTTAATGAGAACTTAAAATCAATTAATAAATACACCAGGGTTATTGAGGTATAAATGTATCTTTGGAATGACATTTCAATCAAAGTTCATGGAAATAACAGCACTTTCATCCATAAAGTTGCGAAATATATTAATGCTCCTTTTGTTTCAAATGTGAATTCCGCAGCTGATATTGATGTACTTGTTTCAGAGGATACATCTGACTTTCCTGAGATTTCAGTATCTGCCCGCCTTGTAAGGACCATTGAATATGCAGAGGATTTCAACACCACCCTGAACATATATAACAATGGTCAATGCCTTTGGTATATTTATAAAGGAATTGCGGAAATTTTCTTGGATGGCAGTAAAAATAAAATGGTAATTTTATTAAGAGGTTTACCACTTGAATTTGAGTATTACAATATTCTTATATTTTTGTTTCATCCCTTGGGTTATCTCCTTGAGAAATTCGGTTTTTACAGAATACACTCATCCTGCTGCACCATTGGAGAAAAATCATTTTTAGCAACCGGAACAAGTGGCAGCGGGAAGTCCACATCAGCATTTACATCATTTTATTTCGGCGGGTGGATTATTTCTGATGATCTTACATATATAAAAAAAGAAAAAGGAAAATACCTTGCTTATTCCTTAAGTGCACTTGTAAAGTTGAGGAACGACTCCATAACCAGATTTTTCCCGGAGTTAGAATCACTTGAACCTGTCTTCAAATACAATGATGAAACATATTTCTATATACCTGATATAAACAGACAACATATTCCTAAAAATGAAATCTTTGGTGTTGGGATTCTAAATAAAACAGGTGGATTTAAATCTTCATATTGTACGGCAAAGCCCATAGACATTATCCCTAAAATGTTCCCAGGGACATTGAATGTAAATATAACTGAACATGCTGTTTCTAAGTTTTCTTTCCTAACAGATATGCTTAATGATCTTCCCTGCTTTAAAATTGATTTTGGAACAAATATGGAGTCGTATTATAATCAAGTCAAAGAGATACTAGGAGCAATTGATATTGGGTAATGAAAATAAATTTATAAAAGAATGCATCGGCATTTATCTTGGTAAACCCATCCCAAACAATCTGGAAAGATTGTTCAATAAAGCCAGCTGCTTAAGAATTAATGAGCTTGCTAAAAATCAAAGGATCTCTCCCCTACTCTACTATCTTTATCAACAGGGCACCTTTAATACAATTCCCGTTCCCGATGAATTAATTAAACAATGGAAAACCAATGCCTGGAAAAACTCATTTGAGAATCAGCTGAAGGATTTAAATTCAAAAATTCTTATTGAGGAACTAGAGAAGAAAAATATCAGCTACGTTTATCTTAAGGGTAAGGCAGTAAGGCAGTTCCATAAAGAAGACTATATAACAACTTCACCCGATTTGGATTTATTTATAAAAAAATCATGTTATTCCGAACTCAAGGAATTGCTGATTAATAGTGGTTATAAAATTTCTGACCCCGATAAAATGATGTCCAATACAGTTTTGAGCACAGCTGAATTCGAAAAATCCATGAATGAAATAATGTTCGTTAAACAGGAAAAAGCCATGCAGTACATCATAGACATACAATGGGATTTCATTAGTTTTGGTACAAAATCTCCCCTTCATAAAATATATGATATCAATGAATTAATAATAAATAATGTAGTCAGAATGCAACTAGATAATGATTTTAACGTATATACACTTCCAATGGAAAAACAATTCTATATAATGGCTTTTCATCATGCCATACATCATGGATTCAGAGGACTTAAATGGTTTGTGGATATGGGAATTTATTATGTATCGTGTAAACCGGACATACAGTCACTTTGCAAAACCCTTTCAAAAGATTCGAGAAAAATATTAGGTATTGTAGTTTCCCTCATCAATGACTTTGCCGGTTATGAAAGACCGGATAAAAGAATGAGAAAAATTTTATGTACAGACCGATTGCTTCCTTTTGAATTCAAATTCTACAAATCCATGCTAATGAGCCGTAATACGGGTTTATGGAACAATATCTCCCATCGCATTGTAAAAGTGCTTCTCCCCTATCATAATAAAACCAAATTAAATGTTCTTGCATATATTCTCTTTAACCCTGACGCCATTGTTCACAGAGCAAATAAAGAAAAGTCACAAAATGGTGTCGGAAATATAATAACAATTTTTAGGGTTATTTCTGAAAATATGAGAAGAAAGAGGAGAAAAAGTGATAGCTAATTTTATTAATAGAGTCAAAAGAAAGGTTCTTGTAAGCAAAAAAGACTTTAAAGTAACAAATAAACCGATTATACACAATAGTAAAAAAGAAACAGGACTGTTACTTGAAGGAGTCAATCTTTTTAAGAAATTCCATGAACACAGCAATGAATTATTCAGCGAATATAGAAATACCAAGGTACTTATAAAAGTTAATTTAAATTCATCGCTTCCTTATCCTGCTTCTGTATCCATAGAAATGCTTGAAACTATTATTTCTTCTTTAAAAGAAAACGGAGTCAGAAAAATAGTTGTTGCAGATTGCAGCGGGCTTATGCATCTACCTACATGCAGTGTCATTAACTCAAAAAATCTAAAAATGTTAAAAAGGGATGGTGTTATAATTGAATCCTTTGATTTCGGTATATGGTATAAAGTTTATATAAAGGGTCAATATTTTAAATACATTTTACTGCCTAAAAGGGTTTACTGGGCTGATAAAATAATAAATCTTTCAAATCTTAAATCCCACCCACATGCGGGTTATTCTGCATCCATTAAAAACCTGGTCGGCTTTATGCACCCGCATCAAAGAATAGAGTTACATAAGGATCATCTTGTGGAACGTATAGCAGAGCTGCCGCTTGCAATAATTCCTGACCTAAATATAATTGACGCAAGAGAGATATTCATTGACGGTGGTCCGGACAAAGGTTCTGTTGCTTTAGCTGATACTATCATTATAAATGGTAATTTATTTGAAGCAGATAAAACTGCTTACAACCTATTAGTTCAAAAAAAATCAGAGAATAATATCAATGATCTGCCAACTAACTATAAAGATAATTTACTTTTTAAATCAATGAGTGGTCTAAAAGAAGGTATTGTATGAAGATTCTATTAGTTACCCCAAGTCAACCCCGTATACTGACCAGATGGATACCTGTCGGGATTGCTTACTTAGCTTCTTCTCTTATGTCTTCCGGTCATGAAGTCAGAGTATATGATAGACATCGGAAAGATTTTATCTTTCAAAACAAAGAGCAACTGGAAGCAGACTTTAAAACCGTAATTCTAGCATATTCACCTGATATAGTAGGATTTTCTACTGTCTCCCCTTTGATTTATGATACTGCCGAGGCAGTTGCATTCATAAGAACATTTTTTGATGGAATAGTTGTTGCCGGCGGACATCATGCAACTGCAATGCCGTTTGAAACCCTGATAAAAATACCCGGAGTTGATTATATAATTGCGGGCGAAGGCGAGCTTTCATTAACTGCACTTGCCAATGGTCAAGCCCCTGAGACAATACCGGGAGTTTTCACAAGGTCTACAGATTCTAACAAATTTACTAATGCACGAAATACCGATCTCGATTCACTCCCATTCCCCGAATATGATGTCTTCGATATGGAATTCTATACCAAAGCAAACATCCATACTATAAGAAGCCACTATTTAAAAACTGCAGAGGTGCTTTCCTCAAGAGGATGTAATAATAATTGCTCATTTTGTTCAGAAACTCTAACTTATGGCAGAGGAGTAAGATTTCATAGCAGCGACTATGTTATTGAGTGTATTGAAAGGCTTCTGAAAAAATATGATATCAATGCAATATATTTTCACGACAATGATTTTTTAATATTACCAAAACATGCAGAAGAAATCTGCCAAAAACTTATAGCAAAGGGTCTAAATAAAAAAATCAAATGGGCAGTTCAGTCAGGAACCGATAAAATAAATGATAACATCTTAAAGCTTATGTCGGAAGCCGGTTGCATAGGCATTGAATTTGGTATGGAATCAATAAAAGAATCTGATTTAGCAATGGTTAATAAAAATAGGCTGGTAAACTTGAACGAAAAAGCAATAGATCTCTGCCGTAAACATAATATTTCTGTTCATTCATATTTTATAACAGGGTTTGAAGGAGAAAGCATTGAGGATTTAAATGCACTACTTAAATGGATTAAAGAATACCAACCACAGTCCTTCCTGATAAACCCCCTTAAAATACACCCTGGCACTCAATTATATAGAGATAAAGGGAACTCTTATTTTGAAAACCATGATTGGACAAAAGAAAACATTCAGTATTATTACAATACTAATTCACAAAACAACATAACCGAAGAAGATTTCAAAAAATGGAAAGGGGAGGTTCTAACACCCTTTAGTTTAAACCACCACAGAAAATGGATTGTCAAGAACAATACACCATTATCTATTCTTAAACTGATTTTTAGTAAAATTTATAATTATTAAATCGGTACTGAGCTTGATATATCCATCTTTGTTGATTCATTTAGGTTTTCGTGTTTTTCTAATTCCGGCTTTTCATAAGTTGCTTTTTTGTTTTCCATGTCACCCTCCAAATATCAGTTGAATATAATATATCATAACTTATAAAGATTTTATATAAAATTATTTTTCATAATTGATTACAATAACAAACTGAAATAATTACCCCTTTTAAAATACAAGAAAAGACAGTTATTTACACAGCATAACCACAATTTTATACAAATATATAATTAAGAACAATACACCAATATGAATTTAAAGCTAATTCTAAATATATTTTAAACTAAGATGGAACTGATGAAGGTGCTGTACCTTTTGTTGCTTCATTCAGATTATCATGCTTTTCAAGAACAGGTTTTTCGTATTTCCTTTGCACTTCTTTCATTTTAACACACCCCCTTATTAAATCTAATCAGGAACTGATGAATCACCTTTTGTGTTTTCATTAAGGTTTTCATGTTTTTCCAGTAAAGGTTTTTCATATGTTTCCTTTTTATTCTTAATCATACTTAACCTCCAAGATTTACTATTAATAATATACCATACTTCGAAGAGATTTTTAAGATGTGAACAAAGATTGATTGACATCTATTCAGCATTTATATAGAATAGCTTTTGCGTAAATTAATATATTTGTGGAGAGATGGCTGAGTTGGTTGAAGGCGCACGACTGGAAATCGTGTTTAGGTTAACCCCTAACATGGGTTCGAATCCCATTCTCTCCGCCACACTTTGTCCGAAAACCCTGGAAAAACCAGGGTTTTTGGCATATTTTGAGTTGTTTTTGTTCGTTTTTCGACGTTTTTGCCGGATTTTAAAAAAGGATACGCAATACCTTACCTGATTGCCTC
The DNA here is from genome assembly GCA_964475455.1 of uncultured Clostridiaceae bacterium. Lineage (GTDB taxonomy): Bacteria > Bacillota > Clostridia > DUPQ01 > DUPQ01 > JAFGQE01. The sequence continues at coordinate 321 of CAYYXJ010000091.1, read as the reverse complement.
CAATAATGCTTTTGTTCCCACCATATTGATTGCTCTTTGCAGGTTATACGCCAGAAAGCTAAGTCCAAGCTCTGCACTTGCTTTTTCTTTTCCCTTGCATAACAGATAATGTGCTCCATGGTGCCATTTGACTGTTCCAAAGGGATGTTCTGACAAACACATTCTTTGCTTGAGCTTGTGGATATCTTCCCTTATTCTCAGAACAACTTTCCTGGGCGGTGCATAATCACTTCTATCAAGGGTGTGATTGTTTGGACTTGTCTTTGCATTTTCAGGTATTTGGGTGAGGGGACTGTGTATGCTGCCGTACATTCTTACCGG
>CAYYXJ010000090.1:10573-11161 GCA_964475455.1 uncultured Clostridiaceae bacterium | reverse complement strand
GTGTGCAATATTCAGGTCGGGAAAGATTATTGGTGTGCAATATTCAGGTCGGGAATGATTATTGGAGTGTAAATATTGGGTGAGAAGGAAATTAGTGTTAGAATGTATTTATTAAATTTCGGAGGGATTATATGCTGCTGATTAAGAATGGCAAGGTTTACACAATGAAGGATCAAAACGGATTCCAGGGTTATGTTCTGGTTTCCGGTGACAAGATAAAGGAAGTCGGCATGATGGAAGACCTAACTGTTGAAACTGAAGGTAATTGTGATCGGATCATAGATGCCGGAGGTGGTTTTATAACACCGGGTTTCATCGATCCACATTGTCATGTTGGTATGTGGGAAAACGGAATCGGTTTTGAAGGTGCAGATGGAAACGAAATGACTGACCCGGTTACCCCGCACATGCGCGCCATTGATGGAATCTATTACAAAGACAGGTCTTTTTCAGATGCAATGAAGGCAGGGATAACTACCGTTGTTACAGGGCCCGGCAGTGCAAATGTTGTCGGCGGTCAGTTTGCTGCGCTGAAAACATATGGAAACAGCATTGATGAAATGCTTTTAAAAGAACCGGTTGCAATGA
>CAYYXJ010000090.1:8048-10563 GCA_964475455.1 uncultured Clostridiaceae bacterium | reverse complement strand
AACCAAAAACGTGTTTACAATGGTCAGAAAAAATCGCCTTCAACAAGAATGGCGACAGCAGCCATACTTCGTCAGGCTTTGATGGAAGCCAAAGCTTACAAAGAGAGACCTGAGGAAGATAAGGATAAAGTTGATTTCAAAAAAGAAGCCCTGTCTCAGGTTTTTGACGGACTTCTGGTAAAGATACATGCCCACAGGGAGGATGATATTCTAACTGCAATAAGAATCGCCAAGGAATTCGGACTGAATTTCACAATAGAGCATTGCACTGAGGGTTATATAATCAAGGATATTTTGAAGAAAGAAAATGTTCCTGTAATAGTGGGTCCGTTGCTTTCTTTCAGATCCAAGTTTGAACTAACCAACAGTACTATTAAAAACCCGGGAATACTGCAAAAGCATGGCGTAAAAACAGCAATTATGACGGACCATCATGTAATACCTATTCAGTACCTTCCTCTTTGTGCAGGAGTTGCAGTGAAAGAGGGTATGGATGAGCTGGAAGCCTTGAAGGCTATATCCATTTATGCTGCAGAAGTTACCGGAATAGAGGACAGGGTAGGAAGCCTTGAAGCAGGCAAAGACGCTGACATCGCTGTATTTGATGGAAATCCCCTTGAAATCAAGACCGGTGTCCTTGCAACAATCATCAATGGTGAAGTGGTTTATGAAGGATAAATGCTGCATCTTTTGCACAACAAGTGAAGATGAAACATTTGAAGCGGGTAGAATCCTTGCGGGCATTGCCCGTGGAGTAGTTGGAATTGAAGGAGACCTGGGAGCAGGTAAAACTGTTTTTGCAAGAGGCATTGCAGCAGGCTTGGGCATAGAAGGATATATAACAAGCCCTACCTTCAATATTGTTAATGTATATGAAAAAGAAGGTCTTGTTTTCAATCACATGGATGCTTACCGGATTACAGATCCAGAGATGCTCTATGACATAGGATTTGATGAGATTGTTGATGAAGGATATATCACTGTGATTGAATGGGCGGATTTGATAAAAGATACTCTTGAAAAAGGCGGATTCAAAGTAGGCATTGGATACTCCGGAAAAAATGGAATGCGATTGATTCGAATAGACGGGCCGAAGGTTGGGATTATGGAATTTGCCGGAAAGTTGAAATGAAGATACTTGCTATTGACACATCGTGTGAACAGGCCTCCTGTGCACTTTATATTGAGGGACAGGTTGTCGAAAAAAAGTCAACTGAGGATAAAAGAAAACATTCATCCGTTCTAATGCCCATGGTCAGTGAATTTCTGTCTGATAACAATCTGACTGTTGGTGATATGGATCTTTTTGCAGTCGGCAGTGGGCCGGGATCATTCACAGGAATTAGAATAGGTATGTCCGCAATCAAGGGAATGGCACTGGCTGCTGATAAAAGAATTGTTTCGGCGAAATCCCTTGATATTCTGGCAAATAAATACACAGAGAATTCAGGTATTGTATGTCCGATGATTGATGCACGCAACAGACAGGTTTATACTGCTTTATATAAGTGGAATGGAAATTTTTATGAACCGTTTACTGAATATTGCGGTATTACCATTGAAAAACTGTCTGAATCGATTGCATCTGCAAATGGACCGGTAATAATATGCGGTGATGCACATGAGAAGTATCTGGATTTTCTTGTGTCCGAAGCTGGTTTAAATTATATAAAAGCCGACCCGGGCAACAAATACCCGTCTGCGGCTGTGCTTGCATGCATGGCAGCAAATGGAACAGGACTGTTGGAAACGGGAAATGCTGCGGAAATTCTGCCGTTTTATCTAAGGGAATCACAGGCAAAGAGGCTTTATGACAAATAAAGATGAAATTGTTTTTACCAGGGCTGATGAAGAGCATGTAGCCCAGATGTATGAAATTGAATTGAAGGTTTTTCCAACACCCTGGTCCTATGACAGCCTGTATCAGGATGTCTGCGGGCATGAAATCGCATATTACATCGTTGGATTAAGCAACGGAAAAGTAATCTCATATGCAGGTTTTTGGTTTGTTCTGGATGAAGCCCATATAACAAATGTGGCGGTCAGACCCGAATACAGAAGGAAAGGTATCGGGAAAAAAATGATGGAGCTTCTGCTTGAAGAGGCAAAAAGCAGGGGGGTTGTGAGTATTTCCCTTGAAGTTCGGGTTTCTAACAAGGCCGCCAGGGAGTTGTATAAAGGACTTGGATTCACTGTTGCCGGATTAAGAAAGAAATATTATGCAGACAATAATGAAGATGCACTACTGATGAATAAAATGATGGAAGAACTGATATAAATCTTTCGAGTGGGATATAATTAATACATGTCTATAACAGATAATAAAGAATTTATCATTGAGGATGAACTGAAAAAACTCCCGAAAACTCCGGGTGTATATCTAATGAAGGACAAAAATGGTGAAGTAATAGAACTTAGGTGTACTTATGATAAAGAAACCAAAAGTGGAACTGGATTTACTGGAAGAAAAGATAAGGGAACTCTACACTGGGTAAGTGTCGACCATGCAATTGAT
>CAYYXJ010000090.1:0-8038 GCA_964475455.1 uncultured Clostridiaceae bacterium | reverse complement strand
CAGAGTAGAGTCAAATCATATTTTCAAAAAAGCGACAAATCCAGTCGCATCCGGAAGATGGTCGAGACAATTGAACGATTTGAATTTATCATGGCAAATGATGAGCGGGAAGCCTTTATAATTGAGTGCAATCTCATCAAGAGTCATATGCCTTACTACAATATCATGATGAAGGATGACAAGACATACCCGTATATCAAGATTACAACTGGTGAGGATTACCCGAGGATAAGCATTACCAGGAAGGTAGAGAAAGATGGAGCGCGATACTTTGGACCTTATCCTGAAAGGGTTTCTGCAAAAAAGGCAATCAATATCCTTCAGACAAACTTTCCGATAAGGACCTGCAGCAAGAAAAAAATGGGGCAGGATAAAAGACCCTGCCTGAATTATTATATCAAGAGATGCCTTGGTCCGTGTTCATCCCTTTGTACAAGGGATGAATATATGGAACAAGTTGACGGCCTTTTGAAATTCCTAGAGGGGAAATCCCCTGAAATACTTGAAGAATTCAAGGTGAAAATGGAAGAAGCCAGCATGGAACAAAGGTATGAAACGGCAGCTATCTTCAGGGATAAGATCAACACTCTTAGAAAAGCATCTGACCTGTACATGGTAAAACCAGGTATGAAAAGAACGGATATTGTAGCAGTTGCGGCGAAGGGAAGCCTTTCAGTTGCTTATGTGCTGAATATCAATGAAGGAGCGGTCATGGACAGGAGGCAGTTTGAATTCAGTTCCATAGGAAGCGAGAATGAAATAACAGAGAACTTCATAAGGCAGTATTATTCAAGCGGGAATGCCATACCCAATGAACTGCTTGTTTATAATCCCTTGCAAAATCCAGAATGGTTTTCTGAATGGCTTGGCAGCATCAAGGGAGGTTCAGTTCACACAAAAATCCCTGAAAGAGGAGAAAAAAGAAAGCTTGCAGAGTTGGCTTACAACAATGCACTTCATGTTCTTCAATCATATGAAGAAAGATTGCTTTCGGACAGCAGGAACCTTGTTGATCTTGCAAAACTATTGAAACTGGAGGAATTTCCACACAGAATAGAAGCTTATGATATATCAAATCTGGCCGGTTCTGATACCGTAGGGTCCATGGTGGTTTTCATTGAAGGTAAGTCGAAGAGAAGTCTTTACCTTCGGGAGATGATCTTGCTGCAATGGCGGAAGTGGTAGGCAGAAGATTGGCTCGTATGGATGATGAAAGCTTCGGTGCTCATCCGGAACTTATTATGATAGACGGTGGCAAAAATCAGGTTAATGCTGTACTGGAAGTACTTTCTGATACCGGGTATGATATACCGGTGTGCGGAATGGTTAAAGATGACCGTCATACAACAAAGGCACTTGTGTATAATGGAAAAACAGTGGACCTCGCACCAACGGAGAGCCTGTTCAGGTTCGTGGCATCAATTCAGAACGAGGCCCATAGGTTTGCCATAGAATATAACAGAAAAAAGCGGAAGAAAAGATATTTTGATTCAGAGCTGGACAAAATACCGGGAATAGGAACAAAAAGAAAAGAAAATCTGATGAAACATTTTGGTTTTATAAGGGAAAGCAAGGCAGCCGGAATTTCGCAGATAGAAGAAGTAAACGGAATCAGCAGTGCAACTGCAGGTGAAATTTATGAATACTTCCACGGAAAGGCAGGAAAATGAGCATTTTTGCAATTGGAGATCTCCATCTGTCACATCAGGTTGAAAAACCCATGGATATCTTCGGTGACGGATGGGCCAACCATTCGGAACAGATTGAAAAAAACTGGACGGATTCAATAGCTGAAAACGATACAGTTATACTCCCGGGTGATTTTTCATGGGCTACTTATCTCGATCAAGCCGTTGAAGATTTTCTTTTTCTGGAAAAACTTCCGGGGAGAAAAATCATGCTTAAGGGTAATCATGACTATTGGTGGGAAACTGTTACTAAAATGGAAAGGTTCCTCGCATCAATTGATGTAAAAAGTATCGGTTTCTTATACAATAACCATGTGAGTGCTGATGGAAAATGTTTCATGGGTACAAAGGGCTTTGATTTTGAAAACGAAAAGGATATGACAATTAAAAACAGGGAGATTGTCAGATTCAGCCTTTCCCTTGAATCCGGTAAAAATTGTTCCGGTGAAAAGATTGCTGTCTTTCATTTTCCGCCTGACAACAATCCGGATTTTGTAGATTTGATGAAAGAAAGTGGAATAAGCAGATGTCTGTTCGGCCATATTCACGGTCAGAAAAACATACCCATTGAGTTTGAGTCTGATGGTATCCACTATATAAATGTGTCAGCAGACCGAATCGCTTTTATGCCATATATGATTTGAAGGATGTTTGCAGGGTAATATATCAATTGTGCAAAGGCGCGTTTCTTGTGATATAATATTCCAGCTATGCGCCTGATGGTGCTGGAATTGGTAATTTAAACGGAGGATTCAGATAAATGGGAGCAAAGGTTTTAAAACAAGAGGGCTACAAGGTCAGTATGGAGATATCAATATCACCTGAGGATTTCAAGGACGGTGTTAACCGGGCATATCAAAAGACCAAGGGCCGATATAATGTACAGGGTTTTCGCAAGGGGAAAGCACCTCAGTATATGATTGAGAGAGTTTATGGAGAGGGTGTATTCTTCGACGAAGCAATTAATATTCTTTTCCCTGAACAATATGAAAAAGCAATTGAAGAAACCGGGATTTATCCTGTGGACCAACCTTCAGTGGACTTGAAGGAGCTGGATCCTGAAAAAGGTGTTGTAATGGCAGTTGATGTCGATGTCAAACCAGAGGTAAAACTTGGAAAATACAAAGGTGTTGAAATTGAAAACAAAACCGTAAAGGTAACAGCAAAAGATATTGACGAAGCCCTTGAAGCTGAAGCCAAGAAAAATTCAAGGACCATCACTGTAGAGGACAGACCTGTAAAAGACGGTGATATAACCATTATAGATTTTGAAGGTTTCCTTGACGGAGAAGCATTCGAAGGTGGAAAAGGCGAGAATCATGAGTTGAAAATAGGTTCAGGTCAGTTTATTCCCGGGTTCGAAGAACAGATTATTGGTAAAAGCACAGGCGAAGAATTTGATGTGAATGTTACATTCCCAGAAGAATATCAGGCAGAGGAGCTCAAGGGAAGGGATACTGTTTTCAAGGTCAAATTACATGAAATCAAAGAAACGGAAATACCTGAAATTGATGATGAATTTGCAATGGATGTTTCTGAATTTGATACTCTTGAAGAATATAAGGAAGATCTGAAGAAAAACATAAAGGAAACAAGGCAGAAAGAGGCTGAAGAAGCCATGAAGGATGAAGCCCTTGGAAAAGCTGTTGAAAATGCTGAGGTTGAAGTCCCGCCGGCAATGGTTGAAAGGCGTATAGATGGGCAAATCCGCGATTTCGAAATGAGAATAAGATATCAGGGAATGGATTTGGATCAGTATCTAGGACTTATCGGAATGGACAAAAAGCAGATGAGGGAACAGTTCAGGGAAACTTCAATGAACCAGGTCAAGGCGCAGCTCGTAACTGAGGCTGTATCACTTGCTGAAAAAGTAGAGGCAACCGACGAAGAACTGGAAGCAAAGATAGAAGAAGCTGCCGGAAACTATGGAATGAGTGTTGAGGACTACCAAAAGAATCTCAATGATGAATACACAGAGTACATGAAGGATGGCATTGTTTACGAAAAAACAGTGAACCTTATTTATGAAAATGCAGTCAAAGCAAAGAAGCAGACAAAAAAAGCAGCCGCAAAAAAGGATGATTCCGAAAAAGAATAAGTAGTATAATTATTCCAAAAGGAGGTAAAAAAATGAGTTTAGTACCAATAGTAGTAGAACAAACAAACAGAGGCGAAAGATCCTATGATATATTTTCACGTTTGCTCAAGGACAGGATTATTTTCCTGGGAGAGCAGGTGGATGATACCACAGCCAGCCTGGTAATAGCACAAATGCTGTTTCTGGAGCATGAAGATCCTGAAAAGGATATAAAGTTATATATAAACAGTCCGGGTGGTTCAGTAACTGCCGGGTTGGCAATATATGATACTATGCAGTATGTAAAGTGCGATGTATCCACTATGTGTGTGGGTCTTGCTGCGTCAATGGGTGCATTCCTGCTTACGGCAGGTGCCAAAGGGAAAAGGTTTGCACTTCCCAACAGCCAGCTCCTGATTCATCAGCCATTGGGCGGTGTTCAAGGCCAGGCGACCGACATTAAGATTCATACTGAATGGCTTTTGAAAATAAAAGATAACCTTAACAAAGCCTTGAGTAAGCACACAGGCCAACCGCTTGAAAAAATTGAACAGGATGTTGAGAGAGACTATTTCATGAGCGCTGAAGAAGGCGTTAAATACGGTCTTATTGATAAAGTAATGACTAAGTAAATATATCATGTCAGTCATAAGGAGATGCGAATGACAAAGGATGATTACGGAACAAAACTTACCAAGTGTTCTTTCTGTGGAAAGAACCAGAATCAGGTTGAAAGAATAATTGCAGGACCCGGTGTTTACATCTGTTCTGAGTGCATAGACTTATGCAATGAAATAATGGAGGACGATTATTCACCGGCGGATGAACTGCTGGACAACCCGGATTTCAAGCTTCCCATTCCTCAGGAAATAAAGGAAGGACTGGATGAATATGTAATAGGCCAGGATGAAGCAAAAAAAGCTGTTTCGGTGGCCGTTTATAACCACTATAAAAGAATCATGCAGTCCGGAGATGATGATGGGGTTGAGATCCAAAAAAGCAATATCTTGATCCTCGGACCTACTGGAACCGGAAAAACATATATTGCACAAACATTGGCGAGAATTCTGAATGTCCCTTTTGCAATTGCAGATGCCACCACACTAACTGAGGCAGGATATGTTGGAGAAGATGTTGAAAATATACTTCTCAGACTCATTCAGGCGGCTGATTATGACATTGAAAAAGCCCAGAAGGGAATCATATATATTGATGAAATTGACAAGATATCAAGACGCAGTGAAAATCCTTCTATAACAAGGGATGTGAGTGGTGAAGGTGTACAGCAGGCACTTCTTAAAATCCTTGAAGGTACCGTTGCTTCTGTTCCGCCTCAGGGTGGAAGAAAACATCCGCAACAGGAATATATACAGATTGATACTACAAACATATTATTCATTTGCGGAGGAGCATTCCAGGGGCTTGAAGAAATCATACAAAACCGTATAGGTAAGCGTGCCATTGGGTTTGGTGCCGAAGTAATTGCCAAGGACAGTGTGGATGCTGTTGAAATGTATCAGTTTGCTGAACCTGAGGATCTTCTCAGATATGGCTTGATACCTGAACTTATAGGTAGAATTCCGATATTGGTTTCAGTTCATCAGCTTACAGAGGAAACTCTGGTAACAATACTCAAAGAGCCCAGGAACTCCCTGGTTAAGCAGTACACCAAACTTTTCGAAATGGATGACTGTGAAATTGAGTTTACTGAAGAGGCATTGAGGGCTGTTGCCAAGAAGGGTTTGGAGAGAAAGACCGGTGCCCGAGGTCTCAGGTCAATACTTGAAAAAGCCATGATGGAAATAATGTATGAAATTCCTTCGGACAAGGATGCAGAAAAATGCATCATCGAGGAATCCACCATACTATCCGGAACAAAACCAAAGGTGCTATACAGAAATCGTAGAAAAGAAAGCGCTTCTTGAAAACACTTGAAACAAAACCCGGTCTGACGACCGGGTTTTTTTATACTAATATTCAGGTCGGGAATGATTATTGATAGGTTATATTTATTGCGATATTGTATAAGGAAATTCAATCTGTTGTAAATAAGGAGCACATAAAATATAATCTTTGTAGATATTATCGGGAGGAAAGCCATGACATTTTTCGAAGCGCTGATTCTGGGAATCGTTCAGGGATTGACCGAATTTTTGCCTGTGAGTAGTTCAGGACATCTGATTATCGCCCAAAAACTTCTTGGTGTTGAAAGTGGAGTAGTATATTTCAATGTGGCTGTACACTTTGCAACCCTTGTTGCGGTGTGCATTGCACTTTGGGATGAGGTATTTGCACTTATTAAAAAGCCATTTTGCAAAATGACGGGATTGCTTATCATTGCTACGGTACCTGCAGTTTGTGTTGGTATTATACTAAATGATACTTTTGAGATTGTTACAATTAGCGGAGCAACTGTCGGTATCGGGCTCTTTATTACAGGATTGGTGTTGATTTTTACATCGAAACCCCGGGATGGCAAAAAGGGCATTGAAGAGTTCCATTGGTATGATGCCTTGATTACAGGTATTGCCCAGGCTATAGCGATTGTTCCCGGTATATCAAGGTCAGGCATGACCATCGGAGCGAATCTCTCACTAAAAGCTAAAAGAGTATTTGCTGTAAAATTTGCATTTTTAATGTCCATACCGGTCATATTGGGCGGATTTGCCCTGGAGACCTATCAATTTATTAAAGAAGGCTCTTATAATGTTGAAATGCTCCCATTACTGGCAGGAATGATATCTGCTGGAACAGCTGGATATTTTGCAATTAAATTGTTTATCAGGACTGTGGTGAATGGAAAACTTAGAATTTTCGCATGGTATGTATTTGCGGTTGCTGCTTTGATACTAGCAGATCAACTCTTTTTTGGTGTGGTATTTGAAAAATTCTTTGGATAGCAAGGAGGTAGAATGCTTGTTTTAGCTATAGAAACCAGCTGTGATGAAACTTCGTGTGCAGTGGTAGAAAATGGAAGGCTAATAATTTCAAATGTGATTTCTTCACAGGCAAAGTTATTTGAAAAATATGGAGGCGTGGTTCCTGAAATAGCTTCCAGGAAACATGTGGAATTAATAATCCCGGTAATTGAAGAAGCATTGCTCAGGGCAGGGAAAAAACTTTCTGACATAGATGCTGTTGCTGTTACAAAGGGACCCGGGCTTGTAGGAGCATTATTGACGGGTATCTCGGTTGCCAAGGGGATTGCTGTTGCTATTGATGCACCTCTTATTGGGGTGAATCATCTTGAGGGACATATAGCATCAAACTATCTTTCACACCCTGACTTAAAGCCACCGTTTATTTGTCTATTGGTATCAGGTGGGCATACACATATACTGGAAGTCATAGATTACACAAATATAAGAATAATGGGTAGAAGCCGTGATGATGCCGCTGGAGAGGCTTTTGACAAGGTCGCAAGAGCAATTGGGTTTGGATATCCAGGAGGACCCAAGCTTGACCAAGCTGCAAAGGAAGGTAATCCGGATGCATATGAACTACCTGTTACACGATTCAAGGACAATCCATATGACTTCAGTTTCAGTGGATTGAAAACTGCTGTATTAAACATCCTAAACAACCAAAAACAAAAAGGAGAAAAAATTAATATTGCGGACATAAGTGCTTCATTTCAAATGACAGTAGCAAAAACACTTGTTAGAAATACCATGGATGCTATGGAGGCAGAGGGAATTAAACAGCTTGCAGTGGCAGGTGGAGTTGCAGCAAATTCGGGTTTGAGAAGAGAAATTTCAGCTGCCTGTGACCAAAGAGGTTTTAAGTCATATTTCCCACCCATGATTCTTTGCACAGACAACGCAGCTATGATTGGAGCTGCAGCCTTTTATCGTTTAACTAACGGAGAATCTGATGATCTTTCTCTGGATGCCCAACCTTCACTTCGAATTGGAAATCCACAAAAATCTGTTGAAAAAAAGTGAAAAAGTTATACACAGATTGTTGAAAATCCTTCTTGGACCTTTTGTCAAAGGTTGTTTCCTTGTATAAAACCGGTGCAAAACCTCACTTCGAGTAAACACCTCTGGGGTATTTACTCGAAAATCAGGTAAACACCTCTAGGGTATTTACTCGAAAATCAGGTAAATACCTCTGGGGTATTTACTCGAAAATCAGGTAAACACCTCTGGGGTATTTGCTCGAAAATCAGGTAAACACCTCTGGGGTATTTACTCGAAAATCAGGCAAACACCTCTGGGGTATTTACTCGAAAATCAGGCAAACACCTCTAGGGTATTTACTCGAAAATCAG
>CAYYXJ010000089.1:0-11205 GCA_964475455.1 uncultured Clostridiaceae bacterium | reverse complement strand
TTTCCTTCCAGTATCCCTTGATTTGAACAGGATTGTGTTTCCCATGGTGTAATCATCAGCTATTGAAGGCGCAAGTTTTTCATCAAATTCATCATAAGATTCTGAGCCCCTCATATATTCTGCGCCTGCATAAGCTCCAAGGGTTCCGTCTCCTGAGGCATCAATGAAGAATTTAGATTCCATTATAATTTCTGTTTCAGATGTCAGTTGGGTACAGCTGATTGAAGTTATTGCATTATCCCTGGTTTCCACATGATGCATATGGGTGTTCATATATAGAGTCAGATTCTTCTGAAAACGGGCTTTTTCCCACATAATTACATCGAACAGTTCAAATTCATCATAATAATTACGTTTTCGGTTTTCAAGTAGGATTTCCTCAAGAATCCCTGTTTCCCTTGCATTGTTTCGGCCTCCTGATACCGCTGCACCGCAGATATGCATCCTTATTTCACCGGATGCATTGCCTCCGAGTACAGGTCTGTTTTGGACCAATGCAGTGGTTGCTCCGTGTCTTGCAGAGGCTATGGCTGCCAATAGTCCCGAGATACCTCCGCCGACAACAACTACATCAAATGCTTTACCTATGATTTTCTTTTCTCTTATTTCCATTTTCCAACTCTTTCCAATACCTTTTCTGCTGTATCTGTACAATCAATTCCTGATATTGAACTCAACCATATTCCCTGCGGTTCAAGATTTTCAAACAGAAGGTCAAGATCCTTTATATCCAGTATAACCTGAGCGGCTTTACCTGCCTCCTGTATCTTTCTATATACAGGCAGCCATCTTTCAAACCCTTCATTTCCGGCTCCGCAAACCCATTGAACCGCGTTCAGTTCCTTTATCTCAAGCAGTGAATCAAGATGCCTCAAGGCACCGGGTCCATCGAGGTGGTATATACTTCTGTCCAGGAATTTACATTCTTCTACTATTCCAGGTAAAAACAAATCATCAAAGGTAGCCTTTGAAACCATACAGGAAAAATCGTTGCTTGGAACATAATACTTTGTTTCTGAAACAATGGGTGTCCATGTTGTTATGGGCATGCCTGCATTCCTGAGTTTGTTATAGAACAAGTTGTAGGTTTCAAAGTATTCAGGATATGACCGGTTCAGTTTTTTTCTCACTTGTTCTACATTTTCAATCATATCAAAACACAGTTCCTGCGGATCCCTGAGCGCTGCGATATGGTCACCTCCGGGATGAAAATCAGTTAAGCCGACAATAAAACGTCCCCGGGATGCTTCAATCAGCATATCTGTATATTGAATTGTTTTCAGCAGAAGAGGATGTGATCTGTCCAGATTGCCTTTATCTGCATCTTTTTCCCAGTCATGGATGCATGGTTCACTCCAGGTTGTATTTTCTCCGTAATTATATCCGCAACCGCACCATGCACTGTAAATTTCCGGCCCCATATTAGGCCAGATAATAGGGATTGCATCACCCATGAACATTGTCCTCTCCAAACGGGTGGTTTGTTCTTCAATCCTGAATTCAAAATCCATCCACTTTTCCTTCAGGTCATTATATGTCTTTCGAGGTTGGTTGTACTCTCCGCTTTTCCATAATGTAATATTGACCGGTGGTCTGTCTGCAACATCAAAATTAAAGAAAGCTTCAAACCTCTCCATAGTTTTTTCAAGTCTATCATCGAATTCGAACATAAATCCCCCACAAATTACCAATTTAATTAATAAGCATATATTAGCATAATTGTACCAATACTAAAAAACCGCCGAAGCGGTTTACTTTATTTCATTCCGAATGTCTTTTCTTTAAGATCGAGATAGTATAAATAATCATCGGGGTCAACATCCGGCGGACATCTATGGTCACAGAATGGAATGTACCCACCTCTTGCGACAAGTGGTTCAAGTGTTTTCATATAAGCCTTAATTGCTTCTTTTCCTGCTATAAGCTGCATCTTGTCAAAACCGCCCATTAGTCTGAGGTCCTTGCCGTATTCTGCAAATAATTCACCGGGATGACAGCAGGAATTAACTTCATACGGGAACATACAGTTGATTCCACCTTCCATGAAGTATTTCAATATAGGCCTGATGTCTCCGTCACAGTCTGTGTACCAGATGTCTATACCATATTTCTTTAGTTTTTTATCAATTCTTTTATATCTTGGCATTACCACATTCTTGAAAAAGTCAACACTGACAATCGGTCCATAATTGAAGCAGATATCCTCCCAACCGGCTGCATATTCAAAGGTGAAATGAGGCAGTACCTGATCCAGAAAATCCTCCACAAGGACACAGGAAGTTTCAACCATGTCCTCTACCATATCCGGATAGTCATAACATGCATAAGCCAAACCTTCAAAGGTCAGCATATCCCTGACCCTCCCTATCATGGAACCTGTATTGACTCCAAGGGGATATTCCCTGTCTTCCGGATGTTCTGCCTTGGCTTTTTCAATGTCAAATATTCTGGATGGGTCATCCCTTCTGAACCGTTCATCCTTAATCTTTTTCCAATCATCCGGTGATTCTATGGATGATTTTATGAAATGAGGGATTGTTGAATGACTGTCCTTGCTGACTTCAGCCATCAACCCCTGAGAATTTATTATTACTTTTTTTGTATCAGTTTCACTTATGACTTCTTCTTCAAATCCGGGACTCATGAAAGTATTACCGGAAAGAACTTCTATTTTATCAAGGTTGAACAATCTGTGTCCGTCTTCATGGTTCCTGACCCCGTTTTCAACAAAAATATCCCATTGGGTGAAGTTCTCATCCCAGTATCCGAATTCCATGTTTACTGTTCTGTCAAACGGTTCATAGTGCATTTGCTTGATAAACCGTTCCCTCGATGTCATTGTGCCCTTCCATGCAGGTCTGATAGGATTAATAGTCATTGATTCCTCCAAAAATAAGTATCAGATTCGATTATAGAGCATGACACAGCTGTTAACAATACAAACAACTGTGTCAGTGCTATTTTTCAATCATTGTCTTGAGGTACATGTGTCACCGCTCCAGAATGAGTATAAAGCTCCTTCTTTAACGGTAAATTCTATTTTATATGGTATTCCCTTTCGAATCTGCGGATGGCATATTGCAAGGTCCATCCTGTTGCCCCCCCATTCAAAGTCTGTAAGTGTATTACCATCCATATCATCAATCTTTATATTTATTATCCCCTCTGCATTGATATGAAGCTTACCGTTTTCAAGGTACAGGGGTCTTGTTATTGCCGTCCCTCCTGTTATTGCACAAAAACCATCCAGCCTGTTCCAGGCACGTCCTATTGCAAATGTATCAGTTTCGGAAACAGGTGCATCATGGGTTCTGCTTACGGCACCGAAATACAGGCTAAGCCTGTCATCAACCTGCAGTATATCTCCGAAACCCAGCACCATGCCGCTGTCGAAATGTCCCGGTTCCCCTCTAGCAATCAATGGGTTTTCGGTAACCAGGCTGAAGCTTATGCCGTCAGTTGAACAAGCTAGTCCGGTATCCATTGAACCGGTTAATCCATTATAAAGCAACGGCAGTGCCACATACTGTTTTTGATATTGTATGACATGCATACCATAGAATTGATCCGCAGTTTTCCCTTTTGCAGGAATCAAAGCCGGTCCCATGTATTCCCATTTGATGAAATCGTAACTTTTTGCTGAAGAAACCACCCTGTGCATACAGAACTTTTCCCCGAGCGGATATTTGTTTGGTCCTTCAAAATCCATTTCAATCCCATCATATGTCAGCTCAAGCTTTACATTTTTTCTTTCCGGTCGGAAAACACTGCCTTCAAGGTAGAACTTCTTGTTTTTTTCATCATGCTCATATCTCGTAAAATGAGAGAATAAATAATCAAAGTTCTGTCCCTTGTGATTATAAACCACCCTCCATTGTTTGAAATATGCTCTGAAACACTCACAAAGTTCATCCCACATCAGTGCAATGACATCGCTGGGACCTTCAAACCATGATTCCTCCCATGAACCATTGACAGGTTCAAACTTCAATCCATCAACAGACTTTGACAACAATGCCCTTCCCGGCAGGTCCTTCGTAGGTCGTGCATACTGCATGCAGAAAATCCTGTGGTCATCAATTCCCAGTCCGGGTTTGATTACAACAGATCCCGGTTGTGCATCAGCGGGAAGTTCCAGCGGTTGGTCAAATTTCGTCCAGTTAAGACCGTCTTCTGAGTGTGCCAGGCCATAGGTATAATTACCGAGACTTCCCCCAACTCCTGTGCATGTGTACCACATTTTCCAGTTGTCAGCAGCATCATCCCTGTGTAACCCCATGAAACCATATGGGCCCCAGGCTTCCCAGTCATATGTTTTATATATGGCGGGATGGGATAATTTATTCCAATGTCCTGTATCTCTTGTAACATCAATTTCTTTTTCAAAGAGATCGCTTGAAAACATCAGTCTTCTTGTATCATCAATATTTAATATATTCATTACCAAATCATCTTCCTTTGTTTGGTTGTATTTCGCTTTACTGAAATATTTTACTATATTTTACACTAACCGGCCGCAAAATAACAGTTGAACCTTGTATGGTCATGATGCACATTATATACTTGAACTGTAATTTTATATATGAGGTGCATTATGAAAGAAATTATCAGCACTGATAAAGCGCCCGGTGCAATCGGCCCCTACTCGCAGGCTGTGGAATGCAACGGATTTATCTTTACATCAGGCATGATAGCCTTGGATCCTGTAACCGGAATACTTTGCGAAGGTGATATTGAAGAGCAGACAACGCTTGTTCTTAGTAATCTCAAGGCTTTGTTTGGTTCAATAGGGTTGACTTTGGATAATGTTGTAAAAACCACGGTTTACCTGAAAGATATGTCCCGGTTTTCAAAAATGAATCAAATCTATGCAGAATTTTTCCAAAATGCTCCGCCTGCACGCTCTACGGTGGAGGTTGCCCGGCTCCCAAAGGATGTACTCGTTGAAATCGAGTGTATTGCCACAAGGCAGCATTGATTGATTATTAATTATTGGAGGTAAATATGAAGGTTTTAATAGCCTATTCAAGTAAATATGGATCAACGAAAAGCTGTGCAGTCAAGCTTGCTGAAAATCTAAGATACGATACAGAAATAATTGATGTGCAGAAAAGCAAACCGGATCCCCGGGTTTATGACGCAGTTATCATAGGTTCACCTGTCTATATGGGCAAGCTAAATAAGCCTGCAGCCGTTTATTGTGAATTGTACAGGGAGCAGCTTCTTGATAAACCCCTTGGTTTGTTCATATGTCATATGGACCGGGATAAGGACAGCGATGAACAACTTGCTTCTGTATATCCTGCTGATATATTATCACATTCAAGAGTTAACAAAGGATTCGGTGGTGCTTATCTAGTATCTAATATGAATATATTCTATAAGATGATTATTAAGAAAGCTGCCGGTGTAACCCAGGATAAAAGAGATATCTTTGATGACCAGATAAAACTCTTTGCTGAGCAATTCAATAATTCATTGGAATAAAAAATAACAAAACAAAAGGCACCGCTTGGTGCCTTTGGCAGGGGAGACAGGATTCGAACCTGCAACTTACGGTTTTGGAGACCGTTGCTCTGCCAGTTGAACTACTCCCCTTCAGGCTCTAGATGATTATACACAACAGGTTTTTTACTGTCAACAAGTTGATATCACCAATTTTTCTGTTAGAATGGTCAATAGAATAAGCAGGGGGTACATTATGATATTTGGACAAGCAAGGGAGCTTATAACACCTTTACAACGAACAACCATGTCAGGTTATTCAGGAAGAACCGATGAATTCAAGGGTATCCACGACGATTTATATGTAAAAACCCTGTATCTGGAAAACAATGACTCCAGGCTAATGTTAATTACTTTTGACCTATGTCACTATTTGTATGATCTAAATGATGAAATAATGAAATATGCATCAGAAGTATTCAACATTCCTTATGATAATATAATTATAAATTATTCCCACACCCATGCCGGTCCAAAGATAACTTCGGCAACTGAACGTGACAGTCTCTCCCCTCTTCACGGATACTTCGTACAACGGGCCAAAGCCTGTATTGACAGGGCACGGCTCAATGTTTTTGAGGGAAATATGCAGTTTGCATCAACCACAGGCAGATGGAACATCAATAGAAGGCTTCATACCACTGAAGGATTCCAAATGAAACCAAACCATAATGGAATCACCGATGATGAACTGAATATAATAATCGTCAGGGATTTGGATAACAATATACGCACAATCCTGGCAAACTACTCCTGCCATCCCGTAACCCTTTCTGCCACACTATTCCTCTCTTCTGAATTCCCCGGCAGGCTCTGTCAGCTCCTTGAAGCAGAGTATTATGGTTCCATGGCCTTTTATTTACAAGGAGCAGCCGGCAATCTCAGACCATTGATAACTGCTGACAAAGGAAGTTTCAAAGCTTGTACATTCCGGGAACTGGATGAGTTTGCATCCGGCATATCAAAAGAAGTAATTCGCACCATCCATACCGGGAGATTTGAAGACATTGAACCCGAATTTCGCGCTGTAAAATTCAATTTGAAACTTGATATAAACCCTTTGGATAAAACAGTCTATAAAGAAGGAATAAATAAATTCACCGGATACTTGAAACGACGGATGGAAGATGTTTTGGTTAATTGGGATAAAATTGATGATTACGTTGAATTACACTGCGGAATTGTCAAATTAACAGATAGTATTTATCTTCCATATATGGGAGGTGAAATTGTTTACGAGGTCAAAGAAATAGTAAATGAAGTCTTCAAACCGGCAAAAACCATTTTTCTCGGATATCAGGAGGCAATGACATACATTCCTTCTGATAAAATAATTGAAGAAGGTGGATATGAAGGATTTGATGCTCCGATTTTCACTGGTTTCAGAGGTCCATTTAAAAAAGGAATTGACGATATCATACGAACCGCATTTTCAGATAATTTAAAAGAGATATAAAAAAGCCCCGTTTTCGCGGGGCCTTTTTTAAGTTTTTCTATATACAGTTCCGTTTAGTTTAGCCACCAGGTCATCACCCGACCGCACTTCCATTTCGTATACAGCAATTTTTCTGTGAAGTGAAATTTCCCTGGCTTCTGCAATAAGTCGTTCTCCCGATTTCACAGCCTTGAGAAACGACACGGAAACATTGACAGATACTGCCACCGGTCCATGGGAATTTGATGCACAGGCAAAAGCAAGGTCTGCCAGCGTAAAGATTGCACCTCCCTGGGCTATGTCAACTCCATTTAGATGCCTGTCTTCAACAAGCATTGAGGTTCTTGCATACCCTTTGGATATTTCTTCTATTTCCATCCCGCAGAGTTTTGCGAACCTATCCCTTTTGAACCTTTCATATATCTCTTCCATTGCAACTCCTCATCTGAGTACAGCTCCGGTTTTCTCAGCCAGCTCATTGACCACTTTATCAAAACTGCTTCCAACTTCATCTTCAGTCAGAGTTCTTTCAGCAGACCTGTAAGTCATAGAGAATGCCATGCTCTTTTTGCCTGATCCTATTTGCTCGCTTTTATACATGTCAAAGAACTCTACTTCTTCAAGGTTTGCACCGGCTGATTCCTTTATTAGTCCTATGATATCGCCTGCTGTTATCTCATCATCAACCACTACTGCTATATCCCTTGAAACTGCCGGGTATTTGGGAAGTTCACTATATTTTTTATTGAGGTCTGCAAGTTTATAGACCTCATCCATATTTATTTCGCAAAGAATTGTGTCGCCCGGCACTTCAAAATTATCGGCTGTTTCAGGATGTACCTGGCCCATTGTGCCAATTATAATGTCACCGGCTGTGATAACTGCACAACGGCCCGGATGGAATACGGGATTATCTGTAACGGGAGTATAATCTGTATCTTTTATCCCCAGGGTATCAGTAATATTCATTGCTATACCCTTCATGTCAAAGAAATTTCCCCCGCCATAGAATCCCATTGTAAGTACTGTTCTTTCTTCAGGCAGCTCCTCATCGTCAACCGGATGATAAGTGAATGACATTTCATAAAATCCGGCTTTTGCTACACTTCTGTTGCTGTTGTGGGAAATAACTTTCATCATTTCAGGTAATGTTGTAGTCCTCATTACGCTGTAATCTTCACCCAGAGGTCTTCTGATAACTACATTCTTTCTAAGTGAACTATCCTTGGGAAGTCTTAGCTTGTCAAAGACTGAAGGGCTTGTAAATGAATAAGTATATATTTCATATAATCCTGCAGACAGGCATACACCTTCTACCATGTCCCTTAGGTTCTGCTTGTACGAACGTTTACCCTGTGTGGTTCCTTCTCCGTTGAGCATGGTTGCCTTGATATTGTTATAACCGAAGAACCTGGCTATTTCCTCTGCCAGGTCGGCTTCCGATAATAAATCAGGTCTGAAAGAAGGGATTACCGCATAATCTCCCTCCATTTCAATTTCAAGAGGTTTAAAAATTTCCAGCATTTCCTTCCTTGAAATATCAGTTCCGAGAAAGGCATTTATCTTTTCAGGTCTTAGTAGGATTTTTCTTTTTTCAGGTTTATCAGCACTGACATCTATGATTCCGGGAACAACCTTCCCTGCTCCAAGTTCAACGACCAGTTCACATGCTCTGTTGATTGCAGGAAGTGTGTTGTTCATGTCCAGGCCTTTTTCAAATCTGCCTGATGATTCAGTTCTCATGGCAAGTTTTTGTGCAGTCAATCTTATGCTAGTCATATTGAAATTTGCTGACTCAAATAAAATTGTATTAGTCTTTGCTGTAACTTCACTATCTGCTCCGCCCATTACTCCAGCAACAGCCACAGGCCTTTCATCGTCAGCTATTACAAGCATTGATGGATCCAGTTTTCTTGGCTGGTCATCAAGGGTTTCTATTTCCTCTCCGGCAACCGCAGATCTTACAATTATTTTTCCCCCTCTGAGATTATCCAAATCAAAGGCATGCATGGGTTGTCCATATTCGAGTAATACATAGTTCGTTATATCTACTATATTGTTTATTGGCCTGATGCCGGCATCGCGGAGTTTTCTCCTCAACCATTCCGGTGAAGGTTCAACAACCACATCGGTTATAATCCTTCCGGTATATCTTGGACACAGCTTTTCGTCCATGACCTCAATTGAAATCATATCCCCTGCATTTCCAATTCCATTTTCATCAGGATCCGGTATTGAAACACTGAAATCTTTTTTGAATGTTGCAGCCGCCTCTCTTGCCAGGCCAATGACTGAAAAACAGTCCGGTCTGTTGGATGTTATTTCAAATTCAATTATTTCCTCATCAAGTCCCAGTTCATGAACCATGTCGGTTCCCGGGGCAATATCCCTGTCCAGAATAAATATTCCGTCTTCAATTGCCTCAGGGTAATCATTTTTGGTAAGGTTAAGTTCGCTGAGCGAGCAAAGCATGCCCTCCGAAACCACACCTCTTAGTTTACCTTTCTTGATTTTGATTCCTCCCGGCAATGACGATCCATGAAGGGCAACAGGAACAAGATCGCCGGCATTTACATTTGTTGCCCCGGTAACTATCTGTATTACACCATCACCCGCATCAATTTTACAAACCACCAGTTTGTCTGCATCGGGATGCTTATCAATGGAGAGCACTTTTCCTGCTACAACTCTGCTGATTTCTTCTCCCAGAACCTTCCACTCTTCAACCTTTGATCCGGACATGGTCATTTCATCACAGAAATTCTTTATATCTGCTTCTATATCGGAATATTCTTTTAGCCAACTGTAAGATACTTTCATTTTAACCTCCTAGAACTGCCTCAGGAATCTAAGATCATTTTCGAATAACAACCTGAGATCACTGATATTATGTCTGCCCATGGCAGCTCTTTCAACACCCATTCCAAATGCAAATCCACTGTAAATTTCGGGATCTATACCACAGGCTTTCATGACATTTGGGTGAACCATTCCAGCTCCCAGAATTTCAATCCATCCTTCCCCTCCGCATACCCTGCAGCCCTTGCCTCCGCAAACCCAGCATGAAACATCAACTTCCGCACTTGGTTCTGTAAATGGGAAATGATGTGGACGAAGACGAATGTCGGTGTCTTCACCAAAAAGGTTCTTTGCAAACAATTTCAATGTTCCGATCAAATCTCCCATGGTAACTCCCTTGTCGATGACCAGTCCTTCAATCTGATGAAAAACAGGAGAGTGAGTTGCATCTACTGTATCTGCCCTGTAAACTCTACCGGGGCAAATGATTCTAATTGGAGGTTCACTGCTTTTCATGACTCTGATCTGCACCGGTGATGTCTGGGTGCGGAGAAGAATATTATCAGTAATGTAGAATGTGTCCTGTTCATCCCTTGAAGGGTGGTTTTCTTCTGTATTCAAAGCATCAAAATTATTGTAAACAGTTTCTATTTCAGGACCTTCAGCGATATCATAACCAAGTCCAATAAAGATTTCTTCCATTTCTTCAATTGCCTGTGTAAGCGGATGCTTTTTACCTAATGCCGGTCTTTTACCGGGAATTGTTACATCCAGCTTTTCATCTGCCAGCTTGGCAATGAGTTCTTCTTTTTCAAGTTTCTCCCTGACACCGGACAAAAGGCTTTCTATTTCAGCTCTTACTTCATTGACAAGCTTTCCCATGGCAGGTCTTTCCTCCGGGCTGAGTTGACCCATTCCCCTGAGAACTTCAGTAAGCATACCCTTTTTCCCGGTAAAGCGTACTCTCATTTCTTCGAGTGTTTTAATATCTGTAACACTCTTTAGCTCACTTCCGGCGATTTCAAGAATCTCCTTCAGACGTTGTTTCATTTTGAAACCCCTTTCAATAGGTATAGTGTTTCTTGGGTTTTCCGCAATAAAAAACCTCCCTCCCATTGGGACGAAGGTTATCTCCGCGGTACCACCCGATTTTTCGTAAACGAACACTTAATGCATCTTTCAATGCCCGGATTCTTAACGGGTCCAACCGGCAGTTCCTACACAAAGAATTTTCAGAACGCAGCTCCAAAGTGAACTTCATAAATCCGGTCTGCCGGGCACTCACAGCCAATGATGCCCTTCTCTTTACAAACCTGAAAAAACTACTCTCTTTATCACAGCCTTTTTCTGTTTGAAAGTATAACATATGCGCATTTAGTTAACAACCCATGTGCAATCCTAATATTTATTCCCGACCTGAATATTGCTATAGAAAAACAACCGCGGGGCGGTTGTTTTTCTATTAA
>CAYYXJ010000088.1:10714-11216 GCA_964475455.1 uncultured Clostridiaceae bacterium | reverse complement strand
GGATTTCAAGAGGGTCTATTACTGTCAGATCGGTCTCTTTGGCACAAATCCTGACAAGCTCTTTTTCAGGACCGCATGAATGAACATGAGATGGGATGCCGTGATCCTTACATAGTTTTGCAATATGCTTTACAATTGGAAGTCCCAGGTCCCTGAAGATTTCCGGAGTCTGGAATACAAGGGTTCCGCTTGCTCCTGTGCAGATGAAATCCGGAGGTTCTTGAAGTTCCATCAGCCAATTGAATCTTTTAGTAAACAACTCGATTTTCCTATCCCTTAATTCCCTGTATTTATCTGGATTATCATAATACTCATATATCTGCGAAGGATTTCCAAGCAAGGCGGATGTACCACAGAAAACTCCAACCAAGCCCTGGATGCCCATTTTTCTCTTAACTGCTGCAAGAAGCTCAGCGCTTCTGTACTCTTTTTTAACATCATGGATTCTTTACAACATTTACAGGTCAGTCGTGTACATCATACCAGTTGAAATGGACAGTAT
>CAYYXJ010000088.1:0-10704 GCA_964475455.1 uncultured Clostridiaceae bacterium | reverse complement strand
GTTCGGGACAGACCTATGGTTTCAGGATCAAGCCTGTGTGTCGGTGGGTTGTCCCTGTAATATACTGTGACGGTATCTTCCCATGCCCTATTGTGAGTTTTGGATCTGCCCAGGTCATATCTCTGGGTTACTATTCTCTCATCATTTTGGAAAACTATCATTTCCTCCATGCTGTCTTCATATTCATCAGGCATCAGAACCGGGGCATATCCATCCATAAGGGAATCTATGTCAAAATATTTTGCAGCATCAATATATGCCATATATATCGGGGGATCCTTGTAAAGATACAGCTGCCAGAATGGTTTGCCTGTCAGCTTTGCAGGAATCATGTTTGACAAATCCGGTGATACCGGAACACAGTTGGGAATCAAGCCCTCTATCATTATTCTCAGCCTTTTCACAGGACTTAATTTACTCACAACAAATTACACTCCTGCTTCAATTATAAATGTTTTTCCACAAATATCTGTGGAAACATATGTATTTCCTGTGCAAACTTATCCCTATTATCCTGTTTCATCTTATTTTTGTGGAAAACCCTGTTACCAACCCTGTATAACATGTGCACTAATAATCAGGTCGGGAATAAATATTTATTCCCGACCTGATTATTGAAAAAGAACCCCGGTAGTGCCGGGGTCCAGGAGAATTTAGTTTTAGGCGTTAGATTGCAAGTTTCAGGTGATTATGGTGCCGGCTTCACCGCGTATGGCTTTGAGGATGTTGTCGGGAGAGGTTATGATTGCTTTTCTGCCTCCCTTTTCCAGATATGAAAGAGCTGCTTCTATTTTGGGAAGCATACTCCCGGGAGCAAAGTGGCCTTCTTCCTTTAGTTTCCGAAGTTCTGCTGAATCTATTTCACCCAGTTTTACTTCATCCGGTTTACCAAAGTTTATACATACATTGGGCACGGCAGTGGAGATAATGAAAACATCTGCATCGAGCCTGTTTGCAAGAAGACTTGATGCATTATCCTTGTCAATGACAGCATTTATTCCAGTATATTGATTGTTTTCGTCAATTGTCACCGGTATTCCGCCACCGCCTACGGCTATGACTGTAAAGCCCGATTTAACAAGATTTTCTATAGCGTCAATTTCAACGATGTTTTTTGGCATGGGTGAAGGAACAACCCTTCTGTATCCTCTGTTGGAGTCTTCAATGACCACCCAGTCGGGATGATCCCTTCGGATTTTTTCAATCTGTTCCGGCCCGTAAAATGAACCGATTGGTTTTGCAGGATGCAGAAATGCAGGATCATTGGAATCCACTTCCACCTGGGTAACTATGGTAACAGCGTTCTTTGTTATATTCCTCTTGGCAAACTCATTGTGAAGAGCTTGTTGAATTTGGTACCCTAAAGCACCTTGTGTATCAGCATCACAGCTGACCAAAGGAACCGGATGCATATGTTCCACTTCCTCGGCTATCTCCGAACGCCTCATAATGAATCCAACCTGAGGACCGTTCCCGTGGGTTATAACAACCTCATAACCTTCTTCTATCAAATCAGTAACATACCTGACAGTTTCGCAAATAGCATCATACTGGTCAGATACATTGAGGTGGGCATTGTCTTTTATCAATGAATTCCCACCGATTGCAATGACGGCAAGTTTTGACATAACGCCTCCTATTTGCCACCCATAGTAAGTGTCATTACCGCTTTTGCTGTATGAAGCCTGTTTTCTGCTTCGTCATATACTATTGAATGCGGTCCGTCAATTACAGAATCAACTACCTCATTACCGCGGTCAGCCGGCAGTGCATGCATGTACATTACATCCCGGCTTGCCAGATCCATCATTTCCTCCGTGCATTTCCAACCCTTGTATGATTCAAGAAGGTCATCTACAACGGCAGTACTTTGGTTATTTACCCAGCTTCCCCAGTTTTTGGGAATGACAACATCAGCATCTTTGAATGCTTCTTCCATATTGTGGGTAATTTTGAATTTGCCGTTGTTTTTTTCAGCATTTTCCCTTGCCTGTGCAATTGCCCAATCGGGAAGGTCATATCCCTCAGGATAAGCAAGAGTTACATCCATGCCATACCTCGGGAATAGCAATGCCTGGGACAATGGAACCGAAATGGGTTTTTTGTGGCTTGTTGCGTATGCCCAGATAATAGAAACCTTCAGATTTCTGGTTGTTTCTGTCTTTTCCTTGATTGTCATAAGGTCTGCAATTCCCTGCATGGGATGATACAAGTCACACTGCAGGCTCATTATAGGAACTGTCGCATGTTCCGCCATTTCCCTGAGATACTTGTTTCCGACTTCCCAGAAGCAATTTCTGCAGGCAATAGCATGACCGTATCTGGAGAGTATGGTTGCTGTGTCCTTTGCTGATTCTCCATGGGATATCTGCATTGTGCTTACATCAAGGAAGTTTCCGTGACCACCAAGCTGTGCTATTCCGGCCTCCATGGAGTTTCTTGTTCTTGTAGACTGTTCAAAGAACATAAGAAACATGGTTTTTCTAAGAAGATACGGTGTGTCTATTCCCATTGCGTATTTTATCTTTAAATCCAATGATACATCCAATAATGTATCAAGTTCTTCCTTTGTCCAGTCCTGTAGTGATATGAAGTGTTTTCCTTTGAATTCTGTTTGCATAATATTTTCCCCTTATTCAGCGTATTTTTTTGTATATACAGATGGTATAGCCGCATACATTGCTGCAGCTTTTACCAATTCATCCTTCCACGTTCTTTCATTGGGAGCATGAGCCTGATCCTCATGTCCCGGACCAAATCCAACGCATGGTATTCCAAAGCGTCCCATTATTGATACCGCATTTGTCGAAAATGTCCATTTGTCCACCAGTGGCTTTTTATCAAACAAGTTCTCATATGCCTCAACCAAAGTTTGGCATGCAGGATGATTTTCATCGAGAACCCATGTTGGAAAATAGCTTTCGGTGGGATAAACCAAACCCGTATAAGCAGGCCTTTTATAGTCATACATTTCAACCACAGCTCCTGCTGCTTTTACAGATTCAAGATTTCTTATCTGTTCAAGAGCATATTCCCAGCTTTCTCCATCGGTAAGTCTTCTGTCAACGGATATAGAACATCCATCGGCAACTGCACATCTTGATGGAGAACTGAAGAAAATTTCAGAAACCGTAAGGCTTCCCTTACCCAAAAAATCATTGTCCATAAGGTTTTCGTGCAATTCCTTTAATTCAGTTATAATCGGAGCCATTTTGTAGATTGCATTGTCCCCACGTTCCGGTGCAGAACCATGACAGCTTATTCCGGAAGTTGTAACCTTGATCTCCATTCTGCCCCTGTGGCCTCTGTAAATATTCAAAGAAGTAGGTTCAGTTATAACAACAAATTCAGGTTTTATCTTATCCTGCTCTATAATATATTGCCAGCAAAGACCGTCGCAGTCTTCTTCCTGAACTGTTCCGGTTACAAGGAGTGTATAATCATCCAAAAGACCAAGGTCCTTGATAATTTTACCAGCATATACCATTGAAGCCATTCCGCCCTCCTGATCGCTGCCACCTCTTCCTATGATTATTTCATCGTCCTCATAACCCTTATAAGGGTCATATTCCCAGTTTTTTATATCACCAACACCAACAGTATCTATGTGAGCATCCATTGCAATGAGATGTTTTCCGTGACCTATATAACCAAGCACATTACCCATGGGATCGATTTCAACCTTGTCAAAACCAACCTTCTCCATTTCCTCTTTTATCCTGAGGATTACTTTTTCTTCATCACAGCTTTCGCTGGGAATACTGATCATGTCTCTTAAAAATGAAGACATTTCATCGCGGTATTCTTCTGCCTTATTCAATATCTCCCTGAAATCCATTTTACATTCCTCCGGCTATGTCTAGCGCAATTTCAAAATCATCTCATCATAATGTTTGATTTTATCGTACTCATTGTCCCAGAATTCCTGATGCTTCATGGAATCCATATACTCCTTGGTATATCCGAAAGGAATCCAATCTTTTTCCTTTTGGTCAAAGAGCTGCTGTTTCATTTCAGGTCTTCTAAAATCAACTATATCTTCCATATCAGCCTTGTCAAAAATATCTTTTTTCCAACGTCTTAGTACAAAATCTTCTGTTTCCAATGAACGCTTATCAAGATCCTCTATAACTGATTCATATCTGTCAAATCCATCCGTAGCCACAGTAACCACATTATCCCCGGGGCCAAGTCTTAGAAATTTAGCCATTTTAATGGAACCAAGAATATTGCATATTCCCGATACCCCAAACTTGTCTTTAAGATATAGAGCCGTTTCCATTGGTATCCCTGATTCTGCCAAAATATCTGTACCGTCATGTATAACCTTAAGGCCTTTAACTGAGTCATCATCTTTAATAAGAACAACGAAGTCTGTATTCAGAACATTGTGTATAAGAGTGCACATCTTGTCTCCGATTCCTTCGATTCGGTGCTGTCCTCTGCCTCCGTTGGTCAGTGTTGAGCATTCATATGGTTCAAGTGCGGCAACTTTTGCTTCGGGAAAAGCATTCTTAATTTCATCTCCTGCTGCAATTGTTCCGGCTGAACCCGGTGCACAGGCAAAGCATGCTATTCTTCCATTGCCAACACCCTTAACGGCTTCAATAGCTGAATTACCGGTTACATATCTGTGGAACCTGTAATTGGGAAGAAGTTCAAATTGTGCCAGGCTTCTGTTCTTAGGTTCTTTCATCAACTCATATGTTCTTTGAAGTGTCAGTATTACATCAGATTCTGTACCCGGAGTTAGGTCAAGCTTGGCACCATATCGCTGTATTCGGTCATACCTCTCCTTGCTCATGTTGTCAGGCATTATTACTATTGAGTCATAACCCATAAGATTACATATATATGAAACTCCTATACCAAAATTACCTGTCGAAGGCCCCAGTATTGTATGTTCTCCGGGAAGGATTGTTCCGTCAACACAACCTTCGATCAAAGTTGAATAAGCCGGTCCCACTTTATGTGAACCTGACGGAAAATACTTCCCGAGCATTACAACTATATTTGCATCAACACCTGTCAGCTCACTTGGCAGTACAACTTTCATTACATTATTGTCTTCATCTTTCCATGTGATATTGAACAGATTCATAGGGTCCAGTTCATCTCGCCTTGCTTCAAGGGCTTTCGCTTTTACCTCCGGGGCAATCCTGTCCCTTTCAAGCATCTCTTCATAAGTTGGTCCAAATGGTATTTTATTCATAATTTATCCTCCTATGGATGGTCAAACATCCATGTGTTTTTCAAGTTCTTTTATATCAGGCTCCAAGTAAATTGCTTTTCCAGCAGCCTTCATTACATTCTTTACATCCTTGAGCCCGTTTCCAGTCACTATGGCACAAACCGATTCTCCCGGTTTGATTATTCCCATGTCTACGGCAGCTTCTACTCCAGCATATCCGGTTGCTCCGGCAGGTTCAGCAAATATTCCTTCTTCTCTACCAAGTAAACTCATTGATTTTAGTATGTGCTGGTCAGATACCGCAACCCAAACACCTCCAGATTTTTCAACAGCATTCATGGCCTTGACCGGATTTCTTGGTATACCAACTGAAATACTGTCAGCTATAGTGTTTTCTTCCGCCTTATGCAAAGGTTCATTATTTATCGATGCAGTTACAAAGGGACTGCATCCATCTGATTGCACACCTAGAATTCTTGGAATTCTTTCAGTTATTCCAAGTTGCATCAAATCATAAAAACCTTTATAAACTCCGGCTATTGTGCAACCATCACCTACTGAAACTGCGACCCAGTCCGGGACCTTCCATTCAAGCTGTTCGGCAATTTCCAGTGCGACAGTTTTCTTTCCCTCGACAAGATGAGGATTAATGGCTGCATTCCTGTTGTACCATCCCCATTTTTCTATTGCTTTCTTTGAGAGATCAAAGGCATCGCTGTAGTCACCTTTAACAACAATTACCTTTGCTCCGAACAAAAGCAATTGTGCAAGTTTTCCCTCCGGAGCTCTTTCAGGTACAAAAATAACCGTTTTAAGACCCATTCTTGCCGCATTACCTGCAAGTGATGATGCTGCATTGCCTGTAGAACTGCATGCAATTATTTCATTACCTGTTTCAATTGCACCGGCAACAGCTACTGCTGATGCACGGTCCTTGAGCGAAGCTGTAGGATTGATGCCATCATCTTTTATATATAGTTTTGAAAGTCCCGCTTTCCTTCCGATTCTATTGGCATAATATAGCGGAGTCCATCCTACCCTCAGGTATCTATATGCCTCCGGTATATCAACAGAAATCAAGGGTTTATATCTGAACATGGACAAATCTTTATTTTCTTTAAAATATCTTCTGTCCATTATTTTTTTTATTTTGTGATAATCGAATTTTATTTCCAGGATTCCCTTTTCACCACATGTAGGACAAGTGAACATATTTTCACTTGTATCATATTCCCTTTTGCAAAGGGTACATTGAAATCCATCTATATTTGTCACACTTCTACTTCCTTTTGTATGTTTAGTCAAATTAAACAACTTTAGTGTAATTAAATTCTATCACAGCAATGTAATTTTAGCTATTCCTCTGCACTTACAAATCCAAAAGTATTTACATCAAAGAGACCCTTGTCAGTAAGTTTTATTTCGGGAATTACCGGAAGTGCCAGGAACGACAGGGTAATAAATGGATCCAGGTTTTTATTTACACCCATCGAAAGTGCAATTTCATTCATCCTGTCAATCCTGTCTTCAACTTCTTCAATAGGTGAATCTGTCATAATGCCACCTACTTCAAGTATAAGTGTTCCGAGGATTTCTCCCTTTGAAACAATGGTCATCCCCCCCTTGCATCTTCGAAGTTCCTCAACAGCTGTTTTCATATCTGCATCATTGTCTCCGATGACAATAATGTTATGTGAGTCATGGGCTATGGTAAGTGCTACCGCACCATTCTTAAGCCCGTATCCCTCAACTAACCCAAGGCCTATGTTCCCTGTGCCTTTATGCCTTTCAATTACGGCAAGCTTCAATATGTCCAGCTTTGGATTGTTTACATAAAGATTATTCTTTACATCAACTTTTCTTATGACCTTGCGCGTTACTACATTGTCACTGACAATTTGTATAACCTTTACAACATCTGATTCCAGATAAAGGTCAAAACTTATATTCATTCCTTTTTTCAATTTAACAGTGTCCAGAACTTTATCGTCTTTATAAGGCGGAGCATCAAAAAGTGCAATCCCACCTTCAGCAACAAGCAATCCGGACTTAAAGACTTTGTCAACTTCTATTTCCCGTAGATCATTGAGAACCACAAGGTCAGCCTTAAAACCCGGAGCAATTGCTCCCCGGTCCGTAAGATTGTAGCATTCAGCAATATTCAAGGTTGCCATAGTAATAGCATCTATGGCATTTATTCCGTTTTTAACAGCCTTTTTGACATTAAAATTGATATGACCTTCATTCTTGATGTTCTTTGGATGTTTGTCATCAGTACAGAACATTATGCGCCTGAGATTGTTAACCCCGACCCCTCTGATCAGTGTCTTCAAGTTCCTTGTTGCCGACCCCTCCCTTATATGAACATACATGCCTTTGCTGATTTTTTCATTCATCTCTTCAACAGTTGTACATTCATGGTCAGTTCTGATACCTGCGGAAATATATGCATTCAAGTCATTTCCTGTAAGCCCGGGTGAGTGCCCGTCTATCCGCGTATCCTTGAATTTCCCCAATTTTCTGTGTACATCCTTATTCCCCTTGACAACACCCGGATAATTCATCATTTCACCAAGACCAAGAACCCGCTCCCTGTTCATCAGCGGAACAAGATCATCAGCTGAAAGAATTGCACCTGAATTTTCAAAATCTGTTGAAGGAACACATGACGGGAGCATGATATATACATCCAAAGGGAGTCCTTCGCTGCTGTCAAGCATAAATTCAATACCTGCAACCCCGCATACATTGGCTATTTCATGCGGGTCTGCAACAACAGTCGTTGTACCTTTTACAAGTACAGACTTTGCAAACTGAGGCGGGGTAAGCATTGAAGATTCAATATGTACATGTCCATCTATGAAACCCGGACTGACATATTTGCCCTGAACATCAATTTCAGTCTTTCCGCGGTAATCACCAACACCGGCTATATAACCATCATAAATAGCAATGTCTCCATGATTTATTTCACCGGTAAACACATTTACAACCATACAGTTTTTTAAAACCAGGTCTGCCTTGGCATCTCCGCGGGCCACTTTTACCATTTGAATTGAATTCATAGCTCCTCCAAATTAAAAGACAGGCGGTGTAATTGTTGATATGAATCTCAACATCCCCTTGCCCTTATTTACTATTCTGTGAGGTATGCTTGAAAAATAGTAAATTGTATCTCCCTCTTCAAGCGTGTACTCATCATCACCTATTTTAATCCACATTGTTCCTTCCAGAACGTGGGTTACTTCTTCTCCTGTGTGCGAGAGAGGTTCATCACATGTTTCGGATCCGGGTTCCATGGTAGCCATGAACATTTCCATCTGTCTGTTTAGATCCGGTGAAAGAAGTTCATAAGTAAGATGTGATTTAAGAAAATTCCTGCTCTGACGATTGTCTTTTCTAACAACATTGCCGGTGTTTTTTTCCTCGGTAAAGAAGAAGAAGACCGCAACATCCAGTGCTTCTGCTATCTTGCGAAGAGATGTAATGGATGGTTCAGCCAGTTCTCTTTCAACCTGGCTGATAAAGCCGGATGTCAGACCGGTTTTTTCTGCCAGTTTTTTCATACTCATTCCAAGTTCATTTCTTTTTCTTCTGATCTTTTCGCCTATCACTGGTTTTCCTCCGCTTTACCTAAAAATCTATCCAAAATATTCATACACACTTTTTTTCTATAAACTGCAGTTGACCGTTGGTCATCTATTGGTTTTATAAATTCACTGTATCCGCTTTTAATACTTTCGCTTTTCTTTACAAGCCCTTTACAGTCAAGTCCTTTTAATGATGCCTCCAGATTTCTTCTTCTAACAACCGTAGGAGCGACAGCACCGAATGCACATCTGAATTCATCAATTTTCCCATTTCTGAAAGAGACCCCTCCGGCAAATGAAATCTTTGATATTGCGTCAGACTTTCTACCACCTATCTTTTCATAATGAATCATGTCAAACCTGACATCATTGATTATTATTTCCTTTATCATTTCACGTTCCGTAAGTGCTGTTTTACCCGGACCTTTTATAAACTCCTCTATGGGAACCATTCTTTCTGTTCCCTTTCCATCAACAACAATTTTTGCATCAAGGATATAAAGGACAGGCAACGAGTCTCCTGCCGGAGATGCATTTCCTATATTGCCTCCAATGGTTGCTATATGACGTATTCCCGGAGATGCCATAAGACCTATGGTTTTTTTAAGTATTTCCGGTGTAACCTTATTATTAAGCAAATCTTCAAGGGTTGTCATTGCACCGATGTGAATGAAACCACCACTTTTTCTTATATACTTCAATTCGCTTAATTCAGATATAAACAGCACATCTTTGTCAAACATTGGTGAAAGTCCTGCCCAGTTTCTTTTTTTAACCATCAGATCTGTTCCACCGGCCATAAGAATCATTTCATTTTTATCCAATATTTCAAGGGCTTCTTCGTAAGTTTTGGGAATATATGACTTTACCATAATCCTTTCCCCCTCTCAGCCGCCCGGAGTCCAGCACTTACTATCATGTAGTACCCTGTACATCTGCAGAGATTTCCTGAAAGGGCATCCCTTATTTCATCCTCAGTCGGGTCGGGATTTTTGTTTAGAAGAGATTCTGTTGCAATTACCATACCAGGAATGCAAAACCCGCACTGAACAGCTCCTTCATCCTCATAAGCTCCATGAATTATCCTGTATCTTTCAGTCTTTGAAAAACCGTCAATGGTCATGATTTCCTTATCCATGGCATTTCCCACAGGCATAAGACATGAACTGACAATCTCATGGTTTACAAGAACCGAACATGCGCCGCACTCACCTTCCCCACAGCCTTCCTTGACTCCGGCCAGACCGAAATCCTCCCTCAGTACATCCAGCAGCCTTTTTGTCGGATCTACTTCAATGCATACATTTTCGTTGTTCAGTTTAAATTTTATTTCAGCCATTTTCCAAAAGCTCCATTATGTATTCCGGCGTAGCCGGTATTTTCGTTACTTTTTTACCTATTGCATTTTCTATTGCCAGTGCTACAGCCGGTGCACCGCCGACAAGAGGCAGTTCTCCTGCACCTTTAGCTCCATAAGGACCCAATGGAAATGGATTATCCATTATCACGGTTTCAACAGGGGCACAATCACATGCTGTTGGAATTATATAATCCGTTACATTCCTCTGTCTTAACCGGCCATCCTTAGTATCCATTACCTCAATGGTTCCATAAGCCACTCCCTGCAGCAACCCACCTTCAATCTGCCCTATTACAATTCTTTCATCAATTGCTTTTCCTATGTCATATACTCCCCATAGATTTTTAACATTTACTTCATAGGTTGCCGAGTCTACCTCAACTTCAGCCACATTGACTCCCCATGAATATGCAGGATATGCATCTCCGGTTAAAGTCTCATCGTCCCATTCAACATAATCCGGTTGTTTATACCTTTCTTCAATGAGTATCTCTTCACCATCAACCCACTTTTCCTTCAGTTTCAAAGCGGCCCTGGCAATCAGTCCACCCACTATCATTATT
>CAYYXJ010000087.1:0-11353 GCA_964475455.1 uncultured Clostridiaceae bacterium | reverse complement strand
AGGATATATGCAATTACTTATAATCGGTGTAGTTATTGTACTTTCATTGCTTCTAACCCTATATCTTAAAAAAACGAGAATGGGAATGAAGCTAAGAGCAGTAAGCCAGGATAAAAAAGCAGCTGCACTTGTAGGTATAAATGTAAAAACTACAACACTTATAGGAAACTGTATAGGATGCGGACTTGGCGGAGTTGCCGGAGTACTGCTTGGTGTTTATTACAATTCAGTATTGTCGACAATGGGTGGAATGGCCGGGTTGAAGGCTTTCTCATCAATGGTTCTCGGAGGTCTCGGCAGTATAAGCGGTGCAGCAATAGGCGGTGTTTTGATAGGTGTTGTTGAAAACCTTGGTATCGCTGTTACTTCATCGGGATTAAGAGATGTGTTTGCATTCCTTTTGTTGGTTCTCATACTTGTTATTAGACCACAGGGATTGTTCGGCAAGAAAGGAAACTAGAAAATGACTGAAAAACTTAAAGACTTTTACAACAAAAGAAAAACAATCATTATGCTGGTCCTGTTTGCCGTTGCGGTAGCTTTACCGTTTCTGATTGAAAAAGGATCTGTGATGTCATTGATTGTAAGAATTATGTTTTACATTATTCTTGCTTCTTCACTGAATATTATCAATGGTTACAGCGGACAGTTCAACATAGGTCATGCGGGATTTGTTCTTATAGGATCTTATACCCTTTCAATTCTTGCACAACTTGGCTGGCCTATATGGGTATTATATATTTTAGCGGGAGTTGTCACATCCGTTGTGGGTTTGATAATTGCGTTGCCAACACTTAGACTAAGGGGCATTTACCTTGCATTGGTAACACTAGGGTTTTCTGAGATACTAAGACTTGTTGCACTTAACTGGACGGGTTTGACAGGCGGCCCCATGGGAATCAAAGGCATACCAGCTCCCTGGTTTTTCGGACTGAGGTCAACATCACCTCATAACTATTATTTTATAGTTTTGTTTTTTGTTATAATCTGCCTCTTTACGTCATACAGGGTAATTAATTCAAAAGTCGGTCGTGCTTGGATGTCAATCAGGGAAGACGACCATGCAGCCATGTCATTGGGTGTAAATATTCGGAAATATAAAGCCATAAACTTTATGTTCGGAGCTTTCTGGGCTGGAGTCGGCGGAGCATTGATGGCACCTTTTTACACTTTCATTGATTCAAGCATGTTTTCACTTGATGAAGGTTTTAATATCCTGTCAATGGTAATCATAGGAGGCCAGGGAACATTGATTGGTCCTGTTGTCGGATCAGTTGTTGTTAATCTTACAACTGAAATATTCAGATTTGCTGATGAAGCCAGACTGTTGATTTATGCAGTAATGATTATTTCAATGATGTGGATAAGACCACAGGGGCTTGCCGGTACCAGCAGAAGTGTCATCGCAAACAGAAGTCTTGGTAAATCAAGGGGAGCATTTTTCAAAAAGCTACTTAAAAAGAAAGAGGTGAAATAATGGGTGTTTTACTTCAGACTAAAAATATAAGCAAATATTACGGTGGAATAAAAGCCGTTCAAAATATTGACATGCAGGTTGAAGACGGTGAGATCTATGGAATCATTGGTCCAAACGGAGCCGGAAAAACTTCATTCTTCAATGTTTGTACAGGAAACCTTCCTCCCAATGGGGGAGAAGTTTGGTTCAATGGTAAGAATATAACCGGAATGAGGCCCGCTCAAATAGCAACATTGGGTGTAGCAAGAACTTTTCAGAACATACAGTTGTTCAATTTTATGACAGTTCTGGAAAATGTTAAAATTGGTTTTCATACCCATGAAAAAACAAATATACTAGATGCGATCCTTCATACCAAGCGTTACAAGGAAGCTGAACGCCTTACACATGAAAAGGCTGTTGCCTTGATTGAACGTCTGGGACTTGCAAAGGAATCAGATAATCTGGCGGGAAATCTTGCATACGGTGTTCAAAGAAGGGTCGAAATAGCCAGAGCGCTTGCCCTGAATCCCAAAATACTACTACTTGATGAACCGGCGGCCGGAATGAATCCGATGGAAACCAAAGAATTGTCGGATTTCATAAAGCAACTCAGGAATGACGGTCACACAATCATTGTCATTGAACATGATATGAAATTTGTTATGAATCTTTGTGACAGAATCATGGTTATCAATTTCGGTAAAAAAATATGTGAAGGCGGGCCGGAGCATGTCAAAGCTGACAAGGAAGTGAATGAAGCATATTTTGGAAAGGGAACTACGTTCTAGGAGGCATTATGTTATTAAAAGTCGATAATCTGGTGGTAAATTACGGTTACATACAAGCTCTGCGTGATGTATCCCTTGAAATAGAGGAAAACGAGATAATTACGTTAATAGGTGGAAACGGAGCAGGAAAATCTTCAACCCTGATGGCAATTTCAAATCTTGTCAAAAAGTCTTCGGGAACGGTTGTCTTTGATGGAAAGGACATTTCCCGAATGGATCCTGACAAAATTGTTTCCCTTGGAATTGCACATGTACCTGAAGGAAGAAATATTTTTAAAAAACTTTCTGTTGAAGAAAATCTTTTGATTGGAACAATAACCAATAAAAAGATAAGTAAGAAGGAAATAACGGAAAGAGTTGAGGAAATGTTTGAAATATTCCCAAGGCTCAAAGAAAGACGCAAAAAAAGCGGAGGCAGTCTTTCTGGTGGGGAACAGCAGATGCTTGCTATTGCAAGAGGTCTGATGCTTAAACCAAGGTTATTAATGATGGATGAACCATCTCTGGGACTGGCACCAATCATAGTTGAGGAAATATTTGAACTGATGGAAGATGTCAAGAAAACGGGCATGACAATCCTGCTGATTGAACAGAATGCAATGCTGGCACTGAATGTTGCCGACAGGGGATATGTTCTTCAAAATGGAGAAATTGTTTTGACGGGTACCGGGAAAGAACTCCTGGAAAACCCTGAAGTTAAAAAAGCTTATTTAGGAATATAATGGAGGACAAAATGTCAAAGATTAAAAACACACCCCAAATAACAGATGATGTACTTGTTAATGAAGTCAGGGCTGCTATTGAGCACAGGGCAACGTGGATGAGCCTCATCCTTGATGCTGCTGATAAAGAAAATGTTGATTTTGAAGCCATTGGAAGATCTGCAATAAATGCAACAGGATGCTTCCATGGTAAAAATATCAAAGCAAAACTAGCTGATGACAGCATGCAGGAATTCCAGAAAACTTTTCTTCATGACCTTGGACAAAAACTATTTGAAATGCAGATTAAAGCATGTGATGATGATAAACTTGAAGTGGAATTCAACTACTGCGCATTGGTATCTGCCTGGCAGAAACAAGGTTTCAGTGATGAAAGAATAGAACTTCTCTGCGATATGGCAATGGATGGTGACAGAGGAATAGCGGAGGCTAACAACCTAGATTTCAAACTTGGTAAAACCATTGCAAAAGGCGATGATGTTTGTGAAGTTAATTTCTATAAAAAGAAATAAATTGTGCCGGGAGGAAAAGTAATGAAAAAAATAATTAATGCACCGGAGAGTTTCAGCCGGGAAACAGTTGAAGGCATATTGCTCGCACATTCCGACAGATTAAAGGCCCTTGGCGGAGATCTGCAGATTGTAGCCAGAAATGATAATGTTAAACCGAATAAAGTAAGTGTTGTAACCGGCGGCGGCAGCGGCCATTTGCCGGTGTTCCTTGGATATGTTGGAAAAGGAATGCTTGACGGTTGTGCAGTGGGAAATGTTTTTGCATCCCCGTCAGCAAGTAAGATGTTCAATATGATAAAGGGATGTGATTACGGTAATGGAGTTCTTTGCCTTTATGGAAATTATGGCGGAGACAACATGAACTTCGACATGGCCTGTGATATGGCTGATATGGAAGATATCAATGTCAGGCAGATACGGGTTAGAGATGATGTTGCTTCAGCACCTAGTTCTGAAAAAGAAAAAAGAAGGGC
Organism: uncultured Clostridiaceae bacterium; assembly: GCA_964475455.1. Taxonomy (GTDB): domain Bacteria; phylum Bacillota; class Clostridia; order DUPQ01; family DUPQ01; genus JAFGQE01. Next base: position 7,399 of record CAYYXJ010000087.1, on the reverse strand, counting down.
AGTTGCAGGACTTGTATATGCATGGAAGATTGCAGGGGCAGCGGCTGATATGTTATATAGCCTTGATGAGGTCTGTCATGTTACAGAAAAGGCTTTGGAAAATTTAAGGTCAATGGGTGTTGCTCTTACTCCATGTATTGTTCCGGAGGCCGGAAAACCCACTTTTTCAATAGGTGAGGACGAGATGGAAGTTGGAATGGGTATTCATGGTGAACCGGGAATTGAAGTCACCGGTAAAATGACGGCAGCTGAAACTGTAAAAGTGCTCATGGATAAGATAACTGCCGATATGCCTCTTACCAAAGGTGATGAAGTAGCTGTCATGGTCAATGGTCTTGGCGGAACACCTCTTGAAGAATTATATATATGCTACAAAGAAGCTTATGAGTATCTTGGGAAATTAGGTGTAAGTATCTACAGTAAGTATATTGGCGAGTATGCTACATCCATGGAGATGGCCGGCATGTCACTGTCTGTGCTTAAACTTGATGACGAATTAAAGGAATTGGTTGATTATGAAGCTTCCACACCTTTTTTCACAAATATAAACAAGTAGGGGATTTATGGAAAAAATAAAAATTAATGATATCAAGGAAATTTTTAAGCTGATCAGCAAAAAAATGGATATAAACAGGGATTATCTTGTGGAGTTGGATTCCAAGGCGGGTGACGGTGATTTAGGAATCAGCATGAGTGCCGGTTTCAGAGCAGTTTTAAAAAGCGAAGCTATGGAAATGAACAACTTCAAAAGATTCTTTATGAATGCCGGTATGGCAATAAATGAAGCTTCTCCTTCATCACTCGGAACAATAATGTTCATGGGACTTTTAGGCGGAGCTAAAAAAATCGCTGAATATGATGAGCTTGGTCCAAAGGAATTGGGTCAGTTCTTCGCTGGTTGGACTGAGGCGATAATGACTAAAACAGGTTCAAAACCAGGCGAGAAAACAATTTTGGATTCAGTACTACCGGCAACAGAAGCCCTTCTTTCAAGTGAAAGTCTCGAAAAGGGAATAAAGCTTGCATATGAAGCATCAAAAACAGGAATGTTATCAACAGTTGAGATGCAGGCTGTTCACGGAAGAGCTGCATACTATCAGGAAAAATCCATTGGCCTTCAGGATGGCGGTGCAACTGTTGGCATGCTGTTATTCGAAGCCTTTAATGAATACATCAACGGTTGAATTTGATATGGAGGGACAGGTTTGAAAAAATTAACTGTTTTCGGCAGTTTCTTTGAAGATCTCTGCGGAAGGGGACCTTATTTGCCGAAACCCGGAGAAACACTTATTGGGTCAGAGTTTACCTATGGACCGGGTGGCAAAGGTTCAAACCAGGCTGTTGCTGCATGCAGGGCCGGTGCATCTGTAACGATGATCACTAAAATAGGCAAAGACCCATATGGTGAGATGGTCCTTGAGTTTTACGATTCCGAAGGCATTGACAGAAGCAATGTTTTCGTTGATGAAAATAAAGCTACCGGAATTGCACTAATACTTGTTGATGAAAATACCGGAGAAAATTCAATCCTGGTAGCTCCTGGTGCATGTCATAACATTTCAAGCGATGATGTTAAAAATGTAGAAAAAATTATCTCGGATTCTGATTTGTTGATGGTTCAAATGGAAGTAAATATGGATGCAACCCTTATGGCCATGGAAATCGCCCATGAAAATGGAGTTCCTATAATAATGAATCCTGCACCGGCACAGAAAATTGACGACAGGTATTACAGTTTGATTGATTATATGACACCCAATGAAATTGAGGCTGAAATATTGACCGGAATTAAAGCAGATTCAGATGAAAACATAAAAGCTGCAGCTGAATGGCTTTTTAAACAAGGTGTAAAGCATGTAATTATTAGGCTTGGTAAACAAGGGGTCTATATAAAGAACAGCAAGCTAAGTGGAAAAGTTAATGCGTATAGCGTTAAAACAGTTGATACAACGGGAGCAGGAGATGCATTCAATGGTTGTTTCGCAGCAGGTTTACTTGAGGGGATGACTATTGATGAAGCTGCAGATTTTGCAAATGCGGGGGCAGCTCTTTCGGTTACAAAACCAGGAACGGCACCGGCAATGCCTCATAGAACAGATATCGATAAATTTTTGATATAACCCTCTTTCTCTATCTCTTTAGGGCGGGTTCCTACCCCGGGACCCGCCCGATCTTTTTTCAAATTTCCCTTAATTCCTTAAGTACACTAATCATGGTTAAATAATTCTCAACAGGAGTGTAATCAGGAATTGAATTACCTGAACCAAGGGCTGTTCCTTTCGCATCAATGGCTTTGTAGTATATTTCAGTTACATAGGAACGTATTTCAGTTTCCTTATAACGGCAAAGAATATCAGCATCAATACCACCGAAATTCCCAATCCTGTCGCCGTACTTTTCATACCAGATATCCATTGAAGCAATTTCATCCTCATTAGAATGTTTGGCATCAATTCCTGCTGAAATCAGCTCATCCATTATTTCAAAAATGTTTCCACAACTATGCAACAGAAATGGTCTGTTGTTTTTATGAACAAGTTCAATGATTTTAGCATAACCGGGAATTATATAATCAATAATATCCCGTGGGGGGAGCAATGTATTGGTTTTGAATCCCAGGTCATCTCCCATTCTCATTACACAGAATAAATCACTGTATGAGTATATGAATTCTTTCCATATCTTAAAAAGTATTTCACCGGTTTTGCTAAATAATTGCTTATATAACTCCGGGTCATCCACCTTTATATAGCATAAATTCATATAACCGGTAATATCCTGTACACATTCAAAAATACCATTTCCAACACCGCCAATGGCTTTCATACCGACCGGCATATTTCTTTCAAGTGCATTGAAATACCGACGGTTTTCATTGAAATAGATTTCAGGAATTTCATCCCAGGGATACTTCTTGAAGTCATCATAAGTCTTTATGCATCCGTCAGCATGACCATATAGGGCACCATTCCCGGGCATTACACCTGATAAAATACGTTCAAAACTGACAGTGTCGTATCCCATCTCTTTGAAAAATGCAGTGTAAATTGCAAAATATTCATCAAGTTCATTTTCGCTGTATTCAGTAAGTTTGGTTATTTTTTTATTCATGACCGCTGAAATTATTTCCTCTGAAATCTGGTGTTCATAAAAAGGAATTCTTCCAGGTTTGATATTGTATGCAGCATTGACAATGTGCATGTAATCAGGAGTGAAACCCATAAATCCTCCCAGTCGTTTTGTGTTAGTATATCATATTTCTTTTGTTATAATAGACAGAGGATAGTATAAAATGAAGAAATCAAATGTAGTTTTTATCCTGGCAGATGACCTTGGCTGGAGAGACCTTGGATTTATGGGAAGCGAGTTCTACGAAACACCCAATCTGGATAAACTGGCAGGGGAAGGAGTTCGATTTTCAAATGCATATGCAGCATGTCCGGTATGCTCTCCGACAAGAGCATCTATCATGACAGGAAGGTATCCTGCAGAAACAGGAATAACAAATTTCATCGGTGGAAATGCAACTGGATATCTGGAGAGTACTCCCTACAGCGATCATATAGAGCATGATGAAAAAACTATAGCTGAAGAATTAAGGCAAAACGGATACAGTACATGGCATGTTGGAAAGTGGCATTTAGCGGGTACTTATGACCGAAGTGAAGAATGGAAAAATGACCACTATCCGGATAAACACGGTTTTGATATAAATGTTGCAGGGTGTGATGCAGGAATGCCGCATCATGGTTATTTTGCTCCCTGGCATCTTAAAAACATAAGCGAGGGGAAAGAGGGTGAATATCTTCCTGACAGATTGACTGATGAGGCTATTGCCATAATAAAAGACAGGGATACTGACAAACCTTTCTTTCTTAATCTTTGGTATTATCTGGTACATACTCCGATTGAAGCAAAACCCGGGTACATAGAATATTTTCAAAAAAAGAAAAGTGATATGGGCCTAGATCATGCAGTTGAATTTGAAGAAGGTGACTTCTTTCCATGTGAACATAAAAAAGATGAGAGAATAGTCCGAAGGATTATTCAATCAGATTCTATCTATGCTGCGATGTTGAAAAGTCTGGATGAGAATATAGGGAGACTGATAGGTGTTCTGAAAAGCGAAGGCATCTACGACGATACGATTATTTTCTTTACTTCTGATAATGGAGGATTGGCAACGGCAGAAGGATCTCCGACATGTAACTTCCCATTAAGCGAGGGAAAAGGTTGGATGTATGAAGGTGGAACAAGGGAACCTCTTATCATAAAATGGAAAGATACAGCCATACCGGGAACTGAAATCAATGTGCCTGTGACAAGTCCTGATATTTATCCTACTATTTGTGATATGACAGGCATAGAAGTCAGTAAAAAGGTATCAGGTAAAAGTATTGTGAAATTACTTACAGGAAATTCAAAGGGTGCCCTGAATGAAAGAGCAATATTCTGGCATTACCCGCATTATCCAAATCAAGGTGGTACTCCGGGCTCATCTGTAAGAAAAGGCAGATATAAGCTAATTGAATTTTATGAAACGGGAAAATTTGAACTATATGATTTAGCCGTAGATATAAGTGAAAAAAACAATCTGGTTAATGAAATGCCGGGCTTGGCAAATGATTTGATTGGTGAATTATTGGACTGGAAGAAGGGCGTCAATGCAATGATACCGAAAAAAAACAAGAACTTTATTCCATGGAGCAAATGTCATACAGAGTTGATTTGATATACTATAGAAGAAATGATAGGAGAATTTATGAGTAATTATATACCGGACAGGAAAGATGCACTGGAACTTTTAAAGAAATATAACAACAGCGAATCTCTTTTGAAACATGCAATGGCAGTTGAGGGAGTAATGAGGTACTATGCCGCTCATTATGGAGAGGATGTTGAAAAATGGGGTGTGATTGGACTTATACACGATCTGGATTATGAAAAGTTTCCGGAACAGCATTGCAAGATGACTGAAAAAATATTACGGGAAAATAACTGGCCGGAGGATTATATTTACTCTGTGGTCAGTCATGGCTTTGGAATTTGCACTGAATCCGAACCAAGACTTATTATGGAAAAAGTACTTTTTACAATTGATGAACTCACGGGATTGATTGCAGCAGCAGCCTTGATGCGCCCAAGTAAAAGTGTTCTCGACATGGAGTTGAAATCAATCAAGAAAAAGTGGAAGACTAAAAGTTTTGCTGCGGGAGTCGACAGGGATTTAGTTGAAAAAGGTGTCGGAATGCTTGATTTGGATCTTGATACCGTAATGACTATGACACTTGAAGGAATGAGAACAGTTGCCGATGCAATAGGCTTGAAAGGTGAATGATTACATTTACCGGGAGGTTTGTATTGGAAGAAAATTTAAAAGGAAAAAATAAATTTTTAATTAAAACTGAAAAATTTATAATCGATTCTGCAAAAAGCATAGGTAATTATGTTGTCGGGAAAATAGTAACAAGTGCAATAATTGGGATTCTGGCTCTGGTAGTTTTCAAGATTTTGGGAATTAATCCGGCGTGGCTTCTGGCATTGATACTTGCTTTGACAAATTTTGTGCCTGTTATAGGTCCGTGGGTTGGGCTACTGATATGTGCATTGATTGTGGTTTTCTTTGAACCTATTTTTGCTTTGTATACATCCCTGACTGCCTTGATACTTCAAATATTAGAACAATTTTTACTTTTACCGCTTATAGTCGGAAAAGCTGTTGATCTTAAACCCATGTTGATTATATGCGTTTTAATAATTGGAAGTCTTGCTTTTGGTTTCTGGGGAGTAGTACTTGCGATTCCAATAGCGGCAGTGTTGAAAGTATGGTATAACATATTCATTAAAAATAAAGATAACGAGTAAAAAAGGGGCAATTTATGAACAAGAGAGAAATGGTAAGCCGTGTAATCAATGGTAAAGGCGATGGTAGAACTCCGGTATATGGATGGGTTTCGGCTAACCTTGACAAAGAAATATCAGAAGAATTTGGTTCTGTAAGTAATTTTGAGGACAAGTACGATTTTGATCTTGCACATATTTTCGGAGGACCAAAGCCATATAAAAAGGGTCAATTCAAGGAAATGATTGAATCCGGTGTTGAGATAACCCCTTCGATGGTCCTGGATATTAAAATGCAGCCGGCTGATGATGAAGAAGCATTGAAAAATGTTCAAAAAAGACTTGATTTTTATCAAAAGGAAAGAGGACGTTTTTGCTATATGCAAACACCCGGTATATTTGAGTTCCATAATGATGTTTTCGGAATGGAAAACCACATGATACAAATGATACTTGAACCCGAACAGATGAATGAGGTATATAAACGCCAGGCGGAATGGAATAAGAAATATGCAGAATCAATAATTGAACTTGGGATGGATATGATACATATTTCTGATGACTGGGGTGCTCAGAATGATTTGATGGTAAGCAAGGATATGTGGCTTGAGTTGATTATGCCCAATACAAGGATTCTTGCTGAATATGTGAAATCCACAGGTACTTTCCTGAGCTTACATTCTGACGGAAATATAAACAGGGTTTTACCAGAAATACGTGATTTAGGTTTTGATATACTTCATCCATGGCAGGAAGCTGCCGGTATGTCTTATGATACATTTCTTTCAGGGTATTCAAATGATTTCGGAATCATGGGTGGTCTTTGCATCCAAACAACCCTGGGGTTTGGCAATTTTAAAAACCTTAAGGATGAAATTGAACGGGTTTTTGGTTTACTGAAAGGGAAAAGATGGATTTTCTGCACTACACATTTTGTTCAGGATCACTGCAGCATTGAAGAACTTGTATATGCATATGACCTTGCCGTAAAATTAGCCCGTACATAAGATAATATTTTATTGAAATGCATATTTTCATATGTTAAAATGTTGTGGCACGCCGAAGTGGCGGAACTGGCAGACGCGCTGGATTCAAAATCCTGTGAGGGCAACTTCGTGTGGGTTCGAGTCCCACCCTCGGCACCAAAGAAGAACCATTTATGGTTCTTTTTTGATTATACGGGGACTCGAACCCGTGAGGGGTGACAACGTTAAAAAATGAAGTTCAGAGAACTTCTTTTTAGTTGGCACGAAGGAGGCCGCATCATAATAAGGCCGACAAAAATGGGATGCGAACCGAAGGTGACGCAGACCGGAGTCCCACCCTCGGCACCAAAGAAGAACCATTTATGGTTCTTTTTTGATTATACGGGGACTCGAACCCGTGAGGGGTGACAACGTTAAAAAATGAAGTTCAGAGAACTTCTTTTTAGTTGGCACGAAGGAGGCCGCATCATAATAAGGCCGACAAAAATGGGATGCGAACCGAAGGTGACGCAGACCGGAGTCCCACCCTCGGCACCAAAGAAGAACCATTTATGGTTCTTTTTTGATTATAC
>CAYYXJ010000086.1:9520-11393 GCA_964475455.1 uncultured Clostridiaceae bacterium | reverse complement strand
GGTAATCATTTAGTGTTCCCTCAAATGACAGCGTTTGTTTAAGTCGGCCGTAATTAGAATCAATCCATCTCAGATTATCTTCCAAACCATCAAGAACATCCTGTGCATCACTCATCTTGAATTGATAATAATCATAAGCGTAATACCACTCAGCAGTCCCGATTGACATAGTACGTTCATTTAAAATTTCGTTTAAATATGTATCATAATCAAAATATACTCCATAGTAATCCATTGTGAAGAATGAAGATTTTTCTTCCATAACATCAACAACGCCAACAATTTGATAATTAAGGATATATTCTTCGTCATCAGTGTTTACAGTAAGTGTATAAATCCCTCCAAGGGAATATCTGCTGCGTTTCATTGCTTCGGTTGTTATTACCGCTTCATAAACCTCTCCGGAAAACTCATCTGTCTCAACCTGGAATTTACCCGGGGAATACATGGTTCCCTGTACCAGTTCAACCATCTCGTTGAGAGTGTCCACAGCATAGATATTGGCTTTTCCTGTATCTGTGGTTTTGAAAAACTTTTCCTGCCTGATTTCTTCAAGCAGAGATTCCCACTCACGGGCATCCAGGAAAATTTTGTTCTGGGTACCAAGACGTGAATATGAAATCAAAACATCCATTGGTATAGATGTTGCCATCTTTTGATCTATGTATTCATCGTAATAATTATAAAGAAGAACCTTGTCATCAGGATTGCTTATATTTGAAAATATACCGTCAAATTTGTTATATGCCGGATAAGCATTATATTCTTCCTGGCTTAATTCAAAGTCCTTGATCAGCATACGTTGGAGAATGCCATCTGAATACATTGGTATTGAGGCAATTACAGAAACGGCCAGCATGCAGCCTACAATCAGACTGAGTATAAGCCATTTGTTCTTTATCATTTTTCTTAGGATAAGTTTTAACACACTGCCTCCGCCTTAATTCAATATAACAACTTCGCCTTCTGAAAGGCCGCTGATAACTTCAAAGTAACTTCCGCTGCTTATTCCGAGTTCCACTGTCCGCTCTATTGCTACACCGTCGGTCAGAACCCTGACATAGTTCCTTGTTCCTACTGTTTTAATTGAATTTCTATGAACCAACAGTACATTTAAAGCTGAATCTATAGGTATGGTAACAATGACTGTAGTACCGAGCTCCCAATCACCGAGCTTGTCCGTTGGTTCTATCGTTACAAGATTCCCACTAATTTCTGAAACATATCCGGGCAACTCTGCTCCGTTGCTTTTAATGGACACTTCCTTGCCAACCTTGATTCCTGAGCTTTTTATCAATGAGTTTGATCCCTGGAGGATGAGATTGTCATTTTCAACCAGAGTCACAATCATATTGCCAGTATTTACCATATCACCCTTTTCGTAGTCTAGAGTTGTTAGAATTGTTCCGTCTGTGTCCGCAATCAAAAGTGATGCCTGTTTATATTCAAGAAGGTCATTCAGTTTATTTTCAGCATCCTCAAGAGTCAGTTCTGCCAGTCTGAGATCATAATGACTAACAGACCCGGCATCATACCTCTCCCTGGTTCTGTCGTATGATAGTTTTGCACTTTGGTAGGTAAGTTCCTGGTCTCTGATTTCTTTATCTATATCACCTATGTCAAGGGCTGCAAGAAGATCGCCTGCCCTTACTTCATCACCGGGCTGTACATAGAATTCAAGAAATGGTGCATTGTATTCAGTAAAGGAATAAGTTATTCTGTTTGCCGCTTTCCACTGGGCGAAAAGATTTATAACCTTACTGATGTCCCCCACTATTACAGTGTCGGTACGGTATTCAATGGTACGTGCTTCCTTAATTGGTGGAGAAAGTTTTTCCTCCTCTTCAGGAAGAAGGCCGCATCCGGATGATAG
>CAYYXJ010000086.1:0-9510 GCA_964475455.1 uncultured Clostridiaceae bacterium | reverse complement strand
ACAATCAGCAAAAGAAGCCCGTGGTCGGCAGGGCAGAATCAACAAAAGGCCACATCCGGATGATAGAATGACCGGAATTATAAGCAATGTTGCCAGAATGACTCTGAATTTCATAAAACCTCTACCCTTTGTTAATCCTAAGCAAAATTATAGCATCATTCTATTTTTTTATGGGTAATTCAAGGCAAAGTTTACAATTTGTTAATAAATTGATTTCTTATGATTACCTGAATGCAGATTTTGTTTATTATGATAAACTATATTTATATAAATGGGGGTTAATTATGAGTTATAAATTTGAAGATATGACACTTGGATTCAAGGAAAGAGCCAAGGCTCTTGTAGGTTTACTGACCGTTGATGAAAAAATTTCTCAAATGCAGCATTTTTCTCCGGCCATCAATCGTCTTGGCATACCAGCCTATACTTGGTGGAATGAAGCCTTACATGGTGTTGCCCGTGCCGGGACAGCAACTGTGTTTCCACAGTCCATCGGGATGGCTGCTTCCTTTGATGAAAAACTTATATATGATACTGCCTGTGTTATTTCTGACGAAGTACGTGCAAAGCATCACGAATTCATAAAGCGCGGTGATACAGGGATATATAAGGGTTTGACCATTTGGAGTCCTAATATAAATATTTTCAGAGACCCACGCTGGGGCCGCGGACACGAGACTTATGGTGAAGATCCCTATCTAACAGGTCTGCTTGGTTCTGCCTTTATTAAAGGAATGCAAGGAGACGATAAACATTATCTTAAGACGGTTGCTACCGCAAAGCATTATGCAGTACACAGCGGGCCGGAAAAACTCAGGCATTCCTTCAATGCGGAAGTATCTAACAGAGATTTATATGAAACATATCTTCCGGCTTTTCGTGACTGCGTCAAAGATGCAAATGTATATTCAGTCATGGGCGCATACAATAGAACCAACTCCGAAGCCTGCTGTGCAAGTCCGACACTCCTTCAAAAAATACTGCGTGAAGAATGGGGCTTCAAGGGGTATGTAGTATCCGACTGTCATGCCATATGCGACCTTCATCTTCATCATGGTCTGACTGACAGCCCACAGGAATCTGCAGCTATGTCGGTTAAAAACGGCTGTGATCTGAATTGTGGAAAGACTTACGCCAGATTAAGTGCTGCCTATGCAGAAAACTTGATTACAGAAAAGGAAATTGACACCGCGGTTATACGATTATTTGAAGCAAGAATGCGTCTTGGCATGTTCGACCATGATTCAAGGGTGCCCTATTCGAAAATCCCTTATGAAATAAATGATTGTCCTGAACATCATGAAATAGCGGTTGAGGCTGCAAGAAGAACAATGACCTTATTAAAGAACAATGGAGTCCTTCCACTTTCCAAGAAAATCAGCAAAATAGCTGTTGTGGGTCCAAATGCTGACGATCGTGATGTGCTTCTCGCCAATTACAAGGGAATCCCTTCACACTCAATTACAATACTTGACGGCATCAGGAATGCTCTCCCTGATGCCAGAATCTTTTATTCCGAAGGGTGCCACATAGCCAACACAGCACTTCGTGAAGATGAAACGAGCTTGTTGTCTGAAGCTCTTTCCTGTGCCATGTCAGCTGACATTACAATAATAGTGACCGGCTTGAATTCACAGATTGAAGGGGAAGAAGCAGATCCGCGTTATCCGGAATTCGGTGGCGGTGACCGGGATGACATTGAGTTGCCGGGTCTTCAGAACAAACTTATAGATGAAGTTTGCAAATCTGGAAAACCCGTAATATGTGTGAATTTAAGTGGCAGCGCCGTTGCTCTTGGGAATGCAGATGAAAAATGTGACGCAGTACTCCAGGCCTGGTACCCGGGCGCAATGGGTGGCAGAGCAGTTGCTGATGTCCTTTTCGGAGAATATAGTCCCGCAGGCAAGCTTCCTCTGACCTTTTATCATTCTATTGAACAGGTTCCTCCATTTGAAGATTATAGAATGACCGGTCGAACATACAGATATTTCCTGGAAAAACCGCTGTATCCGTTTGGATATGGACTTACATACTCAGAATTTTGCATTAATGCCTCAATTAAGAATAAAAAATCTATAAAAGTGGGAAATACTCTGGACATAGACTATGAGGTTAAAAACAAGGGTGCCCTGAATTCACGCGAGTTGATTCAGGTTTACATATCTACACCCACCCCCTTTGATCCAATGCCCAGATGGGAACTTAAAGCCACAATTCCTGTTTACATCGAAAAAGGTAAAACATTGAAGGGTGCCCTAAAAATAAATGGGCGACAAATGTCTTTGATAACTGATTCAGGAATGCGTATGGTTTATCCTGGCAATTATAAAATTTACATGGGATTCAGCCAACCAGATGAACGTTCATGTGAACTTACAGGTCATAAACCATGTGAATTGGAATTCATTGTTTCCGGACAGACCCCCCTGGAAATTGAATACTGAAAAACAAAAGTAAATATATTCATGTTTAAGTAAGTAACACACCGTCAGCTAATATTTATTCCCGACCTGAATATTGATTTAGGTAATTGGATAGAAAAATGAGCCGTGTTAACGACTCATTTTTTCTTAAGCACAACAAGGACTGTATTTGCATTGCTGCAATTACAGGGTTTTTCAGTTTTAGTTCTCTGGCTTCTCATCCTGGAATATCAGGTTCATCGGATGCAATGGTGTTATTGTGGATACAGCATGTTTATATACTACCTGCTGTTTTCCATCTGCTTCTATAACAATAACGAAGTTGTCGAATCCTTTTATAATTCCCTTGAGTTGAAAACCATTGGTTAAATAAACCGTCAAAGGCATCCTGTCCCGGCGAAGCTGGTTCAGAAAAACATCCTGTAGATTCATTGATGTAGATTTTGTCACAAGTTCATCCCCTCTCTCTTACTACATATATATTACTAGAACAGCACAATTATTACAACAATTCATTTGATGTTTAAGCCATTATAAACCTAAACTTTGCTGTATTTTTTCTACTATTTCTGTAATTTTCGTGTTTTTATCTATATAAAATCTGTTTTCGTTGCTATATCTTCCCATCCAGGTATACTGCCTTTTGGCATATCTTCGTGTATTTCTCTTCAAAAGCTCTACAAATTCCTTATATTCAATTTTACCATCCAAATAGCTTATTGTTTCTTTATAGCCGATTCCCTGCATGGATTGCATGGATGCATTTATCCCCATTTCCTGCAATTGTTTCACTTCATCAACCAACCCATCTGAAATCATGTCATCAACTCTTTTTTCAATTCGTTTATATAGAAATTCTCTTTCAGGCCACAGCACCTGTATATGATAATTGAATTCCACTGGTTTCGATCTGGTTTGAATCTTATATTCTTCAAGGGTACCATCGAATCCTTCCAATATCTCCAGATACCTTATGACTCTTCTGACATTATTCGGATGAACTGACTTTGCTGCAACAGGATCCCTTTGGACTAGAATTGAGTGAATTTCCTCCGGACTTGTTTTCTTGAGCAATTCATTGTATTTATCCCTGACTTGGGTTGCACCGTCATCCAGGGCAAAATCAAGGTTATTGACCAACGCATCTATATACATGCCGGTCCCACCTGTTATTACAACTTTCTTTTTTCGTGCCAGAATATCACGAATAGTCCTATGGGCTGCCTCCTTGTATGATGCAACACTGAATTCCCGGTCAGGTTCAGTTATATCAATGAGATGATGTTTAATCTCTGCAAGTTGTCTTTCTGAAGGTTTGGCAGTACCTATATCAAGCCCCTTGAATATCTGCATTGAATCTGCATTGATTATTTCTGCATTAATTTTCTTTGAAAGCTCAATTGAAACACCTGTCTTCCCGGATGCTGTGGGACCTGTAATTACAATAACATCCTTCATCAGACAATCCTCTTGAAGATTTTTTCCAATCCCCTTCTTGTCATGGTAAGAATGACAGGTCTTCCATGGGGACATGTATATGGATTTTCAAGTTCGACAAGTTGTGAAAGCAACGCATTGATCTCAATTTCTGTCAAAAAAGTATTTGCCTTTACTGAATTCTTACAAGCCATCTGATATATTGCTTCTTTTTCAACAATACGCGCTTCCCTGCCTCCTGAACTTTCTATGCTGTCAAGCAATGCAAGAAAAACCTCTCCTGTATTATCTCCGGATATTTCAATGGGTATTGCCCTGACTGCAATTTCATCCGGACCCAGAAGGCTGAATTCAAAGCCAAGCTCTTCAATCAAATCCCTGTTTTCCTCTGCCAGCATTGTCAGGCCACTGGTCATGCTGACCCTGTAAGGTACCATCAATTTCTGTGAATCAACGCTTTTGAGTAATTTTTTCTTAAGCAGTCCCTCATATGTAATTCTCTCATGGGCAGCATGCTGGTCAATTACCAGCATTTCATCGGCTGTATACTCCAGCAAAATAAAGGTATTAAACAATACTCCTGCAATTCTGGCATTTTTCAGAACCTCAATATGTTCTGTCCCGTTTTTTTTATCAGAATTGTTGTATCCGGTTTCCTGTTCCATGACATTGGAAATTTCAGAAGCAGTTTCCTCGTAAAATAGTTTTTTTGCCTTAATCAAAGCTTCATGCATTTCGGGAGAGATGGACTTTCGTTCCGGTTCTTTGAAAGCATTGTTAAAGAGCGAGTTTTTCTCATCGGATATACTTCCCGGACTCAAATCCGGTTTTCTTACCCTAGCAGCACCCGCCTCTGCCGGTGTGATTCCTCTGGAAACATCAATTGCAGACTTTATTGCCGAATAAAAAGAATTGAAAATTTCATTACCCCTTTGAAACCTGACTTCAGTTTTCGCAGGATGTACATTCACATCAACCTGTCCGGCATCTATATTAAGATTCAACACATAAAATGGGAACTTTCCCTTCATTATCTCTGTTTCATAAGCCTTTTCAACAGCCCTGGTGATTGTACTGTCCTTGATATACCTACCATTAACAAAAACTGTCTGCGTCTGCCTGTTTCCCCTTGCAGCAAACCTATTTCCTGTAAAACCGGTAATGGTACAAAGGTTATCCCTATAGTTTACTTCAAACAAATTGGACATTATTTCTCTTCCGTATGCACAATAGACAACACTTTGCAAACTTCCGTCGCCTGGAGTTCTTAGAATCTCTGTTCCGTTGGATGAATACAAAAAGCTTATTTCCGGGTGGGCAAGTGCCATACGCGTTACAATATCAGAACAATGCCTTGCCTCAGACTGGTCATTTTTAAGAAATTTATACCTTGCAGGCACATTGAAAAATAAATCCCTGACAGTAATTGTTGTTCCGGGTTGTCTGTTTGACTTAACCTTGCTTAGGATGTCACCACCTGCAACTTTTATCTTTACACCGGAAACTGAATCATGGATTCTTGTATCCAGATCCAGTCTTGAAACACTGGCTATACTCGGTAAAGCTTCACCTCTGAAGCCCATTGTAGAAACAGTCTTCAGGTCATCAGCTTTTCTTATTTTACTAGTGCCGTGTCTCTCAAAAGCCATTTCCACATCATCAGCATGGATGCCCGAGCCGTCATCACTGACACGGATCAGCGATATTCCCCCTTTGGATATTTCTATTGTGATATTTTTAGAGCCTGCATCAATGGAATTTTCCACCAATTCCTTGATTATGGAGGCAGGTCTTTCTATGACCTCACCTGCGGCTATCTGATTTGAAGTATTTTCATCCAATATAACAATTCTTTTTAACATCATTTCAACTTGTTCTTCATTTCGAATAACTTATTCAGTGCTTCCAGCGGAGTCAGATTCTGAGCATCCAGCTCCTTTATATTCTTGATTACATATTCTTCCCCTTCATTTCTGCTGTTGTAATCAAGAATGCTCAACTGTCCGTCTATCTTCATACTTTCCTTAAGGCGTTTTCTTTTACCGATGTCATTTCTTTCAAGTTCCTCAAGGATTTCAGCTGCCCGGTTGACTACACTTTCCGGAACTCCGGCAAGATGTGCAACCTGTATGCCATAACTTTCATCAGCACTACCCCTGACAACCTTTCTCAGAAAAATTACATCCCGGCCTTTCTTTTCAGCTGTAATCCTATAGTTCTTCACTCCATCAAGGTTACCCTCAAGCTCCGTAAGTTCATGGTAATGAGTCGAAAACAAAGTTCTGCATCCTGATTTCCTGCTAATATACTCTATTACCGACCACGCTATGGCAAGGCCGTCAAAAGTGCTGGTCCCTCTGCCAATTTCATCAAGTATCAGCAGACTCTTATCTGATGCATCCTTTAATATGTCTGCAACTTCACTCATTTCGAGCATGAATGTACTTTGCCCTCCTGCAAGATTGTCTGAAGCACCTATTCTTGTAAAAACTCTGTCGCATATACCTATTACGGCAGATTGTGCAGGAACAAAGCTCCCGGTCTGTGCAAGAATTACTATCAAAGCAGTTTGACGCATGTAAGTTGATTTTCCAGCCATATTGGGCCCGGTTATAACTGAAACCATATTTTCCTTATTATCTGAAAATGTATCATTGGGAATAAAATTATCACAGGAAGGCATTTTTTCAACCACCGGATGCCGTCCATCCTTGATATCAAGAATCGAATTCAGGGTTATTTCCGGTCTGCAGTAATTCTCCCTGTCAGCTGTTTCTGCAAGTGAACAAAATGCGTCAAGTCTGCAAAGGGCTTTAGCAGTTCTTTGAAGACTTTTGCCATAACCTGCCAGCTCGTTCCTAAGTTCTGAAAACAGGTTATACTCCAACCTAACAAGCTTTTCCTCAGCTCCAAGTATGGAAGTTTCCATTTTCTTAAGTTCATCTGTAATGAATCTTTCATTATTAGCGAGGGTCTGCTTTCTAATATAATGTTCGGGTACCAAATCATAATAGGACCGGGTAACATCTATATAATATCCAAAGACCTTATTGAAACCGACCTTAAGATTTTTTATTCCGGTAAGCTCCCGTTCCTTTGCCTCAAACTCAAGCAACCAATCCTTTCCACCACCGGTGGATTTTCTAAGTTCATCAACTTCATCATTGTAACCATTTCTTATGAGTCCTCCTTCTGTTATTGCCAAAGGAGGTTGTTCAACTATTGCCTTTTCTATAAGTTCACTTACACTGCCCAGACTCTCCATTTCACTGTACACAATCTTCAGTGCATCGCTTTTCAATGCTATAAGTGTCTTTTTTATATGAGGCAGCTGGTCAAGTGAAGTTTTCAATGCAATCAGGTCCCTGCCATTGACATTGCCCATGATAAGCTTGGATGTTAGGCGTTCCATGTCATAAACATTATTTAAGAGTTCCATGAGTTCCATTCGCACCATGAAGGAATCCTTGAGTTCACCCACAGCATCAAGCCTCATATTAATATCATTAACATCCATCAGCGGTTGTTCTATCCAGCTTCTGAGGGTCCTTGCTCCCATGCTTGTTACAGTTCTGTCCAAAACTCCCAGTAATGTTCCTTTTTTCTTGCCATCAATGATATTTGCTGTCAGCTCGAGATTTCTCCTGGCCGTTGCGTCCAGAATCAGAAATTTTTCCGGCACATAGTTTTTGATGCTCCTGATATGCTCCAGGGATGATTTTCTGGTATCCTCAACATATTTAAGCAATCCCGCAGAAGCCTTGGTCCAGATATCGTAATCCCTATAGCTTCCTGCATCAAGCCGTCCTTCCAGATAATTTTTGTTGTTTTCCATATCAAAATATCCGGAAGCCTGCTTTGATATATATGCACCTGTGCTTTCTTTTAGAACCCTGATAATATTTTCGCCTGTGTCACCAGGTAAAACAATTTCAGCAGGGCTGAATTTAACTGCTTCATCAATAAGCTTGGATAATGTGTCACCCCAGGTCACCTGTGCTGCATGAAAATCCCCTGTTGATATATCGCATGCAGCGAAACCAAAGCATACACCTTCGGTTACCACAGACATCAAGTAGTTATTTCTGGTTTCATTAAGCATTGACTCTTCGGTTATGGTTCCCGGTGTAATAACCCTGACCACATCCCTTTTTACCAGACCCTTGGCATCGGCAGGATTTTCAACCTGCTCGCAAATAGCTACTTTGTAGCCTTTTTCAATCAGCTTTGCAATATAGCTGTCAGCACTGTGAAACGGCACTCCGCACATTGGAGCCCTTTCTTCTAGACCGCAGTTCCGCCCGGTAAGGGTGATGCCAAGCACCTTGGATGCCTCAAGAGCATCATCAAAAAACATCTCATAAAAATCCCCGAGTCTGTAGAAAAGTATGCAATCCTCATACTTATCCTTTATTTTGAAATACTGAACCATCATAGGTGTGTACTCGGGCATTTTTTCTCCTAATTGCAGCCGCTGCATCCTTCACAGTCATCTTCAGCACAGCCTGTAATTCCGGTGGTAATCTCAGTGTTGATTTTTTTAATAAGCCTGTCAAATTCCGCCTTGGCTCTAATATAATCACCGGTAACGGGATATGAAAGAAGCTCACTGTGCTTTTCCTGCAGGTATTGCTCAAGTTCAAGCAAATCTTCCTTTGAGGCACCTTCCCTGGCACTTTTGATATATTCCTGTTGAAGAAGTTCCATGTCCTGCATCAATCCAGTCCCTTCTTCATCATTGCTCATGATTTCCTCTGCTGCAGTCATATTCAAATATTCATCTGTTTTTAATATTGCCGCTGCAAGTTCCCTGGCTTTTTCTATTACATCCATTTCAGTAATTCTCCTTCCAGATGCCATGTACCGGCTTCTGTTATCTTTATTTTTGCAAAATCGCTTTTCTTGTCACATTCACTGTAAAAATTTACTATTTTGTTGCTGCCGGTTCTCCCCGTCAGGGTTTTGTCATTTGTCTTGCTTCTGCCTTCGACCAGCACCTCTTCAATCCGTCCGATTGATTTTCTATTCAGTTCAAGTGTAATATCATTCTGTACTTCAAGCAACCGGTTAAACCGCTGGTGTTTGGTTTTTTCCGGCACCTGATTTATCATTTCAGCAGCAGGTGTTCCTTTTCTTGGCGAATAAATGAAGGTATATGCAAAATCGAACCTGGCTTTTTTCAACACATCAAGTGTTTCCAGGAAATCCTCTTCGGTTTCCCCCGGAAATCCTACAATAATATCAGTACTCAGTCCTATACCGGGTACAATTATCTTAGCAGCTTCTATCGTCTTAAGATATGATTCCTTCGTGTATTTCCTGTTCATCAATTTTAATATTCTTGTACTGCCTGATTGAAGCGGCAGATGCAGCTGATTGCAAATGTTTGAATTCCGGGCAATTGCATTCAGAACATCCTCTGCGATATCCTTGGGATGACTGGTCATGAACCTTACTCTGCTAATCTCTTCAATTTTACCTATTTCATTCAGCAGCCCTGCAAATCCAAGGCCTCCTTTATATGAATTGACATTTTGTCCCAGCAGCATGATTTCCCTGGCTCCGCTTGCTGCGAGCTCTTTTATTTCCCGTATTATTTCATCGGGGAGTCGGCTTTTTTCCCTCCCCCTTACATACGGAACTATGCAAT
>CAYYXJ010000085.1:4308-11500 GCA_964475455.1 uncultured Clostridiaceae bacterium | reverse complement strand
AGAACGATTTTACCCATATCGTTTATGCCGCCGATTGTCAGTATGCCCAGATAATAGAGGTACGAAGCCAGGAAGGTCGTGTCTTTGGTTTCGTCTCTCAGCATGTCCTGTAAAGAGAATCGGTTGTTGATTGTGTCTACCGTGATTTGCTGCCCCTTTTGCGACAGCTGTATCACAATGTTTTTTCCTTGGGGTAGTCGTGAGATATATTCAAGCGTGGAATGGTCTCCGGAAAGATTGTCATCGAACATGGTGGCCGGGAACTCACGTGTATCCTGAAACAGCTTGAAAAAATACCAGGAGGACAGTAAATGGAAGAGCAGCTCTTCAAAGTCGGTCTTGGTGGATATACCATAATCCAGGAACCAAATATGACCAAGACACAGATGATGTCTTACCTTATAATAACTCCAAATGGAAAGCTGGTTGTCATAGACGGAGGCTTAAGAGGTGATTCAAACTATCTGACTGAAAAAATACATGAATATGGGTCAGTAGTTTCATACTGGATTATAACCCACGTTCACAGTGATCATTATTATGCACTTGTTGATATTGCTAAAAGCGGTGACATGAGAGGTATTACAATAGAGAATCTCTGCTATAACTTTCCCCCGGTAGATTGGATATATGATGCAGAACCACAGTATGCTGATGACAACCGGGTATTTTTTGATGTTCTTCCCATGTTTGATGCTATTGCGCTGATTCTTAATGAAGGAGATAAACTAAATGTCGACGGAATGATAATTGATATTATGAAAGTGCCGGATGATTATCTTGATTTTGATCCCGGTTATACAGGTGGTTCAACAGTCAATGATACATGCGTGGTCTTTAAGATAGTTTTCCCAAATGGTAAAGATGTGCTTTTCCTTGGAGACCTTGGATTCAGGGCAGGACAGAAGCTTGCCGAACGCTTTGGTGACCGACTTAAAAGTGACATAGTGCAGATGGCCCACCATGGACAAAACGGTGCCGGAGAAGATGTTTATAAGCTTGTTAAGCCTGAACTTTGCATGTGGACTGCACCCATGTGGCTTTATGATAATAATCTTTGGTACAGGGATAAGAGAAGAAAGAATAAATTCAATTCACATTATTTCAAAACAGTTGAAGTGAGAAGATGGATGGAAAAGCTTGGTGTTAAACACCATGCAGTTGAGGGCATGGGCCCGTCAAGGATAATATAGGAGTATATTTTATGAGTTATGATGTAGCAGCATATGTATGGCCGTCTTATACAGGAGATGAACCAAGAACCCGTATATTCTGGCCGGATGGCAATGGAGAATGGCAGTCTGTAAAAAATGCAGTTAGTAAATTTCCCGGACACACATGGCCAAGAAAACCTGTATGGGGATATGTAAATGAAGCCGATGCCGGTGTAATGGAAATGCAGATTGACCAGGCAGTTTCACATGGCGTCAATGTATTCATATATGACTGGTACTGGTATGACCGCAGGCCATTTTTAGAGAACTGCCTTAATGATGGATTTCTAAAGGCAAAGAACAATAACAAAATGAAGTTCTATGTCATGTGGGCTAATCACAACGCAGATCATCTATGGGATGTGCGTAATTCACACATAGATTGTATGATTTGGGATGGTGCAGTGGACTTTTCGGAATTCAAGATAATTTCTGATAGGCTTATCAACAAATATTTTCTGCATCCACAATATTATAAAATCAATGGTAAACCTGTTCTTTCAATTTTTGATACGGACAACTTGATCAAGGGACTGGGTGGAGTGAAGAAAACAGCTAAAGCTCTTGAATGGCTTAGAAACAGGGCGGTCCAGGCTGGACTGGCAGGCGTTCACTTTCAATACATCATGAGAAAACCATCTGACATGAATGTTATAAAGAAATTGGGATATGACAGTATGACCCATTATCAGTTTGCGATGTTTACAGACATTGACAGGGATTATCTTGAAATACTTGATGATGTGGCCAAGGAATGGAAGGACATTGATGAAGAGGGACATCTTCCATACTATCCATCTATATCACTTGGGTGGGACAATAATCCTAGATTCATGGACTTTAAGCCTGGAGTTACCAAAAACAATACACCTGAAAACATACAAAAAGCACTTTTAATGGCAAAAGATTATTCCGACAAACACCAGGGTCCGCCATTGATAGTAATAAACAGCTGGAATGAGTGGACAGAAACCAGTTATCTTCAACCTGACGATTTATATGGATACGGGTATCTGGAGGCAGCAAGGAAAGTATTTCTATGAACGATATAGCAAATAACATCAAATGGACAGGGCGTTGGATAAGTGCGGATTTTCAAAAAAAACCTGATGAAGCAGTTATGGCTCCTTATTTCAGAAAAGTTTTTTCAGTAGGTGAAGCTGTTGATTCAGCCACTTTATATATAAGTGGACTTGGCTATTTCAAGGCTACAATCAATGCATTGCCGGTATCAGATGAAGTTCTTGCCCAGGCATATACAAAATACGACAGTACTGTGTTGTATTCAACATATGATATCACTGATAAGATTTCCAAAGGGAAAAACTCAATCGGAGTTGTCCTGGGAAACGGTTGGTACAACTGTTTTACCCAGGATGTATGGAACTCAAGGGAGGCTACTTGGCGCAGTCTTCCTAAATTGATAGCAGAAATTCACATTACGTATTCGGATGGAAACCGTGAAACCATTATTAGCGACTCATCGTGGAGATGCTCTATTGGGCCTATTGTGTTCAATGGTATTAGAAATGGTGAGTTTTATGATGCAAGACTGGAAGATAAACATTGGGATATGGTGAATTATAATGACAGTGACTGGAGTAGTGCCTGTATAGCTAGATGTCCGGGCGGGATATTAAAGTCGTTTGAGGCTGAACCAATAAGGATTACAAGAAGATTCAAACCGGTAAACAGTTGGAAGACTCCCGAGGGAACATATATATTTGATATGGGTATCAATATGGCGGGTTTTTGTAATATTGGTTTCAAAGGGAAAAAAGGCACAGAAATAACGGTAAGATATTCTGAACGGCTGGCAGATGATGAAATTCATATAAACCAGAAAAATATATCAGTTTTTGTAAAAAGCGGTGAATTCCAGACAGATAAATATACCAAGGGAACTGATGAAACTGAATACTGGCATCCTGAATTTGTTTATCACGGGTTTAATTATGTAGAAATCATAAATTGTGAGTCTGAACCTGATGTTGAAGCAATGATGATAAATACAGATTTTGCAAGAATTGGCTGGTTTGAGTGTTCAAACGAAATTTTAAATGCACTTTACAGAGCATCAAACCAAGCTACGGTATCAAATTTCCATGGATTGCCTACAGATGATCCTCATCGGGAAAAGAATGCATGGACCGGAGATATTTCGCTGTCTGCAGAACAGATGCTTATTAATTTCGATACAGCTCCCATTTTTACCAAATGGCTTGGAGATATCAGGGACTCACAAAAACCTGATGGGTCGATTCCCTGTGTTGTCCCGTCTACAGGTTGGGGTTATAACTGGGGCAATGGACCGGACTGGTCGAGTGCGTTGACACTGATTCCATGGTACATATATTTATATAAAGGTAATATTGATATAATCAGGGAAAATTATGATGCAATAAAGAAACACTTCGGTTATATGGAAGCTATGGAGGAGGAAAGCATTTTAAAGTATGGCATAGGTGATTGGTGTCCTCCTTTTGAAGGAAAGGCATTATCTGTGACCATGTCCTCATTTGAATGTCCGGTGGAAGTAACAGATACTGCATATTATTTCAATGCCGCGGAGACTTTGTCAAAAATGGCAGGTTTGCTCGGAATTGAAAAAGATAAACATGTTTACAGCGAAAAGGCAAAAAAGATCAAAGAAGATTTCCGCAGACATTTCTATGATGAAAAGAAAGGCAGTGTTTTAAGTGACTGCCAGACATCATTGTCATGTATGATATATCAGGGTCTTGGCAATGAAGCCGAAATACCTGTGATTTTGAAAAATATCATGTCCGCCATATCCATGAAAGATTTCCATCAGGATACCGGAATTCTTGGCAACAAGTATCTGCACAATATCCTTGGAGAAGCTGGTTTGATGGATGTTTCCCTGCGGATGATACTCAATCCCACATTTCCTTCATTCAGAAATTGGATTGACAGGGGTGCAACAACATTATGGGAGTGCTGGAATGGTGAAGGTTCAAGGAATCATCATATGTTCTCGGATTTTATTGCTGTATTTTTTAAATATCTGGGAGGAATCAAACCAGATGAAAGTGGTCCGGGATTTAAAAAAATAATTATGGAACCACAGGTTAACTGCGGACTTGACTGGGTTAGGGCTGAACATAAAACAGAAAACGGATTGGTAAGTGTTAAATGGGAGAAAAAGAATGGAGAAACCTTATTTGAGATATCCATTCCGGATAACAGCCAAGCAGCATTTGATATACCCGGCTCAAAGGGATACAAAAGAATCCTGGGACCAGGCAAGCATAAGTTTTCACTGGAGGGTTAATTTGGATATAAAAAAGCAGTTGCAGGAATTCTATGACAATAATGCAGACATCAGGGAAAATAAAGAAAAAAACTGGTGGAAACTGATACTCAGGGAAAGATTCCTGAATTTTCTGAAGGAACGGGATTTTAAAAGATTTCTGGAAATAGGAGCCGGGACAGGGCAGGACAGCTGTTATTTCAAGGACAATGGAATGGATGTTACCTGCATTGACCTTTCACCTGTGCATGTCAGATATTGTATCGAAAAAGGGCTTGATGCAAAGGTCGCAGATTTCTATGGAATGGATTTTGAAGATGGATCATTTCAAGGTGTGTATGCCATGAACTGCCTGCTTCACGTTCCATTTGAGGAACTTATTGGTGTTCTTGGAGAAATCAAGAGAGTACTGTATGATGATGGTGTGGTTTTCATAGGGAACTACGGAGGTAAAGACTGTGAAACAGTTTTAGAAGCTTCAAATGGAGTGGGTCTTAGGTTTTTTTCATCAATAACATTTGAAAGATATAAGAAAAAACTGGAAGATGCAGATTTCTGCATACTGGAATCCGGATTGCTTGAACCCGAAGATGGCTTTAGCTTCAATTACTACATTTTGGGTAAAAATATCAGTGGTGGACAGGATTAGTATCAAAACCACCGGAATGGAATTTAAATGAAACACAGGGAAGAAAGAAAAAGAAAAATCGCTGCATATTTAACCAGCGAAAATTATACACCCATGACACTTCAGGAATTGCATATTGTACTTGATGTCCCTGAAGCTGACAGGGATGAATTCAACCTTCTTATGAAACAAATGGTGGAAACAAAGGTTGTAGGGGTTTCTGCCAAAGGCAGATATGTTATTCCCAGGGATACAAAGCTGGTCAAAGGTACAATTCAGGGAACTGCAGGTAGATTTTTCTTTCTGATACCTGATGACAGGGACAAAGAGGATGTCTTCATAGCTCCGGAGAAAATGAATGGAGCAATGCATGGCGACAGTGTTCTCGTTAAGTCGACACCGGCCGGTGGTGATGAAAAAAGATTCCGGGGTGAAGTTGTTCAGATTCTGAACGAACAAAGAAATGAGGTCCTTGGAACTGTAAGCATTACAGGAGAAACAATTCTTATCCCATTTGACAAAAGATTCGGAGAGATAAATCTTGACAGCTCATCACCTTTTGACATCTATGACGGCGATGTGGTTTCAGTTGAGATTACACGGGCCCAGCATGGCAGACTGCCTGCCAAAGGAACTGTAAAGTCTGTTATAGCGAGGAGTTCAGACCCAAGGGCATTTTATAAATATTTATTACAGCTATATGGCTATGAGTCAGAATATCCTGCAGAAGCTATAGCGGAAGCTGAAAAAATTGCCGGGTTCGAAAAATCGGATGATGTGAAAAACCGGGAGGATCTTCGCAGTCTTCTTACCATAACAATCGACGGAGCAGATGCAAAGGACCTTGATGATGCAATTTCAATTGAGAAAAACAACAACGGAACATATACACTGTGGGTTCATATCGCTGATGTCAGCCATTATGTGAGAGAAGGTTCGGAACTTGATAATGAAGCTTCAGACAGAGGTACCAGTGTATATCTGGTTGACAGGGTTATACCAATGCTTCCGGAAATCCTTTCAAATAATCTCTGCAGCCTTAATCCGGATGGAGATAAACTGGCTTTTACAGTAAGGATGACCATAGACAACTTAGGTAATGTAACTGAATCACAAACATTTGAAAGTATTATAAGAAGCAACGAACGAATGACATATGACAATGTTCATAAGTTACTGGAAGGTGGTCACAGTGAGCTGGAGGAGAGATACCGGAATCTGATTCCGGTCTTCAAAACCATGCATGAACTATCTAAAATTCTAAGGAAGAAAAGGAGGGACAGAGGCTCAATAGACTTTGATTTTCAGGAATCAAAGATAATCGTTGATGCAAACGGCCGTCCTACAGGAGTAACTCAATATAACATTACCGAAGCCAACAGGATAATCGAGGAGTTTATGATACTTTGCAATGAAACCGTTGCAGAGGAGTTTGGATGGATAGGTTTTCCATTTATTTTCAGAGTGCATGGTAAACCTGACCAGGATAAAATAAAGGACCTCAACCGCTTTTTGTCCAATATGGGCCTTGGCATAAAGAATTCTGAGAATATTCACCCGGCTGCGCTTCAGAAAGTAATTGTGGATGCCAAGGGAAAGCCATATGAACATCTGGTAAATACCGTTGTCCTCAGGTCAATGAGAAAGGCTGAATACAGCACTGTAAATGAAGGTCATTTTGGTCTTGCTTCTGAAAATTACAGCCATTTTACATCACCTATCCGTCGATATCCTGATTTAATGATCCATAGATTAATCAAACAAAAAATCAATTCTGAAAAGCAGGGCCTTCAGATCAGCGAACGGGAAATCAGGCTTATGGAGGTTCATGCTGCGACAATTGCACGTTCTTCTTCAGAAATGGAAAGAAAAGCTGAAAAGGCCGAAAGACAGCTTGTTGATTATTACAAAGCACTCTACATGGAAAAACATGTCGGAGAAATCTTTGACGGTGTTGTTTCCGGAGTTACAGGTTTTGGAATGTTTGTTGAACTTGAGAATACAGTGGAAGGGCTTGTACGGTTAGACAATCTTGACGGCTATTATATATTTGACAAGGACAATCACAGCCTTTAT
>CAYYXJ010000085.1:0-4257 GCA_964475455.1 uncultured Clostridiaceae bacterium | reverse complement strand
CCCGGCAGATATACCATTGGGATGCCTGTCAGGGTAAAGGTGGTTTCAGTAAACATCAACAGGGGCGAAATTGACATGATCCTTGATGGTAAAAAGAAGTCATCAAATAAAAGAAGAAAAGAAATATACAGGCCTTCAAAGCGCAAATACAGCGGAAAGAAAAAACATTGATATGGCATTGGAATACAACAAAAGGATATTTAAAACCAGGGAATTTTATGGAATTATGAGGGATGCCTTTTCTACCATGAAATTTATGCGGGCAGCCGAAAAAAAGAATCTCATGAACAAGGATTTTACCCACAGGATAATGCTTGCCGTAACAGAGGTCAACGGATGCAGGGTTTGTTCATATTTCCACACTGAACAAGCTTTGAAGGATGGGATGTCTGATGAGGAAATATCTTCCATTCTTAGCGGAAGCCTTGATACCGTACCGGATGGAGAGGGAACCGGATTATTCTTTGCACAGCATTATGCGGACAAGCGGGGGAAATACACTGAATCTGCCTGGGATAGGCTGGTGGAGGAATATGGTCCTGAAAAAGCCCTTGGCATACTGGCCTCAACCCGAATAATAATGATGGGAAATGCTTATGGTATAGCATATGGATGTCTGAAAAGCAGACTTAAAGGTAACCCCGTAGACGGCAGCAGTATCACAAATGAACTTGGCATTCTTCTCGGTAGCATGGTTATGATGCCGGTAGCTCTGATATCAGGAGTTTTTCACTCAAAAAAAATCAAAAAAAATAGACCCTGGAATAATAAAGCCAAGACATTATTCAATGGGATAAACCGAATCAATCAACTGTTTGACATATGAATTTTGATTCAATATAATTACCATTGAAAACAATCAAGGAGACAGGACATGTTGTTTATAAATGCGTCCGGCCTTCGCTCCGTACAGGGATAAAAGAATTGGTGAGCTTTGTCCGGAGCCTAAGCAGCGAGTAGCCGGGAAAATACATTGATTAATTTTGGGATGGCGCAGGCCGTTCCCTGGTTTTTGGAATTTTCTGGATACACAGCGGTTCCATGAAACGGTTGTTTTATCATCGTTTTCAAGTAAATTTACGAATACTGACAAGCTAACCCTGGTATATGCATCGGAGGATACTATGAGCTTGATTACAATTGAAAATATAAAAAAGAAATATGTAGAAAAAACAATACTCGACGGAGTTGATTTTACAGTACAGAAAAATGAAAGGGTTGCACTCGTTGGAAGCAACGGTTCGGGCAAAACAACCCTTCTAAAAATAATAATGGGTTTGGAAACACCTGACCATGGGAGGGTCATTATTCCCAAAGGTTCAAAAGTGGGTTATATTTCCCAGGATTTCTCAGAATTCTATTCGGATGAGGCTGACCAAAAAACAGCTGCACAGGTTTCTGAAATTGATATGATGGAAAATAAAATGAGGGAGCTTGAAAAGCTTATAGCAGAAAGCTCCGAAAATCCTGATGAGCTAAACAGACTGATGTCTGGATATGATGCCTTGGTGGACCGGTTTTCTGCTGCTGATGGATATAATTTTGAGAAAACCATGCTTTATGTACTTCATGGACTTGGTCTTCAGCGGGAATCACTTAAAGTTCCTCTTCCGAATCTCAGCGGGGGAGAAAAGCTGCGAGTATTGCTGGCCAGAACTATAATTTCCAAACCTGATGTGTTGGTCCTTGATGAACCTACAAATCATTTGGATATAAAAGCATTGGAATGGCTTGAGGCATATCTGATTAACTTTTCCGGTGGAGTTCTTTTTGTTTCACATGACAGATATTTTCTTGATAAGGTTGCAACCAGGGTCATTGAGCTGGAATCCGGTACT
This sequence comes from uncultured Clostridiaceae bacterium, assembly GCA_964475455.1. GTDB lineage: Bacteria > Bacillota > Clostridia > DUPQ01 > DUPQ01 > JAFGQE01. The sequence goes on along the minus strand of CAYYXJ010000085.1, from coordinate 2,419 downwards.
GTCAGGACAATGAAAAGCAGTTACTCGGAATATCTTGAACAAAAAGATGTCATGAGGGAATTCAACAGAAAAACCCAAAGGGACCTGGAAAAGAAAATTCTGGCTGAAAAGGAAATTGTACAAACACTGCGGCACCAGCGCAAAATATCTGCATTCAATAGCAGGCTTAAGAAAATTGAAAAAATGGAACAGGAACTAGCAGACATCAAACGTTCAGGCTCAGCCATGCATCTTGGCCGGATTCCTTCGGCTGTAATTAACCTGGACCATGATATTCATGTCAGCAAGGAAGTTGCAACAGCACAAGGGTTGGGAAAAAATTTCGGAAGCCGTATGTTATTCCATGATGCTGATTTCCTTATAAAGGGTGGGGATAAGCTGGGAATAATAGGTGAAAATGGTAGTGGTAAAACCACCCTCCTTAATATTCTTTCAGGAAAAGACATGGATTTTACTGGTTGTGCATCCCTTGGCAGCTGGGTTCGATATGGTTATATCTCCCAGGATATAGTTTTTAATGATGAAGAAATTACTGTACTTGAAAAGCTTATTGATGAAAGTATGAGAAGTAAAACCGGGGAGATGTCTGAATCCAATGCTCTTGCTTATGCAGCTAACTTCAAGTTCTACGGAGAAGAAACAAGAAAGAAGCTGAAAGTTCTTAGCGGCGGAGAAAAATCCAGGCTTGCACTGGCTCTGGTTTTGCTGGATAAACCCAATTGTCTGGTAATGGATGAACCCACAAATCATCTTGATATATATACAAAGGATATAATGCAGAATGCTTTTTCCGATTTCAAAGGAACGGTAATTGCTATTTCCCATGACAGATATTTTTTGGAAAACTGTATAAACAGAATCATCGCAATTGAGAACAGCGAAATTAAAGTTTATGAAGGTAATTACAGTTATTATCTTCAAAACAACAGTAATATCATGCTTGAAATTTCCCCTGATCGCAAAGAGGAAAAATACAAAAAACACATGAATAAACTTAGGCTTGACAGGGAGAAGAAAGCATCAGAAGAAAGAAAACGCATCATAGAGGAAATTGAATCAAAGATACATGAACTTGAAAACTATAAAGATGAGTTCGAGTCAGGCATGAATGAGAATACTACCTATGATGATTATCTGGATTACCAGGATAAGATTAAGGAACTTGATGAACTGTATTTAAAATGGGAGGATGCCGGCAAAACAAGGGTATGATGAATTTTCAATTACCGGCAGCTTGTGAAAGTGCATCTTCAACAGCATTTATTATGCCGTTGGATGTTTTTGTTGCTCCGGAAATTACATCCACTGCGGTATCCTGTTCATCAATTATGAGCTTAGGAATTTCTGCAATCGGTTCATTATAAAACCTGGATCCTACTTCATTGTGCGAGATGATTTCGATGGCTGTTATTCTATTGTCTGAGATTTCCACTGAAACAACCAGACCGGGTCTATATCCTGTTGCTGTTCCTGTATAGGTCCCGTCGGTCAAGTTTGTTTCATTGGAAGGAACAGGCGTTGAGGAAGCCGGAATTCCGGTTATAAATGTTGGATCACTATCTGAGGACAGGGAGTTATTTCGCCCTCCGCGATTTCTGGTCCCGCCGGAACCTGCTGAATCATGAATTTCTCCTGAACCTTCATTTTCATCAAGTGAGAAAGTCCCCGTCATGGTTTCTGAAGTATCATTGGAAGCCATATTCATAACATTGAAAACCTGGATTCCACCAACATCCACCACGTGAATTATAATTGACAGGGAAAATGCTAAAACCAGAATACGATGATAGAACATCCAACCTTTGAAGTGAATTAGTTTTTCCCTGAGCATCCAGTTAACTCCAAGAAGTATAGACAGCAACCAGCTGATTGTTCCAAGATTAATTGAAAATAATTTTTCGGACGAAAAGATACCATGAATCAAACCGATTGCAATAAGTATTATCCCAATAAGTTTGTGGTGCTTTCTCAATGCTTTATTAATCCGGACAAAGGTTTTTCTGGATTTTGGAAAGGCAACAATTGATTTCCTTGTAAAAAATACCAGAATAAGAAAAAGAGTAATTAGAACCGATATCCATGCCAGACCAAAGTTTAAAAATATTTCCATATCTACCTCATATTATATCCGAAGATCAATAGATTTACTTTTAATATATAAATCGGAAATGAATATTTATTGTAATTAATGTTAATAATGTATGAACTTCATCTGAACAAGTGAAAATTGTATCAGCTGATGTTAAAATAGCATTAAGGCGGTGGAGATGTTTACAAAGGGATATGATATTGCAAAAGGATTTACTCATCCGGTAATTGTTTCAACAAGGAAGTATGACGGCCGGGTGGAATGCGGACTGGGTGCTTTTATGACATTGAATGATGAGGGATGGGTTGTTACCACTGCCCATATATTCGA
>CAYYXJ010000084.1:7692-11578 GCA_964475455.1 uncultured Clostridiaceae bacterium | reverse complement strand
ACACGTTATCCCAGGGATGTTGTGTCAGAGATGGTTTTAAGGTAGGATATTCATATGATTTCAGATGTGCAAAAATGGGATAATGAAATAGTTTCAGTTATAATGCCGGCTTACTACAGTGAAAAAACAATTTCAGGTGCTGTGGAATCTGTCATTGCTCAGACGTATGAAAATTGGGAGCTGCTTATTTATGATGATTGCTCCGGTGACGGTACTTTTGAGATTGCACGGAAGTTTTCTGAAACAGACAGTAGAATTTTAGTTGTCAAAGGTATTTTCAATTCAGGTGTTTCTTCTGCAAGAAACAAAGCCCTGGAAATGGCAAGAGGGAGATATATTTCATTCCTTGATTCTGATGATAGATGGAAGGCTGAAAAGCTGGAAAAACAATTGAATTTCATGAGGCGAAATGATTGTGCAATGGTTTACTCATCATATGAGTTAATGGATTCAAGAGGAATGGCAACAGGGAAATTAATTTCCAGTTTTAATAAAACTGCAGATTATGACTCATTGCTCAGAAACAACTACATAGGAACACTGACTGTTTTGATTGACAGACAGTATATTCAAAATGATATTTATTTCTCAGATAGCAGGCATGAAGATTATCTTCTTTGGCTTTATTTTGTTAAAAAGGGATACAAACTGATGGGTATGGAAGAATCCCTTGCTTTCTACAGGGTATCAGCAAATTCATTGTCCGGGAATAAGCTGAAAGCTGCATTATGGAGATGGAGGGCATACCGCAGGATTGAGAAACTTGCATTTATGCGAAGCATATTTTATATGGTTATTTATACAATGAATTCAATTGCAAAAAGGATATAAAGTGGAAGATATAATTAACAGAATAAAAAATAAAGAACCGGTATTCTATAAAAACAATATTGTTGAAAAAACCCCCATGAATTTTCTCGGTGAACTTGACATTGGAATCAATGATATATGGGATGCAAAAAGAAGAATGTCCAGATTCGCTCCGGTAATAAATTCACTGTTTCCTGAAACAAATGGTGGAATAATTGAGTCGCCTTTTGTACCGGCTGAAAAGCTGGCTGCTTCCTTATATCCAAATTTGAAAGGAAGCATGTGGTTAAAGCTTGACAGCCATCTTGAAGTAGCCGGATCCATTAAAGCCAGAGGTGGACTTTATGAAGTATTGAAGGTTACCGAGGATATACTTATTGCTGCTAACATGCTTGATCCAAGTGATGACTATATAAAAATACTTGATCCGCATATAAGAGAATTGCTTTCAGAATATACAATCAGTGTCGCTTCTACCGGTAATCTTGGGTTGAGTATCGGAATAATGAGTGCAGCACTTGGTTTCAACGCAAGGGTTCATATGTCAAGGGATGCCAAACAGTGGAAAAAAGAAAGATTACGTCAAAAAGGAGTTGAGGTAATTGAACATAATGGCGACTTTACTTATGCTGTATCAATGGGTAGAAAAGAAGCGGAAAATGATGAAAAGATTCATTTTGTTGATGACGAGCGGTCAAGGAATCTTTTTATGGGGTATGCAGTTGCTGCACTTAGAATCAGGGATGATTTTGAAAAGTTCGGCATAGTTCCCTCAAGGGAAAAGCCTGTTATTCTTTATCTGCCATGCGGAGTCGGAGGTGCTCCCGGAGGAATTACATTCGGGTTCAGGCATGTTTTCAATGATGCTGTTGAATGTTATTTTGCTGAACCTGTATCATCCCCTTCAATGATGCTGGGGGTATTGACAAAAGGGTATGGTAAAACTAATGTAAACGATTACGGACTTGACAATGTGACTGAACTGGATGGTCTTGCAGTGGCAAGTCCATCTGACTTTGTTGCTCCGCTTGCCGAAAGACTGTGTGATGGATTTTATACCATCAATGATGATGATATGTTCAAATATCTTTATCTGCTTGATAAAAATGAAAATATAAAGATTGAGCCTTCTGCAGCGGCGGGAATACCCGGTCCATTTATGACAGGAAATATCAACAGGGATGCTTATCATATAATCTGGACCACGGGCGGGCTATTTGTGCCCGGATTTATATATGATAAAATGTATCAGAAGGGGAAGTTGATATATGAAAACAGTCGGGTATGACTTAACATTTGTTTCTGAAATGGAAGGTAAAACAGGGGAAGAGGTTTTTGCCCTCGGACTTTTGCAAGGCCTTTACAATCTTGGGAAAAGTACCAATCTAGTGGTTTATTCCACGGAACAAATGAAAAAACAATTACTGAAGGAATATCCGGGACTGCATGTTGTCGGATTTAAAAAGACGGGTAAGAAGTTCTACAAGACAAAACTTCGTAAATATGTCAGAAAGAATCCTGTGGATCTTATTTATTATCCCCATGTCCATAAACTCATGAGCACAAATCTCCCATGCCTGACAAGGGCAACGGTGCATGGCATGAACACAAAGGAAGTTTCAAGGCAGGCTAGAAGAAAAGCATATAATAAACTGAAAAAACTAAACAAAATAGCAGCTGCCGGTGAAATGGTCAAGGATGAAATCCTTGTAAGGCATAAACACATGTCAAGTGATAATGTGCAGGTTATATGTAATCCGCTTGTTGATATCCGGGCCGGAGTAGAAATTGTTTTAAAGAAAAAATTCATTTTGTCTGTCAATAGTGACAGTGAACAAAAAAACCTTATAGCAATTTTAAAATCGTTCAGAAACATACGCAATGAAATCCCCCACGATCTTGTGGTAATAGGGGATATAGATGAAAAAGGCCGTGCATATAGATACATAAAAAGAGCTGGTTTAAAGGACCGTATAATTGTCACCGGCAGGATCAGCAGAGAAATACTCTTCGGATATTACAGGAATGCAGATCTGTTTGTCAACGCATCAAGATACAAAGGATTTGGATACACACCCCTTGAAGCAATGGCTTGTGAAACCAGGGTGCTGTCAGTGGAAATGTCTGCAATAAAAGATGCTGATGGGATTGAATGCGATGAATATATCAATAATCCTCATAATTATTCAGAAATTGCCAATAAAATGCTTATAGTCCTTTACAAGGAAATCGACAGGAATTATTTAAAATCAAGGGCAGCCAGATTAATGGATATTTATAGCGTTGAGAGAGCCGCAAAGCAATATGCAGAATTTTTGGGGATAGGGGAAAAAGAATGACAGGAGAAACCAGACTTAGAAATTATCTTGTAATAATACTGGATATATTTATAGTTTTTCTATGCTTTTACATTGTTTTGATTTTCGGGAATTCACAGCCGTTTGCAAAGCTATTGAATTTAAGGAAAATTGTTTATCTCCCTGCCGGAGCTACAGTCTTGATATTTATATTCACTGACATGTATAGAAATATTTTCAAGAAATATATTGAAATTATATTTAACAGTGTCCTGTCAGCTTTTGCAGGTACAATTCTGTTTGCTATATTTGTAAATATAAGGGCATGGCACAATCAAACTGTAAAGATATCATATATATTTGTTTTTCTTCTTTTAGCTGCATTTCTAAGCAGCGAACGAATTCTTGTTGAGTTCTTGTATAGACTTACCATGAAAACAAAATTAATTGCAGTTATCGGCCCTTTGGAGCAATGCATGAAAACGGGGTATGATTTCATTAAGAATAAAAAACAGACCCATGAAATCAAGTATATATTTGATATGAATGGCAACCTTGAGCAATTTCCCGATTATCTTAATAAGATTGATATCGTCATTGTTTGTTCAGGCATAGAAAAGGAAAAGCAGGATTGGATTGTAGAAATATGCGCCAGATATGATACAACTGTTTTCCTGACCCCCAAGATATATGAAATAAATACCATGAGACCGAAGCTTACACAAATTGATGACACCCCATATTTATACTTTGACAGCAGAGGACTCACTTCTGAAGAA
>CAYYXJ010000084.1:0-7606 GCA_964475455.1 uncultured Clostridiaceae bacterium | reverse complement strand
TTTGATGTGGTTTTTTCATTGTTGCTCCTGGTTCTTATCGCTCCTTTTTTAGCTGTCTGTGCGGTTTGTATCAAGTTAGACTCAAAGGGACCGGTTTTCTTTAGACAGGACAGGGTCACACAGGGCGGAATTTTTAAGATTTATAAACTTCGAACAATGGTTACTGATGCAGAAGTTAAAACCGGTGCAGTGCTAAGTTATGCCGGTGATGAGAGAATAACTGCCTTTGGTAAGTTCCTGAGGAAAACAAGGCTCGATGAAACACCTCAGATAATCAATGTCCTAAAGGGAGAAATGAGTCTTATTGGACCAAGGCCTGAACGCCCTGAATTTGTGGCTGAATTTTGCAAGGAACTGCCTGATTATGACAAGCGCCATTCAGTCAAGGCGGGTATCTCAGGACTTGCACAGATAATGGGGAAATACTCAACCAGCGCAGAAGACAAACTTAGATATGACTTGATTTATATTAGAAATTACTCTGTCATAATGGACATTAAGATATTCTTCCTGACATTGAAAACCGTATTCCTCGAACCGGGTTCGGTTTTTGAAAATGAAAATATCAACTACACTGAGGAAATCAAAAAATTCAATGTGGAAATAGTCAGATAACAATTGGTAAATTTTGCTATTTCTTGAGTAATTCCAAAGGGTTTGGTAAAATGAGTTCAAGACCGGACAAGGAGGAATGCTATGCCGTCCCTTTCCGAAATACGCGAGTCAGTAAATGATTATGATTCAGACAGGCATGCCGAGGAATTCTATGATTTTTATATCAAAAGAATCAAAATGGCTGTTGAACCTGGCGAGCAATTGGAAACGGATATCAGGCATCTTTTTTATTGGTTTTTAGGAAAAGTCAGAAAAACAGAGGCATCCCCTATAGAAACTGTTCAGATTAATGAAAATATTTACTATATTTCAGAGTCTGCACCAAGTAACAGAGCTGCTGTCGAAGAGGCTGTCAGGGGAGAAAATCTATGGGCCGGACTGGCTTTTATGAATGGAAACCTGCCGGTGGATAATTTAATAAACAAAGCCAGGAGAATAACCAAGAATTCCATAGTAATACCAGCTTTTTTCATACATATATTCAAACCTCATGAGTATCCCATATTGAACAACAAGGTTTGGGCTGCATATCGTGAAGAGCTTGGGAAAAGTATATTTACTAACACAAAACCCAGTACATGGGATAATTACCTCGAATATGTCAGTTATTGTTCATATTTAAAAAGGAGGACAGGACTGACACTCCGTGAGATTGACAAAGCCCTATGGGTGATTGGCGAAAGGGTTATGGAAGAAGCGAGAAACAAGGTAGAAGAAGAAACTGTTGATTCGGGACAGGTTGAATTGTTTTAATTGAAACACTACAGAGATAAAAGTGAGCAGCGGAAGATAATATGGAAAATTCAAAAGCAGTGAGAATTACAGTACTAAGCTTTATAATAAATGCTTTTTTAAGCACAATGAAATTAATTGTCGGCTTCATTGGCAGCAGCGGGGCACTGATTGCTGACGGTGTCCATTCAATATCTGACTTGGCTACGGATGTTATTGTTTATGTTTCAATTTATATTACCCGAAAACCTGCAGATGAAAAACATAACTACGGTCATGGAAAAGTAGAAACCCTTGCTACGGTTTTGGTGAGTGTCGCTTTGTTTATAGCAGGATTTTCAATCGGGCGGGAAGGAATCATAAAAATAATTGGTTTCTCAAAGGGAGAGGAAATTGCAATTCCCTCCCTCCTGGTTGTTATCGCTGCCGGTATTTCACTTGTTGTAAAGGAAATTTTGTACAGGGTAACAATTCACACGGGGAAAAGTCTGGGAAGCGATGTTCTTATTGCAAATGCCTGGCACCACCGTTCTGATGCACTATCCTCCCTCGGGGTCATGATTGGCGTTGGTGCAGCTTTGATACTTGGCCCTGAATTTGCATTCCTTGATTCAGTTGCCCAGATTGTGGTCAGTTTCTTTATTTTCAAGGCTGCATATAAAATACTGGTTCCAAATATCGGACAGCTGGTAGATGCAGCACTTGAAGAAGAAAAAACCGCTTTGATAAAAAGTGGGTGTGAATATCATCCGAATGGTCAGGATTATCATCATCTGAGAACCAGAAAAGGCGGAAGTACCAATGCTGTGGATGTTCATATCCTTGTAGATGGTAAACTTGATATACGCACAGCCCATGACATAGCAACGGAATTGGAGTGTTCACTGAAAGCATATATCGGAGACAATTCACTTGTATCCATTCATATAGAACCAAACGATGAAAAACAAAGATTAGAAAATATCTAGAATTTGTTCTGTCAAATCATCCAGTATTCCAAGCTCTTCTGCCGTTTTAAAAACATTATATCTGCTTCGATAATCCTTTGCATAAAGCAAACTGTTCTTAAGCAATTCTTTTTCTATACCTATTTGACCGGCATTCAAGGGTCCGCCCAGTTTGGTGTAAATCCCAAGGATTTGCCTGTAATCCGGTAAAAAAGACATTGCTTCCTTGATTTCATCAAACTTACTGATAAAGTTATCAACTCTTTGCAATCTTTCAGTCCTGGAAACAGGTTCATCAGTATTGTCATCAATGATGGATTTTCCAACGGTTTTTCCGTATATTTCAAGCAACAGATCTTTCCTTGTTACCGGATTGAAATTTCCATCCGGTAAACTTTCTGTGTTTATCAATGATAAATCCAGTGACAGTATCTTTTCAAACATTGCCAGGCAATAGAGTGTTGCAATCCCTACAGCTTCACCATGTGAAGGATGAGGTTTCCCAGCTTCAAGCTTCATCATTTCCCAGAAGTGACCCATGTTATGTTCGTTGGAAGCTGCAGGACGTGAATTTGTATTTATAAGCATTGCAATACCGGTAAGCAGCAGTGCTTCCAGCAGAACCTTGACTCCTTCTGGAGATCTATCAGAGATTTTGTCAACATTCTCCATAACAAGACTTATTGCCCTGTCTGATAATTCCAGGCAGTAAGGACAAACATGTTCTCCGGTTATATACGAGCTTAGAATCCAGTCAGCTTTTGCTATATATTTACCAATGATATCCCCAAATCCCGAAAAGAGCATTTCCGCAGGAGCGGTTGCCAGGATATCGAGGTCATATATTCCTACAATTGGATATTCTGCGGGAAGATTGACCTTGAGGTTTCCTTTTAGCATTGGGGAAATGACAGAAACATATCCATCCATTGACGGAGCTGTCCCTATGCTTATGAAGGGTATTCTGAGCAACGATGAAGCGTATCTGACAAGGTCATTGACAGTTCCGGACCCAAGGGCTGCCATAAAGTCAAATTCGGCTTTGTATTCCATCATGATGTAACCAAGGGTTGCATTATCCGGTTTTAATTCTCCGGCTGATGGTGGGATGCATATGGTAACATCAAATACAAGGGCAAGGGCAGCAACGACTTTTTCTCCGAATAAACCAAAAAGTTTTTCATCGCTTACAAGCATGCATTTTGTCCCATTTACATGATTATTAATATATTCAGCTGAATTCTTTATTATGTCTGTCCCAATATATATGTTTGTATCAGGCATCCGATGATAATCGCAGCCGCATGTCGGTTTACTTATTATTAGCTTGTTTTCTTTATATTCAATCATGAAAAGTCTCCCTGGAAATTCTGCTAAGGGTATTATATAGAATTTCATTGATAATTGCATTGAAATTAAGGTATAAAATAAGTAAACACAAAAGGAGGCGTCAAAATGGATTTTGAAAAATTGGTTAAAACCAGGCAAAGTACAAGAAAATTTGATGACAGACCTGTTGAAAGAGGATTGTTGGAAAAATGTATTGAGGCAGCCCGCCTTGCTCCGTCTGCCTGTAATGCACAGCCGTGGAAATATATTATAGTTGATGAGCCTGAATTACGTAAGGAGCTGGCTTCGTTTACTTATAATTCAGTAGTGAGATTCAATAAATTTACGGATAATGCAGCGGCATTTGCAGTTGTTGTAATGGAACCGGGTACCTTTGCTTCGCATGCAGGATCCTTTTTCACAAATCTTGATTATGCTCTTATTGACATGGGTATTTCTGTAGAAAACTTTTGTCTGCAGGCAACTGAACTAGGTATTGGCACATGCATTCTCGGATGGAGCCGTCATAAGGAAATAAAGAAACTTCTGGAAATACCAAAAAACAAAAAAATAGGTGTATTAATAGCCATAGGATATGAAAAGGATTACAAGCAAAGAAAAAAAGTAAGGAAAGGAATTGCGGAAATGTGTTCCTTCAATAAATACTAAATGTTAAATATTGTAAAAAATAAAGGAAATCACACCTCTATGTAGAATTAACATATATTGTTATTTAAGGAGGATGGACAATGAGTGATTTCAAGTATGAAATAGTCGAAAGGCTGGGGGTTCTAAGTATATCCGGTTCAGGTTGGAGTAAGGAACTTAACCACATAAGCTGGAATGAAAGGGAACCCAAGTATGACATCAGGGAATGGTCGCCTGACAGATCCAAAATGTCAAAGGGAATTTCATTTACAAAAGATGAAGTCGCAAAACTAAGTGTGATGCTTCAAAATATATTGAATTGAAGTAAAATCCACACCAAGCTAATTGGAAACAACCAATCATCATCGGGATGGTTGGTTGTTTTCGTCAAATCATCTTAGTAGTCTGGGGTTTTATGATGAGCAATACGGATATAACCATTATGTGCCTGCAATAGAATTTGTATAAGTGATATAATGTTAACCGGATTAACATATAAAGGTGGTCTTTATGATTTCAAAGAATGTAATAGCCTCAGTACTTGAGGCGGCAGTATCAACAGGTGGCGATTTCGCCGAATTGTTTATAGAGGATTCCAGTAAGTCAAGCTTGAATTATCTTGATGGACAGCTTGAATCTTCACAGACGGGCAGGGACTTTGGTGTAGGAATACGAATTTTCAATGGATTGAACTGCATTTATGCATATACAAACAGCTTTGATCTGGACAGTCTTGTTGAGACAGCAAAAAAGGCGTCCCAGGCAGTAAAAGGGACATCCCCGGGTGGAATCAAGGTTTTAAGCAACATGAAGACGAATAGGGTTCATGTAATTGAAATAATGCCGGATTCTGTAAGTAAAAGAAATAAACTGGAAATTGTCAGAACAGCCTACAATGCTGCATTGGGATATAATCCTTTAATAAAGCAGGTTTCATCCAGTTATTCAGACACTGTTCAGAATGTTGCAATAGCAAATACCGATGGGCTGTATCGGGAAGATACAAGAGTATATACAAGATTAATGATAAATGCCGTTGCTGAGAAAGACGGGCAGATGCAAACCGGATCCGCCAATCCGGGAACCCATGGCGGATATGAGTTTATACAGGGTCTTGACCTTGAGGCAATTGGAAGAAGTGCTGCTGCAACTGCTGTGGTCATGGCAAAGGCAGAATATTGCAAGGCCGGGATAATGCCTGTTGTAATTGACAATGCATTCGGAGGTGTAATTTTCCATGAAGCCTGCGGACATGGGCTTGAAGCCACAAGTGTTGCCAAGGGAACCTCAGTTTTTGCGGGCAGGATCGGAGAAAAGGTTGCGCCTGAAGTAGTAACTGCAATAGATGACGGAACAATGCCCAATGAGTGGGGTTCTACAAACATGGATGATGAAGGAGCCGATACCAGAAGGAACGTATTGATTGAAAAGGGAATCCTGAAAGGATATCTGGTAGACAGATTTAATGGAATGAAAATGGGTATGGAGCCCACCGGTTCATCAAGGCGACAGAGTTATAAATATGCACCTACTTCAAGGATGTCAAATACGTTCATTGATAATGGGAAAAGTAAAAAAGAAGATATTATTTCTTCCGTTGATTTTGGGCTTTATGCAAAAGTCATGGGAGGCGGCAGCGTTAATCCCGGAACAGGTGAGTTCAATTTCTCAGTCAGAGAGGGTTATATGATCAGAAACGGAAAAATTGCTGAACCTGTCAGAGGCGGTACTTTGATTGGTAAGGGTCCAGATGTTCTTCAAAAGATTGATATGGTTGCCGACAATCTGGCAATGGACCAGGGAATGTGCGGTTCCTCGAGCGGCAGCATACCGGCAAATGTGGGCCAGCCTGCAGTAAGAGTCAGTTCAATCACAGTAGGAGGCAGATAATATGAAATATAAAGAATTAGCAGAAAAAATATTCGAGGCAGGAAAAAAATCCGGTATGCAGGACATGGAGGTTTATATATCCGGAAGCAGGGAATTTGAAGTAAAGATAAATAGATCTGAAATAGACGGATATAAACTTGCGGATAATTCAGGTCTCGGATTCAGAGGATTCCACGGAGGTCAGATAGGTTATTCCTATACTGAAAAAATATCTGATGATTCAATCCCATATTTAATTAAGGGCGCCATTGAAAATGCTGAAATAAATGATTCAAAGGATCAGGATTACATCTTTGAAGGTTCAAAGGTATATGCACCTGTAAATAACCTGAATGCAGAACTGGACGGCATTACAGAAAAGCAGAAAATCGAGTTTGCAATGGAGATGGAGAAGAAAGCCCTTGAAATGGACGGCAGGATAAAGGCCAGTCAATACTGCATGCTGGGTACAGGGGCATATTCATCTGAATTGTTCAACACCAAGGGACTTGCTCTGGCTGATGAAGGTAATTTTGCATATGCCATCCTAATGGTTCTTGCAGAGGAAGGAGGAGTTTACAGTTCAGGCTTTGATTTTATAATAGACAATGATTTTTCAAAGTTTGATACCGGTAAGCTTGCAGAAAAGGCTGTTAAAAGCGCTATCGACCTGCTTGATGCAAAACCTGTAAAAAGCGGTGAATATGAGGTGGTACTTGATGGTATGGCTTCTGCGGGATTGCTTGGTGCGGTCTCATCAATTTTTTCTGCAAGGGCAGTTCACAAGAACCTATCTTTGTTAAAAGGAAAGCTTGGAGAGAAAGTAGCAGCTGATTGTGTAACTTTGGTAGATGACCCATTTTACAAGGGTGGAACTTCAACTTCATCCTTCGATGGGGAAGGTGTTGCATCAAAACAAAAGAATATCATTGAAAACGGAGTGTTGAAAACCTTTTTGCATAATTTGAAAAGTGCTGCAAAGGATGGCGTTGAATCAACAGGAAATGCATCGCGTGGTTCTTACAAATCAACCATCGGTATTTCACCGACCAACATGTATTTCAAACCGGGGGAGAAAAACCTTGATGAAGTAATTTCCAAAATGGAAAGGGGTCTTTATCTTGTGGATCTGGATGGCTTGCATTCAGGTTTCAATCCTATTTCCGGAGACTTTTCATTGGGAGCAAAAGGTTATCTTATTGAAAATGGTAAAATAAGCAGATCGGTAAACCAGATAACAGTATCAGGTAATTTCTATGAATTACTAATGAACATAGAAGAAGTTGCATCGGAACTTAGATTTGGAATGGGAGGCAGCATAGGCTCGCCACCTGTCAGGATTAAAAAGCTCTCCGTTGCCGGAGAATAAATCAAATGACTTATGAAATTACAGGAAATACAAATGTTCTAAAACGGAGCATACTTGAGCGACTGGAAAATCTCTTTGAAATCAAGAGTGATCCATC
>CAYYXJ010000083.1:8857-11667 GCA_964475455.1 uncultured Clostridiaceae bacterium | reverse complement strand
TGAAAATGAGAGCAAGGAAATGAATTTATATTGTAATTCATATACTCAATTCCTTGACAAATCGAAGACTGAACGGGAATTCACTGCAAATGCCATTGAATATCTTGAGGAAAACGGATTTATTTCACTGGGCAATGCATTGGAGGCAGGTCAGAAACTTCATCAGGGTGACAAAGTATATTTCAATGCAGGCAATAAAGCTCTGGCAGCGGCTGTAATAGGAAAAGCAGATATGAAAAAGGGGATGAATATGGTAGGTTCACACATAGATTCTCCCAGGCTTGACCTTAAGCCCCTGCCACTTTATGAAGACAATGAGCTGGCATTCCTAAAAACCCATTATTATGGCGGAATAAGAAAATATCAATGGCCTTCCATACCCCTGGCTCTTCATGGTGTAATAATCAGGGAAGCAGGTGTAAAGGTCAATGTAAATATTGGCGAAGACCCTGATGATCCTGTTTTTGTAATAACCGATTTGCTTCCTCATCTTGCCCAAAAGCAGAATGACAAGAAACTTGGTGAAGCTTTCGAAGGTGAGGACATGAATGTGCTTGTTGGCTCTGTTCCCATGGAAAATGACGAAATAAAGCAAAAAGTCAAACTTCGTGTGCTTAATCTTCTGAATAATAAATATAAAGTCACAGAGAAGGACCTGATTAATTCAGAACTTGAAATTGTACCGGCCCTCAAGGCAAGGGATGTAGGCCTTGACAGAGGATTGATAGGCGCTTATGGACACGATGACAGGGTTTGCTCATATGCTGCGCTGAAGGCAGTTGTAGAAGCAGGTATAACAGAGAAAACCACATTGTGTTTCCTTTCTGATAAAGAAGAAATCGGAAGTGTCGGTAAAACAGGTGCCCAGTCCGATTTGCTGGAATACATTGTTTCAATATTGATGAATTTAACCAACGAAAAATGCTCTGACCTGAATGTAAAGGAGTGCCTTTTCAATTCAGTTATGCTTTCCGGGGATGTCAATGCGGCCTTCGATCCGGCTTTTAAGAATGTATATGATAAAAGTAATTCTGTTTTCTTAGGAAAGGGAGTAGGCATTGCAAAATATACAGGTTCAAGGGGTAAGTCAGGAGCAAGTGATGCAAGTGCAGAGTTGTTGAGCAGCATTACAGCCATGCTTGATGAAAAGGAAATAGTCTGGCAGATAGGTGAACTGGGAAAAGTTGATGCCGGAGGTGGAGGAACAATAGCAAAATTTGCAGCCAAGATAGGCATTGATGTTATTGACATCGGAGTACCACTCCTTGGAATGCACTCACCTTATGAATTGGCCAGTAAAATTGATATTTACATGTGCTACAAGGCTTTCAAAGCATTTTATCAGACAGTTTGAAAAAAAGAGACCGGTCCTACGGTCTTTTATAAAGTTGAAAATGTCCTGTACTTTACAAAAATGATGCATTTATGTAATATATACAAGGAACTTTTGACGTGGATGTAGCGTTTAAGTTTTAAGGCGCGGAGGTTTTAATGGCAATTAAAAAGTTCTTTCTTACATTTACAATAGTTATGCTTGTCTTTTTGATGGGCGCAGGAATAGCACTTGTTCAGGTTATAAACAATGCTGAAACCAAAGCTATAGCAGCTGCTCAGGCTGCAGCTGAACAGGGTATTGATATACCGGATTCATCAAATGACGGACCCGGTAATATCTTTGAGGCATATGTAACAAAACCAATCAATGCATTGATACTTGTCAAGGATGAAGTGGGTGCCAATACTGATGCTATTCTTTTGGTCAATTTTGACACGTATGATAAAAAAATAAATATTATGTGGATCCCAAGGGATTTGATGCTTGACAGGGATATCAACAAAGACGGAGACTACGATAATGACATAATAAATATGGTGTATGCTCATTCAAATATGGATATCGAAAAAACCATAGGTGTTTTCGAAGACGAAATCGGCTGCAATATAAAATACGGAGCCGTAATGACACTCAAGGTTTTCCGGGAATTGATAGATGAGCTTGGGCGTGTAACTTTTGAGGTTCCTTACAGGATGCTTTACAATGACCCTTATCAGGATCTTCACATAAATTTTCAACCGGGAGTCTACCAGTTCAATGGTGAAGATGCTGAAAAGCTTCTCAGGTTCAGGAAAAACGATCCGGGGGTAGAATCGGATTACGTGAATGGTTCTGATTTACAAAGAATTAAGATGCAACAGGATTTCCTAAAAGCGGTCATTGAACAGAAATCAAATATGTTTTTCATTGCAAAATTAAGGGACATAATAAACTTGATATTTGACAATCTTAATACCAATGCAACCATAAATGAAATAATAGATTTTCTTCCGGAAGTCATAAAAGCAGATCTTTCATCAATAAATATGCTGAGTCTTCCTGTAACGGATACAACAGACCATATTCATCTGCTCGCTTTGGAAGATGAACTTAAGGAAATGATAATAGAATACTTCAATACACCTGTAAACTGAAAAAAAATTCATTAAAAAACATTCTCTGAACGAACATCCCTGGGATAACGTGTCAAATCTGACACGTTATCCCAGGGATGTTCGTTCAAATCTATTTATTTTCCTGTTTGACATTTGAGAGGGGATTGGATTCAATGGCTTCACGTATTTTTTCGTTATTAACATGAGTATAGATTTCAGTTGTTGAAATGCTTTTATGACCCAGAATACTTTGAAGGGCCCGGATGTCAACACCACCGTGTCTGTACATCAAAGTTGCTGCAGTATGCCTGAGTTTATGTGCTGAAAATTTCTCTGCATCAAGACCAGCTTTTAAAAAGTATCTCTTAAGCATATAGTGC
>CAYYXJ010000083.1:0-8816 GCA_964475455.1 uncultured Clostridiaceae bacterium | reverse complement strand
AAAAAGCAATGGAAACTGGAATATCATTTGATGGATCCTCAATTGAAGGTTTTGGTCTTACACTAAGATAATTATTTATTGCATAAATGCAGGCATCATTTAGATAAATTGTCCGGTCCTTGTTCCCTTTGCCCCGAACAACCAAAGTGTCGTTGTCACGGATATGCTTTACATTGATGCTTACTAACTCAGAAACCCTGAGGCCGCAGTTAAGCATGATGACCACCATGGCGAAATCCCTGGTTTTATAACGACCGTCAATGGAAGAAAGTAATGGTTTGGCTTCAGCAAGACTTAGATATCGGGGGAGTTCCTTGGATAGTTTAGGGGCTTCAAGCTCCTGGGCAGGATTTATATCAATGACCTTGGATTTAGTCAGCATGAATTTATAAAAAGATTTTAAAGCAGCTGCTTTTCTTGCCCTTGAGCGTGACGACATGCCCCTGGTGCGGCTTAGATAAGTCATATAGGCATATAAATCACTGAGGGTAGTATCCTTGAGGGTATCGATTGAAAGTTGCTCTACGGCTATTTCATCAAATGGAAGCGAATTGCCGTTTTTATGCATATCCAGAAATCTGAGGAACATCCTAAGATCATAGAAATATTCCTTGATGGTGTTTTCAGAACAATTTTTAATTGTATCCATATAGGCCAGAAAATCCCGTGCATAGACCGGAAGATCCTTATGGTCATTCATTATTTCACACCCTCGGTATTTATTTTTGCCCAGGTATCCCTTAGAGGGACTATTCTGTTGAATACAATCTTTTTATCAGTTGTATCAGGATCGCAGCAAAAATAACCATTTCTCATGAACTGGAATCTGTCGCCTGCCTTAGCCCTGGCAAGGGATGGCTCCAGTTTTGCATCTGAAAAAATACTGAGAGAATCAGGATTAACCAAATCAGGTGCTGTAGCATTTTCAGGGTATTCCGAAGGAGTGGCATATTGGGTAAGTCTGTCATATAATCTGACTTCAGCATCAACTGCATGTTGTACAGATACCCAGTGCAGTGTGCCCTTGACCTTACGGCCGTCAGGTGAGTTGCCTCCCTTGGAAAGGGGATCATAAGTGCATCTGATTTCAGTGATTTTTCCGGACTCATCAATATCATAGTCTGTACATGTAATGAAATATGCATTTTTAAGACGTACTTCCCGGCCTGGTGAAAGTCTGAAATACTTTCTGGGAGGATCAACCATGAAGTCGTCACGTTCAATGTATATTTCCCGGGTAAAAGGAACAATCCTTGATCCTGAAGCAGGGTCCTCAGGGTTATTCTCCGACTGCAGTTCCTCTGTGATATTGGCATCGTAATTTGTAATTATAACTTTTACAGGGTCAAGTACAGCCATTACACGATCAGCAGATTTATTCAATTCATCCTTGATACAGAACTCAAGGAGCGCCATGTCTACAACACTGTATGTCTTTGCGACACCAACCTTGTCTATAAAGGCCAGCAGGGAGGAAGGAGTATAGCCTCTTCTTCTCAATCCGGCAATGGTAGGCATCCTGGGGTCATCCCAACCAGACAGTAATCCTGCTTCTACAATTTCCCTGAGTTTTCTCTTGCTTGTAATTGTATGTGTTATATTCAAACGGGCAAATTCCCTTTGTTTTGGGAATTCGCCGTAACCTGTTTTTTCAAGAACCCAGTTGTAAAGGGGGCGATGGTCTTCAAATTCCAATGAACAAAGGGAATATGTTATACCCTCGATGGCATCCTGGATAGGGTGGGCATAATCATACATTGGATATATGCACCATTCATTTCCTGTATTGGAATGCTCTTTATGAAGGATTCTGTAAAGTACCGGGTCCCTCATGTTCAAATTTGGTGATGACATGTCAATTCTGGCCCTGAGGGTTTTTTCTCCGTCAGCATAAATGCCGTTTTTCATTTCTTCGAATAATTTAAGATTCTCGTCAATTGTCCTGTCACGATAAGGGGAATTAATCCCGGAGTCAGTAAGGGTTCCTCTGTATTCGCGCATTTCATCGGAATTAAGGTCACAGACATATGCATCACCATTTTTAATAAGCTGTACTGCAAACTCATGGCATTTACCAAAATATTCAGACCCGTAAAAAACCCGGTCATGCCACTTGAATCCAAGCCATTTGATATCATCCTGTATTGACTGTGCATATTCTGTTTTTTCGAGTGATGGATTGGTGTCATCCATCCTAAGGTTACAAACACCACCGTATTTTTCAGCTGTTGCAAAATCAATGAAAATAGCTTTCAAATGACCTATATGTAAATAACCGCTTGGTTCAGGGGGGAATCTTGTGTGAACTGAAAGACCCGGATATTCCGCTAGGTCCCTGTCAATTTCTTCATGTATGAAATTTGATGATTCAAATAATTTATCCATTAGATTCCTCCAGTTGTTTTATGGCCTTGATGATTCTTTCCAGGGTTTCTTTTTTTCCAAGTATTTCTGCAATCTCAATGGCTCCTCCGGGGGTTACCGGACGTGCTGTCAGGGCAACACGGACCGGCCACATGATTTTGCCGTTCTTTACCTCAAGCTCCACAGCTTTGGCAGCCAGAGTGTCATATATAGCATTATGTTCCCAATCGGTAATTCCTTCAAGTGCTTTATATGCTTCACGAAGAAGTTCTCCGGCTACAGAAGCATCACATTTCATTTTCTTGTGATTATACAGTTCAGGATCGATTGGTTCAATTTTTTTCAAAAAGCTTACTGCATCTGGAATATCTCCCAGTAGGTCAGTTCTTTTTTGGATCATAAGGGCTATCCTGGATAAATCCAGGTCAATATTTCCGATCCCTTTTCTAATCCATGGAGCAGCAACTTCAGTGAAGTCTTCAATTGACATTTTTCTAATATACTCTCCATTCATCCATTTCAGCTTATCGTAATCAAGAGTAGAAGGGGATTTGCTGATGCCTTTTATGTCAAAAACCTCTTCAAGCTCAGACATTGTAAAAAATTCACGTTCATCTCCGGGACTCCATCCTAAAAGAACCGTATAATTCAATATGGCCTCAGGAAGGTAACCTGCATCTATCATATCCTGGAACATGGCATCACCATTTCTTTTGGATATCTTTGAGCCATCACTTTTAATAACCAGCGGCAGATGGACAAATACAGGTATTTCCCACCCAAAGGCATTATATAAATGTACAAATTTTGGTGTTGAGGTAAGATATTCACTCCCTCTGAGAATATGAGTAATATTCATTGTATGGTCATCTATGACGTTGGCAAAATTATAAGTGGGAAATCCGTCGGATTTAATAAGAATCTGATCTTCTAATGTGGAGTTTTCAAATGTCATATCCCCGAAAACCTCATCGTGATAAGTTGTAGAACCTGTTTCAGGAACCAGTTGTCTTATTACAAATTCTTCACCGGCATCTAATTTTGACTGTATCTCTTCCTTTGATAGACCAAGGCAATGGCGGTCATATTTGAATTGTCTGCCGTCTGCATGGGCTTTCTCGCGCAGTCCGTCAAGCCTTTCCTTAGAGCAAAAGCAATAGTATGCATAACCTTTGTCAATGAGTTCCATTGCATATGGAAGATAAAGGTGTTTTCTTTCTGACTGGACATAAGGACCGTATTCACCGCCTACATCAGGTCCTTCATCGTGAATGATACCGATTGCAGCCAGTGTATTGTAAATAACTTCAACTGCACCTTCAACCAAACGAGCCTGGTCGGTGTCTTCAATTCTTAATATGAATTTTCCACCTTTTGCTTTTGCGGCAAGATATTCAAAAATTGCAGACCGAAGATTTCCTATGTGCATATATCCAGTTGGACTGGGCGCATATCTGGTTCTAACTTCATTTAACATTATTTTCTCCCTGAATGTATTATTGAAAATTATATTATCTTAAAAAACAATAGTCAAACAATCCCTTATCTTATATAATAAAAAATAGAGAATTCAAGAGGTGCGTCATGCTGGTAAAGATTTTTCAAAAAGGCAAAGAATATATAGAAGAAGCATTTTCTGATGAAAAAATGCTGAATGTAATACAAAGAAGCAAAGCTAAAATAATAGCTCCGTGCGGCGGGATGAAAAAATGTGGTAAATGCCTTATTCGGGTAAGCGGGTGTTCACAGAAGGTTTCAGAAGAAGAAAAAAGACTTGTCGGAATTTCCAATTTACAAAACGGATACAGGCTTGCATGTTTTATTAAACCGGAAGAGGGCATGACTGCTGAAGTTCCTGATTCAGATGCTAAAAATAAAATCATAACAAATTCCAATGTAAAGTTTGATATGTTCAATCCGGCAATAGGAATAACAAAAATCAAAGCGATAAAACCTCATCTTGACAATCAGCTGGCTGATCTTACTAATATAGAAAACAACACCCATCTGATAATTGACAAGAATAATCTTCCACTGCTGAAGGAAATTACATTTGCCCTGGAAGACAGCAGTCATGAACCTACCCTGATATCATTCTTTGATAAAATAACAGGTGTTGAGCATAAAAGAAACGGACATTTTTATGGTGTGGCTGTTGATATAGGAACTACAACGATAGCAGCATATCTTTACGACCTGCAATATGGTAATTTCAAGGGTGTTGTTTCACAAATGAATGCACAAAAGCAATTCGGAGCAGATGTAATTTCCAGGATAAATTATGCTACAACCGAAAAAAATGGACTTTCGCAGTTGAATGATGTCCTTATAGATCAATTGAATGAAATGATTTTAAGTTCAACTGATCAAAATAATATCACTACAGATGATATATATATGGTTGCACTTGCAGGTAATACAACAATGATGCATTTTCTCATGGGCCTGGATCCGATAAATATCGGCAAGATGCCATTTACACCTGTAAGTACTGACATGCATGATTTTCCGGCCAATCAACTGGGACTGAAAATCAACAAATTCGGTCATGCTTTATGCCTGCCGTCTGTTTCGGCCTATGTCGGTGCAGATATTGTAGCCGGATTGCTTGCTTCGGGTATTTATAAAGGAAGTGAAATACGTCTTCTTGTTGATATCGGAACCAACGGTGAAATGGTTTTAGGGAATGAAGAGAGGCTTATTTCCTGTTCAACGGCAGCAGGCCCTGCTTTTGAGGGCGCAAACATCCGTTTCGGTACCGGGGGTATAAGCGGTGCCATAGATACAATGAAAATTGTTGACGATGAAGTTGTATTTACAACTATAGACGGCCAGGAACCTGTCGGAATCTGCGGATCGGGAATAGTAGATGCAGTAGCGATGATGCTTGAAAACGATATCATAGATGAAACAGGCAGATTCTATGATGAAGATGAGCTGGATGTTTCTGAAAAACTGGCTGAAAGATTTCATGAACTGGATAATATGAAGGCTTTTCGGATAACAGATGAAATATCTGTGACCCAGAAGGACATAAGGGAAATTCAAAATGCTAAAGCAGCCTTGGCAGCAGGAATTACAACTTTGATTAAAAAGTATGGCATAAAAGTAAGCGATGTATCAAAC
Organism: uncultured Clostridiaceae bacterium; assembly: GCA_964475455.1. Classification (GTDB taxonomy): domain Bacteria; phylum Bacillota; class Clostridia; order DUPQ01; family DUPQ01; genus JAFGQE01. Next base: position 3,326 of record CAYYXJ010000083.1, on the reverse strand, counting down.
ATCTATCTTGCAGGAGGATTTGGAAATTACATTAATGTTTCAAGTGCAATTAAGATTGGCCTTCTGCCTGCGGTGGCTGAAGATAAAATCATTGCATCAGGAAATACTGCAGGAGCCGGAGCTTCCATGTGCCTGCTTTCCAACAGCTATATAGAACTTGCCGGTAAAATTAAGAAAAGGGTTGAATATATCGAACTTACTACAGACCCGGGTTTTACAAATGAATATATCGACAACATGATTTTCTCATGAAAGATAAATTAAGAAAAAAAATGCGCAGAGCCAGACAGAATCTGAATAAAGATTTCGTCAATGCCTGTGCAACAGCCATTTCACAGCTGTTTTTTTCGACTGATTTCCCAAAATATAAAAGAATAATGGCTTATATTGCAATAGATAATGAAGCAGATCCTTCATTGATAATAGAAGAATGCATCAAAAACGGGGTGGAGGTCTTTGTCCCAAGTCTGGATTCGAATGATAACATTCACCCGGTGAGATATCTGGATTCCAAATCCCTTGCACCGGGTAGATATAATGTACCCGAACCGGATGAAAAGGATTTTGATATAATCAAAGATTTTGATCTAATACTAGTACCGGGTGTAGCATTTAGTTATGAAGGTAATAGAATAGGATTTGGAAAAGGATGTTATGACAGCTTCCTAAAGAATAAAAAGGCTGTGAAAATAGGTGTATGTTATGAATTTCAGTTTATAGAAAACGGACCTGTCCCTGATATACATGATGTAAAAATGGATTTCATACTCACTGAAAAGAAAATGTACGAGGTGTAAAATGCTTTATGATTCAATAGAACAGACTATCGGTAATACTCCCTTGGTAAGATTGAAAAGAATAGAAAAAATGTTTAACCTACCGGCTAGACTATATGCTAAGCTTGAATATTTTAATCCGGGAGGAAGTATAAAAGATAGACCTGCATTGAATATGATTGAAAAAGCATATGAAAATAAAGATATCTGTGAAGGTAGTACAATAGTTGAACCTACCAGCGGTAATACGGGAATCGGTCTTGCTATTGCAGCATGTAAATACAACTTGAAAGTAATTCTCACCATGCCGGAATCCGTTTCAGGTGAAAGAATAAGCATGATGAAAGCCCTTGGAGCAAAACCTGTTCTTACTCCAAAGGAAAAGGGAATTAAAGGAGCAATAGAAAAAGCGGAGGAAATCCTGAGAAACACACCGGGCTCATTCATGACAATGCAATTTATCAACAAAGCTAATCCTGAAGCCCATTTCAAAGGAACGGCTGTAGAAATAATAAATGACCTTGGCAAAGCTCCTGATATATTTATTGCGGGTATAGGAACCGGAGGAACAATTACAGGTTGCGGAATGTATTTCAGGCAGAATAAATATAAAACAGAAAATATTGCCGTGGAACCCTTTGAATCATCGGTGATTTCAGGTGAAACACCGGGAAAACACGGTATTCAGGGAATTGGAGCCGGATTTGTTCCAAAAGTTCTTGATCTTGAAATAATTGACAGGATTATAAGGGTTAACACAGATGAGGCAAAATGCTTTGCACGGCTTTTAAATTCGGAAGAAAAGATAACCGGCGGAATCTCATCAGGTGCAGCTCTATGTGCCGCTGTTAGGGCTGCAAAGGAAGCCGGTGATAAAGACATTGTATTTATTGTTCCAGACACTTCCGAAAGATATCTGTCCACCGGATTGTTTGAAGATTAATTCATCTTATAAAAGCTGCAAGGCCTATATAACTGAAATATGATATAAGTAGAAGTATTCCCATGAATCGGGGATATTTCTTTTTGAATACTAAAGTAGATACAGCTGCTATAAGAGTTATTATTGTAATGGCAGGAATGTGAAAGAAAAGTTTCAGGTCATCCATGATTACAGGTTTTATTATGGATGTAGTTCCAAGTACAAGAGTAAGGTTGAGAATATTGGCTCCGAATATATTTCCGATGGAAAGTGCAGATGCCTTTTTCCTGATAGATGTAATAGCAGTAACCAGTTCCGGAAGACTTGTCCCGAGGGCAGTCATGGTTACACCTATTACTATCGAAGGAACATTAAGTGAAACTGCTATCTTTTCTCCATATACAATCATTAGATTTGCTCCGAGAATAGTAAGGGCAAGACCGATTAAGAAAAGTACAGTATTTTTGATTACTGTTTTTTTGCTTGTGTCTGCCTTGGCTTGATTCTTCATGTCTGCCTTGTATTTGCTTGCCTCGGTATAGTTATAGTATACAAATCCTATGGCAAACAGCAAAAATATAATTCCGGTTATATAGTTGAAATTGCCTGTAAATAATCCTATTAGGAAATAAAGGATAAGTGCAAGGGATATAAAGGAGGATTTTATTTTCAGTGCACTTCTGTGATGCAGCAAAGGAGTGGAAAAGACAACCACTACACCGAGAATCAGTCCCGTATTACATCCCACGGAACCGATTGCATTTCCCAAAGCCATGGAGGTATCATTGTTTATTGCAGCGCCTGTAGAAACCAGCAGTTCGGGAAGGGTAGTGCAAATACTGACAAGGGTAGCACCGATTATGAACTGTGGAATGCGAAGGGCGGTTGCCAGCCAGATGGTTGAATCAACGAACCAGTCACTTCCCTTGATTATAAGAACAAGGCCTACTGCAAAAAGAAGGATATATAGTAATAAATTCATATAATAATACCTTTGCCTGATTTTACAAAAACAGAATCCCCATATCTTGAACCTTTTATAACATCAGCAACACGATCACATTTTACCTTGAGAATAAAGTATATCGGACCCTTTGCACGCGTGCAGTCACTAAGGGATTCAAAGTTTGCCTGTCCTTTTGAGATAATAATATCGCTGTTGTCAAGTAATTCCAAGAATTCAGATGAAGAATCATCAGGGTTTACACCAAGAAAACCTGAACCGGTTTCAACAATTTCAGCAAATTTATCAATCCCCGCAAAAACTGCGTCTTCTTTAAGTGCATCATTTAAAACAGGGGCAGATTTTACGGCAACAAATACTTTTTTTCCAAGTTCTGAAAGATATTTAATAACAGGGGCATCAAAGACAATTTCGCCGCAATTGTCTGCAAGGTACAGTATTGTTTCAGCTTTTTTTACATCTTCCTCAAAATCCATGAAATGATCAATTGCAAAACCTTTAGCCATGGTTTCTTCAATTGTTTTTTCGATGTCATATTCAAACATGATACCTGAATCAATAATATTTCCCGCACTGCAAAGTTTAATATTCCAATAAAGACCGGGATGGTTATCTGCATGGTGTTCCATGAATCCATCAAGTATTTCCATGGCCTGATTGTTTG
>CAYYXJ010000082.1:0-11669 GCA_964475455.1 uncultured Clostridiaceae bacterium | reverse complement strand
AACCCATCCGTCCATTTCAACTGTTTCATCCAGAAATTCCTGCGGAATATATGCGTGGGTGTGATATGTATAAGTCGGCACTTTGTCTACCGGTGTGTTGTACATGCTTATTACAACATTTTTATGCTGTACAGTCTTGGGATTAATTCTGTTTCCCGCCCATTTGTTGGGTCTTCCGTTATATTCCTCAGTTGCTGGATGGTTTGAGAAAACAATGGCCTTGCCACCAAGGGTTGCCTGCCATATATGAGCCTGAAAGCCGTATTTCCCCTTTTTATGGTCCTGAACACAGGCAAGCATATAATCTTTGGTTTTATATGTATATAAATCAGCCTTTGGTCTTGATGTGTAGTCACCATCTTTGTCATATGGAATGTTCTGTGCCTCACAGAGGTCGTAGTGTTCTTTCATGGCTTTTGCTCTTTCAATGGCATAATAGCCGGGAGCAGCCTTTGTCTTCAATGTGTTGTCAACCACAAGCCGGTGGTTGTTTGAGCCCATGCCCCAGAAATATGTAACATTGTCATAATCCAATGGATCAACTCCCAGAGCGGCACCTTCCTCTGCATTCATGCTCATGCACTGTATGTTTTCATAGGTTCTGCTATCCAACGCACATTTGACAATTGGTTCTGCCACTCTATAATCATTGCAAGCCAGCTGAACCGCAGCAGATGAAATAGTCAGGGGTTCATCTCCAATACCCAGGAACAGACTGCGAAGTACAAATGACCCGTCCCTTGTATTTGTTATGTTCTGACAGTAAGTTCTTCCATGACTTGATCCGAATACACCTTTGTAACTGTTAAGTGCCATATCAAAGAAAATCAAATCCATTATCATAGCGGCCTTCGTCTTGATTTCTTCATCCTTTGCAAAACAATACAGCAGGGATATTGACAGCATATCTTCATGATAATAGTTATTTGATAGCCATTCACAGAATCCGAAACGGAATCTCCACTCAAGCCATCTCAGAACAAAGGGCTTTGCATGTTCCATGTGCCACTTACCTGTCTGTCCATTATTTGTAAAGATTTCATCCGGATACAGCTGACCTGCAATATATTCATTGGAATGATAGAGCATCTGATGATTTTCGGTAAAATAGCATGGGCTCTTTTCAGGTCCTCCCTCATCTATCCAATATTTGCACCCAAGAATCATTTCCTTCGCTTCAGCTTTCAAATGCTCAGGTATATCAGATGAATTCCCATACTTTGTCATCATATATATAAAGCCCGGCAATACAAAATCAAAACAGTCAATTCTGTCATAAATACTTTTAATGGAACTCCTGAAGTTCTCTTCATGGAAAGGTTCGCATTTAACCCCGCGGGAAATCAATTCAAGCCTTGCAAGTTCCCTGTAGATACTGTTTCTGCTTGCATTGGTATCCTTTTCACTGCCATTGACCAGCAAATCAAGATATGCCCTATTAAGCCCTTCTCCTCTATTTTCTTCAACAAATGGATGCATTTCCTTACCCCCGAAAATTCATTTTGCTACATTATACACCAAAAAGAACGAACATCCCTGGGATAACGTGTCAGATTTGACACGTTATCCCAGGGATGTTCGTTCTATCTTTACATTTTTACAAGTTATGAGTATTGTATTGAGTAAAGTTCATAATATAGCTTGCCGTGTTCCATCAGTTCTGCATGACTGCCGCTCTCGGCTACTCTTCCATGATGAAGGAACATTATCCTGTCGGCATTCTTTATTGTGGAAAGCCTGTGGGCTATGGTTATGCTGGTCCTGCCTTCCATTAATTTTTCCATGCCGTCCTGTATCAATGCCTCAGTATTGGCATCAACACTTGATGTAGCCTCGTCAAGCACAAGAATCTTAGGATTCATAACAAGAGCTCTTGCAAATGACAGTAACTGACGCTGCCCTTCGGATAGTGTTGTTCCCCTTTGATTCACCGGTTCTTCATATTTATTTGGTAAAAGGTCAATAAACTTGGAAGCATTAACAGTTTGAGCAGCTTCTATGACTTTTTCCCTGCTTATATCATTATATAATCTGATATTCGTTTCAATGTCACCCTTGAACAGGAATACATCCTGCCTGACTGTTCCCACAGCTTTTCTGAGTTCTCTTATATTTATTTTACTCAGTGGAATTCCATCAATAAGAATCTGCCCTTTCTGATGCTTATAGAATCCGAGAATCAAACTGATGATTGTAGTTTTTCCCGCACCGGTAGTTCCTACAATTGCAATCTTTTCACCAGGTTTTACTTTGAATGAAACATCCTTTAAGACCCAGTTTTCTTCAACATATGCAAACCATACATTCCTGAACTCGATTTCCCCTTTGATTTCACCCAGCTCAATGTTGTCATTTTGTTCCTCCTCCGGTTTCTTCTTTAGTAATGTTTCGATTCTGTCACTTGAAACCAATGAGGATTGAACAGTATTGTACATTTCTGTCAGATTCATGATCGGCTGAAAGAATTTACCGGAATAATTAATGAACATATAAACAGATCCGAAAGAAATTGCACCTTCAATGATGCTGTTTCCACCTACCCAAAGAATCAAAGCTGTTGCTATCGCCGACACAACTTCCATAAATGGCCTGAAGATACCGAAAATAACAATCATCTTATTGTTTTCCTTAAGATATTCTTTGTTTACATTATCAAATTCCTCTTTTTTGGTATTTTGCATGTTGAAAGCCTGAATGATTTTCATGCCTGCTATATGCTCTGAAAGGAAAATGTTTATAGCTGAAAGTCGGGCTCTTATCCTTGTATGTGTTTTTCTTGCCTTTGTTCTAAAGAGAACCGCCGCAAATATCATAAGCGGGAATACAGCCATAATGGTTAGTGCCAGCTTGGCATTCAGGAAAAACATGACTATTATTACGCCTATCATCATAAATACATCACTGAAAAAATTGACAAGTACGCTTGTGTACATCTCGCTGACTGTATTTGTATCATTGCATATCCTGGTAACAACACTTCCGACTGCAGTCTTGTCAAAAAAAGTAAAAGGCAGTTTTTGAACATGGTTGAAAATCATATTCCTGAGTCTCATTACAACCTTTGCAGATGTTGCCTGCAACAGATATGTGCTGAAATATGACAAAACAAACTGAAAAACAGCCAATCCCAGGAAAGCCCCTCCCAAAAGCCAGATTTGATTCTTGTATTCCATTATTCCGGAAGGATCATCAGAAGCGGTTTTTATGGTATCAATGGCCGTTCCCATGATATATGGTCTGATAATTTCTGCGCCTGTAAGTGCAAGTACAAGAACAAGTGCCAGAAGAAACTGTCTCCAGAATGGAACCGCATGCCGTAATAGTTTTTTAAGGGCATTTTTATCAAGCTTTTTCTTTTCATCAGAACTTACTTGATCAAGGCTTCTGCTTCCAAACCCTCTTCCCATTCCACTCATACTGCTTCACCCCCGTTGACATCCATTTCCTCAATTAACTGCATCCTGTACATCCGGTCATAAATTCCGCCTAAGGCAATTAGTTGTTCGTGACTGCCTTCTTCAGCTATCAGACCGTCTTTCAGAACGATGATTTTATCTGAATCCTTTATCGTAGAAACCCTATGGGAAATTATTATACATGTTCTTCCCTGTCTTACATCCTTAAGGTTTGCCAGAATTTCCTTTTCTGTTTCAACATCAACACTTGAAAGACAATCGTCCAGTATCAATATTGGAGAATTCTTTATCAAAGCCCTTGCTATGCATATTCTCTGTTTCTGCCCACCCGAAAGATTAACTCCTTTTTCACCAAGCATTGTATTGAACTTATCCGGAAAATCAATTATGTTTCCATAGACCTTGCTTTTTTGAGCAGCTTCTTCTATGGCTTCCATTGAATAGCCATCTTCACTGAATCCGATGTTATATGAAATAGTATCAGAAAACAGGAAGTTGTCCTGAGGCACATAACCTATATTTTCCCTCAGTATCTTCAGCGGTATATCAGTTATATCATAACCGTCTATCTCTATTTCCCCCGGATTCTCAACATCGAATATTCTCATCAACAGATTGGCAATTGTAGTTTTTCCACTACCGACTTCACCAACGATGGCAACGGTTTGCCCGGCTTTGATTTCTGTACTGATTCCCTTGAATACATCTTCATCACTATTATGGTATTTGAATTTAAGGTTCTTTAAACTTATGTTTCCTTGCAATCTTCCGGGTATGTCTTTTCTTGGCTCATTGAATTTACCATCAAATATATCAGGCTTTTCAAAAATTAATTCACTTATTCTGGCAAGTGAAACCCTTCCCCTTTGCAAATGCCCGATGAGCATTCCAATGAATCTTATTGGCCCGAGAAGCATTCCGATGAATGAATTGGCTGCAATGAATTCACCCAGGGAGATGTTCCCGTTTATAGCAAAAACTCCGCCTACCATGAGCACAATCAGGTATGCCATCCCGGACATAAATGAAAGAGATGGATGGAATATGGCATTTATTTTTGCAAGATTAATGTTTGCTTCATAGTTTAGCATGTTATATCTTGCGAAATTTTCTTTTTCATGTTCCTCCTGAACAAAGGATTTTATTATTCTTATCCCCGATATATTCTCTTCAGTCTTCGAGTTGAGATCGGAAAATGTCTCCTGAACCCTCTTGAATCTTGCATGTATAAAGGTACTGAACTTGGTTATTGTCAGGATTATTACGGGAAACGGAATCATCAAAGCTATCGTTAGAGGAAGACTTATTTTTACTGTAAGATAAATGAACCCGGAAGCAAGAAGAACCAGGGAATTTGTAGTTATCATTATTCCCCTTCCAATTGCCATTCTCAGTGAACTCAGGTCGTTTGTCGATAAAGCCATGATTTCACCGGCAGATTTTCGGTTGAAATAATTGAGCGACAGATCAAGCAGTTTATTGAACATTTTTCTACGCATAGAGTATTCCATCAGAAGGCTGGCTCCCAGAATGAAGTACCTTACGAGGAATGTTGAAACGAGCTTGCCAACGGCAACAGCCACCAGAATCAAACATAGTATTTTCAATCTGCCTATAACTGCGGTTTCACCACCCGATGTACTGACATTAATCATATCAACAATGTCGGCAATAATGATAGGAGTTACTATTGCCAAAAGATTTACCGTTACTGTTGCGGTAATTCCACCCATATATCTGAATTTCTTGTTTTTTATAAAATCAGAAAAAAGACCCCAGCCTTTTTTCATCAGTTTTCTTTGTTCGATGGCTTCAGAAATTAGAATTTCATCTTCCGTACCTTTGATTTCATCAGGAATAAACCCTTTGCGAACAATTCTCAGATATTTTCTTCTTGTTTTCTTATCACGGTCTGCGAATGGTTTGCTGATTTCACTCTTATTGCGTTTACTCATCATTCCCCCTGTATCTGCGCAAGTATTGAATTGACGGTTTCAAGTGCAGTTTCAATATCTTTTTCGTTGACTTTTTCAAGGCTTTTATTTATCTTGTTTTCGAATTCTGCTATAAATTTCCGCTTTATTCTGTCTCCCTCTTCAGTGAGGAAAAGAAGCTTGATCCTTTTGTCATCATCAGCAGGTTTCTTATAAACATAGCCTCTTTCAACCAGGGAGTTTACAACCTTGTTGAGATTGCTCATCTGCATGGACCATCTTCCCGCAATCTTTCCCATTGATGTACCCTCATCAAGATGGACAAAGAGAATCACACGGAATTCTGCATGACTTATTTCATCGCCGTACATTTCTTTCATCTCATCAATGCTTTTCCTCTTGATGGAATGCACCAGATTCTTCATCCTTCTGTATAGCTCAACCTGATTATTAGTACCCATAGCACCGCCATTACTTATATTTTATAACCATTATACACGAAACTTCTCAGTTTTTTTAAACTTTTTTATTATATTTTCTAAGATATATAATAGTAAATACAGGTTAATTAATTTAGTGTTATTAAACAAGATAATGGTTTGAAAAGTCTATAGTGTGCCTTGTATTACTTCATACACTATATATAGTGGTTATAATTTTTATAATCCTCCCTCACATTTAGTTTCAGTAAAAATTTATATGTACAAATAATTTGTTGTGATATAATGACCATAGATAAATTTTCTATAGGGGGAAATATAATGAAAAAGTTTTTAGCAGTCTTATTGGCAGTTGCTATGGTAGCAACACTATTCGTTGGTTGTAAGAATGACGAGCCCGCTGAATCAACTGCTCCACCGGTTGAACTCAAGGCTGAAGTCGGTATGGTAACAGATGCCGGTACAATTGATGACAAATCTTTCAATCAGGGAACATGGGAAGGCGTTGTTGAAGCCTGTGCAGATTTAGGTTATGAGCCCAAATACCTCAAACCAGCCGGAACAACAGATGCTGATTACATGACAGAAATCACAAATCTTGTTGACTCAGGATTCAAACTTATCGTTTGTCCCGGATTTAAATTTGAAGCAACAATCTTTCAGGCTCAGGACAAATATCCTGATGCTAAGTTTGTTCTTATTGACGGAACACCACATTCAGCCGACTATTCAGAATTCAGACAGGAAGATAATGTAGTATCCATATTCTTCGCTGAAGAACAGTCCGGTTTCCTTGCCGGTGTTGCAGCAGCCGTTGAAAAACCTGATGCAGAATTCGGATTCATCGGTGGTATGGAAATTCCAGCAGTTCAGAAATTCAACTGGGGCTTCCAGCAGGGACTCAAATATGCAAACACAAACCTTGGGACAAGTACAACAATCAGCGCAGAAAACGTTGTATACCAGGGATCATTTGATGATGTTGCAGCTGGAACAGCTCTTGCAGCACAAATGTACGACAAAGGTGTTGATGTAATATTCGCAGCAGCAGGCGGTGTTGGCGTTGGCGTTATAACAGAAGCAAAAACCCGTGTTAAATCAGGCGAAGACGTTTGGGTAGTAGGTGTTGATGTTGACCAGTATCCGGATGGAGTTTATGAAGGAACAAAATCAGTTATTCTTACATCAGCAATGAAATCTATCGGAGTTGCTGCATATGACATGGTTGCAGCTTATGACAACGGAACATTCCCTGGCGGAGAAACACTAATATTTAACGCATCCAATGACGGCGTTCAGATTCCTGATGAAAATCCTAATCTTTCACAGGCAGCAGTTGATGCTTATAAAGCAGCTTTCGATGGTCTTGTAGACGGATCAATCACTGTTGCAGATCAACAGGGTGACTTAATCAAATAATCAATTTTATTTAACTGGCAAAGGGCGGATAAATTCCGTCCTTTGTTTTTTCTTTAAGGAGTTAAGTATGGAATACATAGTAGAAATGCTTGGAGTTAGAAAGGAATTCCCCGGAGTTCTTGCAAATGACGATGTGACCGTGCAATTGAAAAAAGGTGAGATCCTTGCATTGCTGGGTGAAAACGGAGCCGGTAAGTCTACTTTGATGAGTATTCTTTTCGGGCTTTTTCATATGGACAGGGGCCAGATAAAAGTCCGTGGACAAGAAGTCAGCATCCACAATCCAAATGATGCCAATTCCCTTGGAATAGGAATGGTTCATCAGCATTTCCAGTTGGTGGAAACCTTTACTGTAACAGAAAACATAATAATGGGTGCTGAGGATAAGTTTGTTCTTGACAGAAAAAGTGCAGGCAAGAGAATTAAGGAACTTTCTGAACAATATGGTCTCAACATTAATCCTGATGAGATAATCGAGGACATTTCGGTAGGAATGCAGCAGAGGGTTGAGATTCTTAAGATGCTTTACAGAAATGCAGAGGTTCTTATCTTTGATGAGCCGACAGCAGTTCTGACTCCTCAGGAAATCCATGAGCTAATGGGAATTATGAGGAACCTGATCAGTGAGGGAAAATCAATAATCCTGATTACTCACAAGCTCAAGGAAATCAAGGAAATTGCTGACAGATGTACGGTCATCAGGCGCGGAAAAGTTATCGGTACAGTCGAAGTAAAAGGTACATCAACCCAGCAAATGGCTGACATGATGGTTGGCCGTGAAGTCTCCTTTACAGTTGATAAAGAAGACAGGGAGGCCGGAGAGGTTGTCCTTGATATTAATAATCTCAGTGTTCTGAACAATAGAAAGACAATGGGACTGAAGGGTTTTACGCTTCAGGTCAGGCGTGGCGAAATTTTAGGTGTTGCCGGAGTTGAAGGAAACGGACAGACAGAGCTGGTTGAAGCAATAACCGGGCTCAGAAAAGTTGAATCCGGATCCGTTTCGATTCTGGGTAAGGATATTGCATCATATTCAGTTCGAAAAAAGAATGAAGCAGGTATAGCACATATTCCAGAGGACAGACAGAAATTCGGGTTGATAATGGAATATACCCTAGCTGAAAATTTTGTTTTAAAAACTTATTATCGTGAACCATTTTCCCAAAATGGTCTTCTTAATAAAAATGCAATAACCGAACATGCAGAAAAACTGATTAACGATTTTGATGTCAGGGCCGGTCAGGGAAGCAAATCCCCTGCCAAGGCTTTGTCAGGTGGTAATCAGCAAAAGGCCATCCTGGGACGCGAGATTGATTTGGATACAGATCTTCTTATTGCTGTCCAGCCGACCCGAGGATTGGATGTAGGAGCAATAGAGTATATACACAAACGGCTTGTAGAGCAGAGGGATTCAGGCAAGGCAGTATTACTGGTTTCCTTGGAACTTGATGAGATTATGGATCTTTCGGATAGAATAGCTGTTATCAACAGTGGTGAGCTCATAGATCTGGTAGTAAATGACAATACAGTTGATGAATATAACATCGGACTGATGATGGCCGGCGTAAAGAGGGGTGATGAACAATGAAAAGAGATTTTATCGGAATTTATAAATCACTTGGAGCTATCATACTCGGACTGCTGGCCGGAGGTGTTTTGATGGCCGCTATCGGTGCAAATCCTTTCACTGCTTTCATGTATCTCTTCAGAGGAGGAGTTCAAAGCATTGAAAGAATCGGGAACGTTTTTGCAATAGCAACAACCCTCATTCTTACAGGTCTTTCCGTGGCTTTTGCCTTCAGAACCGGATTATTCAATATTGGAGCAGCAGGACAAATGCTAATCGGCGGACTTTGTGCAACCATTATTGGTCTTTCCTTCAGCGATTTACCAAGAGTCCTTCTTCTTACAGTCATGTTTTTAGCTGCCTTGCTGGGTGGTGCTGTCTGGGGTATCATACCCGGTTTCCTTAAAGCAAAATTCAATGTACATGAAGTAGTAGCAACAATAATGATGAACTGGATTGCCTATTGGGTTGTTTACTATGTAATCAAGAACAATTTTACAGCAGGCCTGGAGACCGAAAGTGCTTCCATACCTGCAGCAGCTCAGTTGAGAATTCCCTGGCTTACAGGACTTCTTAACGGGTCATATTTGAACCTGGGAATAGTAATATCCATCATTGCTGTTATAGTAATAAAATTTATCCTTGATAGAACAACACTGGGATATGAGCTGAAGGCTGTAGGTTTCAACCGTCACGCTGCTCAGTATGCAGGCATCAAAGTTAATAAGAGTATAGTATTATCCATGATGATTGCCGGTGGATTGGCAGGGCTTGCAGGTCTTACATATTATACCGGTTATTCAATAAATATTCAGATTGGCAAACTCCCAAGCCAGGGTTTTGATGGGATTGCGGTTGCACTGCTTGGTGCCACTTCCCCGTGGGGAGTTTTCTTTTCTGCTACATTCTTTGGGTTACTTCATGCAGGCAAAGGATTCATGAGTGCAAATACCTCTGTCCCCCCTCAGATTTCAGACACAATAATTGCAATTATCATTTATTTTACAGCAACAAGCTTGTTCATAGAAAATCTTATTAAAAAACTGAGGTCCAAAAATGCCAGGTCAAAGGAGCTTAAAGCGGAGGAAGCTAATAAAATTCTTCCCGAAAAAGAGCCGCCAGATGTGCCCGGTACAAAATCAGGAGGTGATGAACAATGAAGGATATGATAAATATCATCGTAAATATTTTCCCTTACGCAATCGCATTCACAGTACCATTGCTCATAACCGCACTGGGTGGTTTGTACAGTGAAAGAAGCGGAATTGTAAATATAGGGTTGGAAGGCCTTATGGTTGTTGGCTTTTTCGCTGGAGCCGTTACAATTAAATCCCTGCAAAATGTAATTCCGGAGTTATCAATAGTCATAGGACTTGCAGCAGGTGTCATAGCCGGTATTTTGTTTTCGTTGCTCCATGCATTTGCAAGTATAAATCTTAAAGCAGACCAGGTAATCAGTGGAACTGCCATAAATATGCTTGCAGGAGCTCTTACTGTATTTCTTGCAAGAACAATTACAGGCAGCGGAAACATTGGAATCAACCTTGGAATTGTAAGGGTTGATGTACCATTGTTATCGAAAATTCCAGTGCTTGGTCCCCTGTTTTTCAGCAATACATACTACACCACCTGGATAGTTTTGGCTGTCTGGGGATTGTCCTGGTTTCTCCTTTACAAGACATCATTTGGCCTCAGGCTAAGAGCATGTGGTGAGCACCCCAATGCAGCGGCTTCGGCTGGTATAAATGTTATAAAAATGAGATACATCGGAGTAATGTTTTCCGGTGGATTGGCTGGTCTTGGCGGTGCAGTAATGATAGCAACTTATGCCGGCGAGTTTAACGGAACAGTTGCAGGTCTTGGTTTCCTGGCTCTTGCAGCTCTTATCTTCGGACAGTGGAAACCTTTGGGAATACTGGGGGCAGCATTCTTCTTTGGTCTTGCCAGAACAATAGCTGATGCTTCTCAGGTAATTCCACAGTTTGAAAGTTTCCCTCCATTGGTTTTGAAAATATTCCCATACGTTATAACACTTCTGGCACTCGTATTGTTCTCTAAGACATCCAAAGCTCCAAAGGCGGCCGGACAACCCTTCGATCTTAGTGGAAAATAGCATTAAAACTAATCAGACAAAGCGGACTAGATTACAGTCCGCTTTTTTTCTAATAATCATTCCCGACCTGAATATTAAATCCACATAAATTACAACTTGTCAGCTAATAATCATTCCCGACCTGAATATTCAGGTCGGGAATGATTATTAGTGCTTTAAAGGAGATTGATATATTGTATAAATGATGATTTTATGTTAAATTTTACACGTTGCATAATGCTAACAAATTTTTCTTCAGGAGTTTTTATGAGTACCACTACAGAGATGTTATTCGGCTTGTTCGGTGGACTGGCTATATTTATTTTCGGAATGAATGAAATGAGTTCCGGTCTAAAGAAAATTGCCGGGGACCGACTTAGGAAAATACTTAAGGTTCTTACCGGCAATCCAATTATGGGAATTTTGGTTGGAGCACTGGTTACCGCACTAATGCAATCAAGTTCAGCTACTACAGTTATGGTAATTGGTTTTGTAGCAGCCAGACTAATGACAATTCCCCAGGCCATCGCAGTTATTCTCGGAGCAAATATCGGTACAACAATCACCGCCCAATTGGTTGCATTTAAAATAGGTTATTATGCATATCCCATTACCGCCATTGGATTTATCATGATGTTCTTTGTTAAAAAGACATCCATTAAAAACCTTGGACAAACCATTTTTGCCTTTGGTCTTCTTTTTGTAGGCCTTAACTTAATGGGTGATACATTAAAGCCGCTTGCTCAAACTGAAGCATTCGCAAATCTGATGTTAAAAATACAGGATGTTCCGATTTTAGGT
>CAYYXJ010000081.1:0-11733 GCA_964475455.1 uncultured Clostridiaceae bacterium | reverse complement strand
GGACTATTATGTCAATTCCCATCAGGTGTCAGGACCACATGAATGCTGCTCTCTGATGGGAGACAATGGCTTTTTTATCCTTGTATTTTTTTACCAGTCCGGGAAGCCGGCCAAGCCGGTCAGGGTGATGTGGGTCAGGTGGGGTGTAGTTTTTCAGGTCATCCATTGAACTTATGCACCCTTTGACCGGATGGGCAACTTCCTCGGCATTTCGCTGATATTTTACCTGTCACTTGTCAATGAATGTATCGCCGGACAACTCCTCGATCAGGTTTTTCAAGAGCCATGGCTTTCATAATCCTATAATAAACCGTTCATTTTTGTTCCTTTTGAATCAATTTAAGGCGAAATAGCTCGGACATAAGGTTGTCAACGGCATTTTTCTCCATTTTTTCACGTGTTTCCACAGTTGATGAGCCCATATGGGGGGATAGTACAACATTTTCCAAGTCTACCAGGGGACCGGTGTAAGGTTCATCCGCAAAACAGTCCAGGGCAGCTCCATTTAAGTCTCCGGATTTCAATGCTTCATAAAGAGCATACTCGTCTAGGAGGTTTCCACGTGAAATATTGATTACTACTGCACCCTTTTTCAGCATTTTAATTTTTTCAGAGGAAATGAGATTCCTTGTTCCGGACTTCAAAGGAATGTGAAGGGAAATGATGTCTGAAGATTCCAACAATACATCCAGACTGACCAAATCCATCAGCTCATGGGATCCCAGTGCAGGATCATAACCTTGTAAAATACAGTTGAAGGGTTTAAGAAGTTCAGCCAATCTTGAACCTATGCGACCGCATCCTATTATGCCGATGGTTTTTCCCTGTAAAAGAATTCCATTGGGCCCTTTCCAAATTTTGTTTCGCAAATTTCTGTCCAAAAGAGGAATTTTTCTCAAGACGGATAAAATCATTCCAAGGGTAAGTTCAGCAACAGCCTCAGTAGGTGCATCCGGAGTATTTAAAACTGAAATACCAAGTTCATCAGCAGCTTCAATATCTACTGAATCAAGGCCGATCCCACAGCGGGAAATTACCCTTAGATTGACAGCATTCATTAAAACCCTTCGAGTAAGAGGTTCCACACCGGCTATGATTCCGATAGGCTGATATTCCTTTATCAAAGAAGTAACTTCGTTTTCTGTAAGTCTTCTTCCATAAGGATTATTGATAACTTCAAGACAGGTATCAAAGCCACCCGCAGAGAAACTTGATGTAGTAGTTAATATATTCATATAATGGTCTCACTTTCATCATAGATAAGGTAATTTCTATAATACTTTTGGAAAATCTCTTTGTTCTCAGGTTTGACTAAACCACCACCCATATATGAGAATATCTTGGGATATCTACTGTGCAGATCTCTGATTTTCAGGATCTCATCCTTAATTTCAGCTTCATTACCAAAGTCCATTGTCCTGGCATTGGTTTTAAGCAGATAAAACAGTTCAGGTCCGCCTTTTTCCATGACATCAGCCGGATCGATGGAGGTACTTTCGATGAAGAGCCCATCAGGTTTAATAGCCAGAATATCATCCATTGCCTTCATATAGTTTCCGTCAGTGATATAAAGGACTTTTTTACCGTTTTCATGTATCTTGTCAAAGAACCTCTGATACCAGCAAAAAACATATTTTTTCAGGAAGCCGGGACTCCATATCAAACCCTGGGTTGAGGCAATGTCATCATGCACAATTATCAAATGAACATCATCCAACCGACTCCAACCGTCGAGTACCCTTAGTGTTCCAAGTCCGACTCGGTCTATTATTGGTTTCAATGCATCCGCTTCAAGAGCACTTGCTTCAAGGAGAGCCTCCCAGCCGAATTTTATCTGGCAACGGGTCATCAGGGTACCGTAATGCCAGGGTACGGGGACATGAGTTTGGGACTTTCCATCAAACAATGTCTTCATTTCAGACAACATCATGTCGTTTACATCCTCCACAATGAAGTCTTCCGGATTTACATTGATTACATCCTCTGCACAGTGATACCTGTTTTTTCCTGCAATATCCCAGATTCCACCGTCTTTTGTATACTTTTTATCCCTGTTATTTGATTCCGTTACTTCGCCGGATTTAACTTCCTTGTCCGGATTGCCCTGATTGTACAATTCTTTTCGATATTCAACAAAGCCAATCACATCCATCGGAAGGCAGGAGGGACGGACTCCGTTTTTCATGTCATTGAATATTTTCTGTTTTACTTGTATATTCATCAAAGCACTCATGATTTTATGTTCCTGAAGGTGAGTTTGACATTTTGTTTTTCCAGCTGTTTTTTCAGTATCCCGAACTCGAGTTCCCTGATGCCGATGGATAAGGATGAACAGAGTGCTGCAGCGGTTCCGGCTGCTTCTCCGGTTATCATGCACTGGACTGTCACACGGGTACATCCACTTGCCTCATGAGTACATGATATGCATCTCCCTGCCAGCAGAAGGTTGCTGACACCCTTTGCTATCAGGCTTCTGAAAGGTATTTCATAATAGAAACGCTCGGGGAGCAGTTCATCTTTCATATAGCTGGGCCTTGGACTGATGTCTATGGGATGGGAGCCACAGCCTATCGAATCTTCATAGGATTTCATGGTCATTATATCCTCAATGGTCAATAAATAATCACCATAGATATGGCGGGTCTCCCTTACACCGATTTCCGGTATATCAACTATGCATGAATCCTCAAACCCGGGGATTTTCATAAGGGCTTTTGTAAACCGCATGACCTCTTCCGAAAGAAGAATTTCTCCTTCTGAAAGGTCCTGTGCATTCGTTCCATCACCGGCTATACAAGGACAACCGATTATGTAAACCCCTTTCATTGGAGTATTATAAATCTGAACTCCCCCGATTCCATCAACATTTATTACAAAACAGGTCATTTGGTTATTTCTACTGTTTTCAACCACCTCTTCATAAGATTGAACGGCAACTCTTTGGATTTCAAACAATTCAATATGCTCTCCGATATATGCAAGACACCTGTCTATATTTACATTGCCAAGACGGAACATAACACCAAAGGCACCCATTTTTCCAAGGGTGTCCGGATTTTCAGTATAGCTGATATCTTCTGGACCGACTCCTTTGAAATAGGGGACTCCTGCAAGATAAGCAAGATCACCGTCACCGGTTGCATCAATGAATTGTTTGGCGGCAATAATACTGCATCCTGATTTGTTTTCAACGATTACACCGTCAATTGATGAGTCACTCTTAATTACATCTGTTACCATGGTATGAAACAGCATCCGGACTCCGGCTTCCTTAGCCATTGTCATGAGAAGATATTTAAATTCACCTTGAGAGGTAAAGACATAGGTTCCGGGCTGACCTTTTGTAGTAACTGTACCGTTTATTTTTTCAAGATGTCTGGTAATTTCCATGGCCAGACCTCCTGCTACGTGAACACTGTCAGGACATTCAGCCAGGTCATGCATTATTTCATCATGCTTTGAATTGTCTTTTTCATGAACTATATAAGTAGTTAATCCCATATTTCCAGCGGTCATCAACCCACCGAGATAACCGTTCTTTTCAATTATTAGAACGTCTGCGCCATTACGGGCTGAAGCGATGGCAGCAGTGATTCCTGCTGTGCCACCTCCGGCAATAATGACATCAGCTGTTTGCGATACTTTAAGCTCCTGTGTCCTTTTAAATTTCTGGCCCTTTTTGTATTTCATAAATTAAAATCCCTTGATTAATATTTTTATCTAGTTAACAGATGTCTGTCTTACGATGGAAACAGCACTTTTAATACCATTCATCAGGAATAGAGTATCTATACCTACAGCGATAAATTGAAAACCTTTTTTTATATTTTCTTCAATGACTTTTTGATCAGGGTTGACTATATGTATTCCTGCAATCTTATTGTGCTTTTTGCAGGCTTCAAGAACCCTGTTGCATCCGTCAGTAACAAGCTTGTTTGATACATCCCCGGTAACACCGTAGGAGGCACTCATATCATAGGGGCCGATGAAAATGCCATCCAGTCCCTCAGTCAGTAAAATTTCATCAATGTTTTCGACAGCCTGACGGCTTTCTATCATTACAAATACACAGGTTCTTTCGTTGGAAGCTTTTGCATATTCGCCGAAATTCAACCCCCATCCATTGGCTCTGCAAAAAGCATGTCCGCGGCAGCCACGGTCAGGATATTTGCTATAGTTAACGGCTTTTTCAGCTTCTTCAGCAGTATGAACCAGGGGAACTATAACACCTTCGGCACCAATATCCAATGCCCGTCGAATATCCAATGCCGAATTTTCCCTGACTCTGACAAATGGGACTGTTCCTGTTCCATTCAAACCGCGGAACATATTTATCAGGGTTTCATATTCAATTTCCGTATGTTCCATATCAACTGCCAACCAGTCAAGATTCTGGGCTGCGGCTATTTCACATATTGAAGGAGAGGGAATTTGAATCCAGGTTCCAAGGACAACCGGTTGTTTTTTAAATTTTTCTTTAAACATATTTACCCCACAAAATCGATAATTATTAGTAATTAGTATTAGCAATAGGAAAAATATAGCATAAACATAGAAAGTTGTAAATAATTTATCTCATTCATTTGAATTTGGAACACCAGTAGACTGATTCTCAATAATTACAGGATTATAGGTTATTCTATTGGTTCTGCTGCCACTTTGCACAATTTCTACTGCTTGTATGCATCGCTCTTTAATACAATGATCAACAGTGGTGAGTGTGGGGCTTATGTTTCTGGTCATTTCTATATTATCAAAACCCATTACGGAAATACTTTCAGGGGCAGAAAGACCGCTGTCGCGGACTGCATTTAAAATCCCTACGGCGGTATAGTCGTTTACACCTACAATAGCGGTTATATTTGAATTTGACCGGTTTAAAAGCTTCTTTGTCATAGTATATCCGATACCAATATCATCCCTGGGACTATTTTTATCTTCAGTCGTATATACAGCAATACCGAACATTTCACTTTTGTGTTCCCCGACAAACTGATTCATTCCTTCCAGCCTTCTTTGTCTTGAGAGGGATACAGCATTCATATCACCACTTACAAATGCAATTTTTCTATGACCAAGGTCATATAAATACTTTGCAGCCAGATAACCGGCTTTTCTGCTGTCAAGTGCCACGGTTACAATATCCTCGTGATCAGATTCTCCAATTATAATGACAGGCTGCTTGTCTGACAGCTTCTTCAGGGTTACATAGTGTGTGGGAGTATAGGCATATATAATTCCGGATATGCCAAAGGTGTCAAACTGCATCAGTTGCTCGTATTCCTTATCCGGATTGTTACCCGTGCAACATAGTATCATGGTCATTTTATTTTCGTGGAGAATATCTTCAAGGTAGGATATAAGCCTGGGATAGTAGGGGTTGTCCATGTTGGGAACAAAGACAGCAATTTCCTTTAAACCAATGGAATGTACAGGATTAGAAAAAGGTCCATACTTCAGTTCCTTGGCAGCATCCATTACTTTTTTCCTTGTAGATGCAGATATCTTTATCTTTGTGTTATTGGACAATACTGCTGAAACTGTTGACTGAGAAACTCCAGCCATTTTCGCTACATCAGTAGATGTTGTTTTTGCCATAATATATCCTTTCAATCGATTGTACATATAACTAGAGAGAGGATACTAATATATATTAGTAATAATTATACTGTCAAGGTTTCACGTATTAACAGAACAGGAATAAATGGACTAAAGTTCCAAGAATCTTATAAAAAAACACGTTATCCCAGGGATAACGTGTCAAAATATAATGTCCCTGAACAATATGGGACTAAAATATATTAGAATTTTATACAGATTAAACTATTCCAATATTACTCTTTCCAATAGATAATCAAGAACAGCCTTTTGAATTGTTACCATTTTCATATGGGGTAGGCCATATTCCGTTCTAAACCCAATTAACTCTTCTTCATCCATCAAAGCCAGGAAATATGTATTAATATCATCATCTGTCGCGGTTATCCCGACTTCTTCAGCAATTGCCTCAATTATCAAATACATCTTTGCAGTCATTTCTGTAGATTCAGCATTTGCGTCAATCAGTTCCTGAGCAGTTGAGACTCCTGCATAAGCCTGAATAAAGTCATTGAATTCCATGCCGTAGTACTCTGCGTAGTCCCTGTAATACTGAAGCATGGAGTACTCCTGATACTCGACAAGTATCTGGGGGAGGTCCTTAACTATGGAATTTTCAAGAAGATATTCCTGAAGATATTGTTCGACGGCAGAATTTTGAATGGAGGAAATAATCTCAGCCCTCATTTCTTCCACAGAGGTCCAACCATAATATGGGGAGACTATATCATTTATGAATTCATCCGTAATTTCCGGCATTTTGGTTTCAAGGATATGGTTTATTGTAGTTTCAAAAACAGCATCTTTACCCGAAAGGCTTGCTTCTTGATAATTTTCGGGGAAAGTTACTTCTATGTCAAAAGTTTCACCGGGATTGTGACCTATAAGCTGTTCGAGAAAGTCGTCTATATAACTTGTAACTCCGATGGTAACGTCGGTACCGGATTCCTGGGTATTTCCACCGTCAAATTCAACTCCGTCAATTCTTCCGATATAATCTATGTTTACAGTATCACCGTCCTCAACAGCTCTTCCGGTAACAAGAACATCAGTAGAATAGTTGGCCATGATACCATCGATTTCACTTTGGACCACATCTTCGGGTACTGTATGGACTGAAGCAGGAATAGGAATACCTTCATATTCACATAAGTCTACTTTTTTCAGGGCATTTACTCCCTTCCATCCACCGTCTTCATCAATACCATAACTGAATTCAAATCCTTCATCTGTGCTAGACAATACTGAAGAACAGCCAGTCATAACAAAAGCCATAATGGTTGCGATTACGACCATAATCATTATTCTTTTAAATTTTTTCATATATCTCTCCGCTTTTATAGTATGCAAAACTGCATCGTCCTACTATTATATACCTAAAATACGAAAAAGTATGAAGATAATATGAACAGTTATTTAATGATATAATTAATTGCAACTATATTTACAGGGAGGATTGCGATGATTGATAAGAAACATTACAAACTTGTGGAAATAGATGGTTCAGAAGTTTGGGAAATTAAAAACAAATATTATGAAAAACAACTGGTAAAATTACAATATGAACTTGTAAAGCTTCAAGCATGGGTCAAGAAAGAAAACAAAAAGGTTGTTGTGATATTCGAAGGCAGGGATGCGGCAGGAAAGGGCGGGGTTATCAAAAGAATAATTGCTCCACTTAACCCGAGGGTTTGCAGGGTGGAAGCATTACCGGTACCGACTGACAAGGAAAAATCGCAGTGGTTCTTCCAAAGGTATGTCGCAAAGCTTCCTGCTGCAGGAGAAATAGTCCTGTTTGACAGAAGCTGGTATAACAGAGCCGGTGTAGAGAAAGTAATGGGGTTTTGCAGTGATGAGGAATACCATGAATTTCTGAAAACCTGTCCGGATTTTGAAAGAATGCTCATTGGTTCAGGTATAACTTTGATTAAATATTACTTCAACATCTCAGATGAAGAACAGGAAAGACGTTTTCAGGATAGGTTGAATGATCCGATGAAACGCTGGAAATTCAGCCCTATGGATGTTAAATCAAGGGAAAAATGGGTTGAATATTCCATGGCTGCAAAAGTTATGTTTGAAAAAACAGATATAAAGGAAGCCCGATGGCATATTGTAAATGCTGATATAAAGAAACATGCAAGGTTGAATTGTATTGCACATCTTCTTTCACAGCTGCCTTATGAAGATGATATCCCGGAAAAAATGAAGCTTCCGCCAAGAAGGGAAGATTATTCAACGCCTGAGTTTGATGGTCCCGAGAAGGTTCCTGAATTATACGGAGGATAAAAATGAAATTTGAAAAAAATAATCTATATAAATACACCGGAGATCTCTCACAGGTATTTTATGCCCGTCCATTTACATTCAGTGAAGGCAGGGCAAGAGGAATGAGAGGGATAGACATTAATAACGGCACGGGACTGCAGTTTACTATATTGCCGGACAGAGCTATGGATATTGGACTTCTTTCTTATAGAGGAATCAATTTCAGTTATATAACAAAAGCAGGAATTTCTGCTCCATGGCATTATGATGACAAGGGTCTTGGATGGCTTAAAACTTTCAACGGAGGATTTCTGACAACCTGTGGACTTACCCAGGCAGGTTCACCCTGTATATCCGATGGAGAAGAACTTGGGCAACATGGTGATATATCAACTGCCCAGGCGGAAGACCTGTGCATAGAAACAAAACTTGAGGGTGATTATCCTGAAATCATAATAAAAGCGAAGATGAGAAGTGGAATTATATTCGGTCGAAACCTTTGGGTTTACAGAGAATACAGAATATTCCCCGGAGAAAATAAAATTTTCATGAAGGATGTTGTAGAAAACAGAGGGGAAAAAGCTCTCCCATACATGATTCTTTACCACTATAATATTGGATATCCGCTATTGGATGAAACCATTGTCTTTGAAACAAATGCTGAATATATTCGTCCCAGGGATACAGAGGCTGAAAAAGGAATAAGCTGGAGGGAAGGGTTCATTAAACCTGAAGCAGGTTTCAAGGAACAGGTATTCTACTATAAATCAAGAGGAGAAAAATGTTACGCAGGAATATATAACAAATCATTGCAAACCGGTGTTAAAATCCTTGTGAAACAAGATCAGTTACCTGATATAATTCAGTGGAAAACAGCAGGGCAGGGAGATTATGTAATGGGCATTGAGCCGGCTAACTGTTATCCGGAAGGCAGGGAAAAACAGAAGGAATACGGCCTGGAATATATTGGTCCCATGGAAAAGAAAGTCCAGGAAATTTGTATAGAGGTTTATTGAATATGAAAAGAAGACAGCGTCTTTTGGAAACTATAAATCACAGGGAACCGGATCGAGTACCAATAGGGTTTGATATACATGATAATAAAAAATCTGAGCTTTTAAAATATTACGGAGTCGCTGATTACAGGGACTTTTATAGTAAAACCGGGGTTGAGTGTTTTTCCGTATGGGACTGGCCAGCTGTTCTGCCTGTTTACAAGGGACCTGTTCCGGAAGGAGTAATTTACAGGCATGACAATCAAATGGCCTCCCATGGATGCTGGGGGAAAGAAAGCGAAATTGTTTATCCAATGGAAAGCAAGAAGCTTGAAGAGTATAAATGGCCTGATATAAATGATTTTGACTTCTCTTTTCTTTCAAGGGACTTGAATCATGTTCTTTCACTGGATATGACTACAGCTGCTGCCCACGCCGGAGTTGGATTCCAGCATCATGTTCAACTCAGGAATTACGGGAACACATTCTATGATCTTATGGATGATGCTTGGATGGATGATTTTATGGCCAGGAACCGTGAATTCTTCATTGAATACTTTATCAAACTTTTTAAGGCTGCAGATGGGAAAATAGATATTATCAGGGCTGATGAAGATCTGGGTGGTCAGGAAAATATGTCCATAAGCCCGGCTCTTTGGAGAAAATGGTACAAACCCCTTTGGAAAGATGTTTTTTACATATGCAAACAAAACGGAGCAAAGATATGGATGCATTCATGTGGTTTCTGCAGGGATGTCATAGAGGATTTCATAGAAATTGGAGTTGATATTCTAAACCCTGTGCCGGTTTATGTAAGGGGAAGCGATCCCCTTGATATGAAAAGGACCTTTGGAGAAAGGCTTGCATTTGACGGAGGAGTTGACCAGATAAATGTAATGGTAAAGGGAACACCTGAAATGGTAGTAGATGAGGTCAGACTTCGCATAGAGCAAATGGCTCCCGGAGGAGGCTTTATAATAGGGCCTTCACAGGTCTTTACCGATGACGTGCCCCTTGAAAATATTGTTGCTTTCTTTGAGGCTGTACATAAGTTTGGAGAGTATTGAAAGTAGAGGGAACACATGAGTAAGCCGTTTGGAATCCATCCCCTTAACAAAAAGATCTTTGAATATAAGGACAGACCCGTTGTACTCCTGTGTGCAACAGAGCATTACGGCGCTGTAATGAACCGCCTTTTTGATTATGATGAATATCTTCGTCACTGCTTTGATACCGCACAGAACTATACAAGGTTGTTTTTATTGTTTCGGGAATTGCAAACCCCTGTTAATCCTCATTCAACTTGTAAACCGGAATCGACCGACTATATTTCACCATATATGAGAACCGGTCCGGGGAATTCATCTGATGGTCTTTTGAAATATGACATTGACAGATGGAACCCTGATTTCTTTGAACGCCTACATGATTTCATGGAAACGGCATCCAAATATAATGTAATAGTTGAAGTAACTCTTTTTTCAAACAGTTATACCAATGATCTCTTTGCATTGATTCCGTTTGGGAAGAATTCAAATATCAATGGTGTGGAATGTGAAAGTTTTCAAACCTTCATGACAATGAAGGAGGAACTTGTTTTCAAATATCAACTTAGATATGTTGAAAAAATTGTTTGTGAACTTAACAAATACGATAATTTCTTTTTTGAAATATGCAATGAACCTGTAAGCTTTGACCCGGATGTTGCTTCCGGTGATGAAATCAACAACTGGCAGCAGTATTTGATTGATTACATCAGAAAGCTTGAAAGCAAAATGTCAAAAACTCATTTGATTGCTGTGACCGATTGTTGGGTGTTCAATGAACAAAGAAAGCTTGAAGCGGGAACAGATAAATCATTCAGACAACTGACTGCAGATATTGTAAATGTTCATCCTCTTGAAAATATTATTTATCTTGGCGAAAGCTATGATATGGGGTTGTTCATGTCCTTGCAACTTAAACTGGAAGCACTTCAAAAGTATTGCCTGGAAACATGGAATGAGATAAAACCCTTGAATATTGATGAAGATAATATCGCATCGCGGTTCATGGATTATAAGGGATGGACCATCCACAGGAAGAGAGCATGGACGGCCTTGTTTTCAGGTGCACACTACGATTATATTGACTTTTCCATTGGAATACATTGCCCTGCAGGAACTCCAAAATCCCAAAAGTTCCTTCATGAATGGTATAAAAACATCAGGGAATATTTGACTACAGTTGATCTGGTTTCATGTAAACCTCTTACGGATATAGTAGAGGGCTGTCCGGAGGAAGTCATATGCAGTGTTTTTGGAAAGCCCGGGAGACAATATAATATTTATATTGCAGATAAAAGAGAACAGAATGTGAAGAGAAATGGTGAACTCATATCAGGGGAAATATTATTGAACACAGTTGAAGGGGAATATCGAATTAAATTTTATTCTCCTGAAGAAGGTTGTTTCATTGAATCCGAAATAATTTTTATAAGTCCGGGGAAACTGGTTATTCCGGAATTCCGACATGACCTGGTTATTCAGCTTGAAAAAGTATAATTGAAGCCTGAAAAATTATAAAGCGCGGCTAATCTTATCAAATCAAAGATTTAGCCGTGTTTTTTTGATTATCAAAAATTCAGTCCGAGGGCATATTAATACATAAGGAAAGTTTACAGGAGGAAAATTAAATGGGAGCAGGAGCATTTTTACCAATAACAGTATTTATAGCAGGGCTATTGTCCTTCTTTGCGCCATGCATTGTGCCGCTTCTTCCGGTTTATATAGGTTATCTTTCAAAAGGAGCAGAAGGAAAACCAGAACAGGAAAGATCTGAGAAAAAAAACGCGAAGAACTTTGCCCCAAACTCCTCCGGTCATGTTGCGCTC
>CAYYXJ010000080.1:0-11756 GCA_964475455.1 uncultured Clostridiaceae bacterium | reverse complement strand
GGGTAAGGATTATATCAGCATTGAAAATACAGGAAATGCATCACTTGTCCTTTTGGAAAAAGTACCTGGATTCAGTAAAATCTGCAGGATTTATATCAAGTCGGGAAAATTCAGGAAAGATAATACAATTACCATTCGTATTGGTGACATGAGAAACGGCGGAAAAGGCAGCAATACATACTGGACTGCCGGAAAATCCTACCTGTTTCTTGAAGTCGGGTCATTGGGGAAAATGCTTCCGGTTGAAAGTTCGCCCTTTGGATTTGAAGTAATAGCCAGAAATGATGGGCATTTTATCAGAGTGCTGGGTCCCACCGTGGCAAAGGCAGGGGTGCCGCAACGGATCCACATAGGTATATTTGACAATTGTGGTAATTTAATGGAGGATTTCAAGGATACAATAATAGTCGAGGGTAAAAAGCTGGAGATTTCCAAAGGGTTCGGAGTATTGGATGGAGTTGTTTTTAAAAAAACAGGCATATACCGACTTGAAGCCGGATTCAGTGATAATCCGGCGCAATTCCTTTCAAATCCTGTGACAGTAAAAAAAGATCCGGAAGAGTATATTTTCTGGGGTGATATTCATGCCCACGGCTGGGGAGACTCCACAATGCATCTTATGCATGTCAGCAATGAAAAAACCTCACCTATTGCCAGGCATGAACAGGCAAGGGATATAGGAAGGTTGGATTTCTCTGCACCGGGCCCAATGTCTTTTCCGGAAGCAGATAGAAGAAAGATATGGGATACATACAAGGATGCATGCAGAAAAACAGATATACCCGGTCAGTACATTCCGTTTCTTTCATATGAAGCGCACCCTGTCCCGGAAGGAGACAGAAATATAATCTTTAAGAATAAAGATGAAGCTATGCCCCCTGAATTCAGGCTTTCCATGGATGAACTTGAAAAAATGTATGGATTTAGAAATGATGTTTTCCTTGAAGTGCATATCGGAGGTCGTATTCCCAGGTGGGGGGATTACCTGCCCGAGAGGGAACGGATGATTGAAGCAGTCAGTGCGTTCGGAAATGCAGAATGGCTTCTGCAGGAAGCCATTGACAGAGGATACCGTCCGGCTGTATGCGGAAGTTCAGACCTGCATTATGGCCTTATGGGAGGACCCAGAACAATTGAGGAATCCAGAGGCAGATTCTTCAAATATCTTAATAAAAGGGACAGTGCCTACGGTACAGGTCCTGTAACAGCTGTAAAAGCCGTGGAACTTACCAGGGATGCTGTTTGGGATGCTTTTGAAAAGCGTCACACATATGCAACTACTGACAGACGTATTTATCTGGACCTAAAAGTCAATGGAGCGAGCTATGGTGATGAGATATCTGAAGCTTCTGACTATAGAATAGAAATCGATATAAAAGGAACGGATGAAATTCACAGAGCTGATCTTGTTTCAGGTAAATATATCATTAAATCATTTAAACCGGGTACCATGGACTTTTCGGGGAAATTTACTGTAAATGGTTCTCAATTGCATGGTGATTATATTTATTTGAAAGTAATGCAGAATGACGGAGCATTTGCAATTTGCTCGCCTGTTTATATTGAAGTTGAAAACCCAAGGTGGAACACCGGAGATGTTTTTTCATCAAGTGCAGAATCGGCAGCAAGGTATAAGGCTGAAGTAGTTAAATATCTTCGTACTGAAGAAGACATCACTAAATTCAACAATATAGAACCCATAGGCATTATTGATGAAAAAATAACGAAATGCGCTCTTTTCCACGCACGGATGGGAGAACGCGAACTAAGTATCAGATGGTATTATGAATACGAGATCCCCAGTATCAGGTTGGACTGGGGCAGTACAAATATCGGAACTATGAATGATGAAATAAAATACCGCACTTAAAAAATGACACGTTATCCCAGGGATAACGTGTCAAGAATAAGGTGTTTAGTCGTTTTTCAGTTGGTTTCTAAATTTCTTCATTTACAACAATTGCTTGGTCTTTCGGAAGTGTAATGAATACAAAGAAACCTGCTATAAAGAGAGGGACCAGTGCAAATATGCTGTATCGGGCGTTCCCTGTCAACCTGGTTGTCAATGCCATAAGGGAGGGCCCTATTATTGCAGCGAATTTCCCGAATATGTTATAAAACCCAAAGAATTCATTGGAATACTTTTTGGGAATAATTTTGGCATAATAGGATCTGCTCAGTGCCTGTATTCCTCCTTGTGCTGAAGCTATTAATATTCCAAGGATGAAGATGTGCCACACCTCTGTTATGAAATAAGCTACGGCACATGTAACTACATAAGTGCTGATACCTACAATTATCATTGTCCTTGTTGAAAACCTTTTTGCAAGCCGACCGTAAATAATGGCAAAAGGGAATGCAACAATTTGAATTACAAGTAATATCCCAAGAAGAAGGAACATATCAAGACTCTCGCTGGAAATTACTTCCTGGGCATAGGGCACAGTCATCTTGATTATGGTATCCACGCCGTCTATATACAGGAAATATGCAATAAGGAATATAAATACCGTTTTATGCTTGCTTATGTTTTTGATGGTTTTACCAAGTCTGATGAAGCTCTGGGCTACAGGTTTGGGTTCAGGTTCAATGTAGTGAATCTGTTTAACGTTTCTCAGCATCGGAATAGTAAGGAGGCCCCACCAAAGTGCAGTAATCATGAATCCCAGTTGATATCCTATATCCTTGTCCATTCCGAGGATAAATATTACACCAAGGCTGATGGCAAAGGGAATTACACTTGAAATATAACCGAAGGCAAAACCACTTGTTGAAACCTTGTCCATTTTATCTCTGGTTGTTACATCGACAAGGAATGAGTCATAGAAAATATTGGCTCCGGCAAAGCCGACGGCTGTCAGAACATAAAATATTACAAGCAACTGCCACATACCGCTTGCGGGTGGAACAAATGCCAGGCAGGCGGTGAAAATTACACCGGTCAGGAAAAAGAATAGAAAGAAGCGCTTTTTCTTGTCCTTGTAGTCAGCGACAGTTCCCAGAATCGGACTGAGCACTGCTATTATTATACTTGCTATGGAGTTGAAAAACCCCAGATCCATGCTGCTGCCGATATTGGTAAACCTACCGAATATAATTGGCAGTAAAGCTGTTGTAATTGCTATGGAATATGCAGAATTGGCACAGTCATACAATATCCAGCTTTTTTCAGCCTTTGTAAGCTTATTGTTTTTCATATGAACCCCCATTCATAAGATAATGACCTGAATCAATTTTATAGCAAATAAAGGCTATGTACAATAAGCAACTATATTAAGGGAGGGGAATTATAAATAGATGTTCATACCGAAGAAAAGTGATATAATTATATAAAATCCATTATGCAAGTGACATATGGATTTTAAGACAAGAATCAGGAGAATTTATGCCAGACGTTTTGACACATATCCTTTTTGCAGAAAGTGTAAAGGATTTGATAGATGATTCCAATGTAAGACAATTCATAGAAGATAATGAAAAACTTTATAATTTAGGCGCACAGGGACCGGATATACTGTTTTATTATAAACCCTGGAATCCTTTTGGCGGAAGCATCAGGGAAGCAGGCCAAAAGATGCACCATACAGCAACAGCTAAATTCTTTAGGGATGCCATCAGTTCGCTAAATACAATGACCGGCAGTGACTATGAATCCATGCTTGTTTATATACTTGGGTTTTTATGCCACTATTTCTGTGACAAAAGTGCACATCCCTATGTCAACAGTATGATTGAAAGCGGATGCTATACTCATGACGGCAACAGAAAAAAGCTTTCGCATTATCAAATAGAAGCAACAATAGATTCTGTTTTGTGGATTGAGGAAAAAAGAACCGCTGCAACCAGTACAAAAGTCGGAGAGCTAATCAGAACCGAGGCAATGGCTGATGTTATTCCGGAATTCATATCAAAGTACATATATGAGACACAGAACCTTTTGATAAGCAACGTAGAGATAAAGAAATCAATTTCAAACATGATTAAAATACTGGACATTTTATTCGATCCTGAGGACAGGAAAAAGAAAATAATAAATAAGTTACCTTTACCAAGAAAATGTTATGTCAATAATGAATTTCCCGATGTTGATGTCCTCAATATGAATAAAAGACAGTGGAAAGTTCCGGGCCATGAGGATTCGCCTATGAATAAGTCGGTGGTGGATTTGATGGCCGACGCTATACGTGATTGCTCTAAGCTGATTAATAAAGTCATAGATTTACTTGAAAATGGTATAGAGCTTGACTTAGATAATGCTGTACCTAACATTGATTATGGTACCGGTGAACCAATCTGACCATATCAAAGGATACCAATGAAAAATATATTACTGGAAATTGAATATAACGGCACAAATTATTGTGGATGGCAGATTCAGAATAACGCAATGAGTGTCCAATATAAAATTGAAGAGGCAATAGAAGAACTTACCGGTGAAGAAATTCGCATCAACGGGGCAGGCAGAACCGATGCAGGTGTGCATGCCATGGGACAGACAGCCACATTTAAAACCGAAACAAATATTCCTCCCTTGTCTATTTCAAAGGCGCTCAATCAGAAACTACCGGTGGATATTTCAATAATTTCATCCAGGGAAGTTCCCATGGATTTTCATGCCCGTTTTTCAGCAAAAGGTAAAATTTACAGATACCTTATCCTTAACAGGCAGCAAAGATCACCATTTTATGAAGAAAGAGCTTATAAATATGGTAAAAAACTGGATGTTTCTGCAATGAAAGAAGCAGCAGGATATTTCACGGGAATTCATGATTTCAAAGGCTTCATGGCTTCGGGCAGTTCGGTTGAAGATACTGTAAGACGTATAGACCGCCTGGAGGTATCTCTGAATAAAAACCTTATTTCCATTGAAGTTGAGGGTAACGGTTTTTTATATAACATGGTCAGAATAATTGCGGGAACGCTGCTTGAATGTGGTGAGAAAAGGAAAAATCCCGATGAAATACCCGGTATAATCAGTAGTTGTGAGCGCAGGTCTGCAGGAAGGACATTGCCGGGATATGGTCTGTATCTTGTTAAGGTGAAATACTCTGAAAGTGACCTTAAAATAAAGATTTAGACCAATGAAAATTTACTTTTTTAAAGTAGTGATAACAGGGTATATTATACTCATATCACATCAGATAATTTCTCTTTGAAAGGAGCGATGGACATGAAAATTAATATCAGCGGAAGACATATGAATGTAACCGATGATGTGCGGGACTGGGCTGAAAAGAAATTTGCGAAGCTTGACAAGTATTTCCGTAAAGAAGCGGAGGCAGACCTTACTTTCAGTTCACAAAAGCACGGGAGTTTTATTAAACTGGAGGCAACGATTGTTCACAGGGGAATGGTGTATAGAACAGAAATCGAGAATCATGATGCATTGAGTGTCATTGACAAGTCGGTGGATGTAATAGACAGGCAGATTAGAAAGCATAAGACAAAACTTGAAAAGAAATTTCATTCAGAGGCTTTCGAGGATTTCCAGGAGCAGGAAAGTACAGATGAATCCAGTTACAATGTGGTCAAATCGAAGAAATTCCCGATTAAACCAATGTCTGTAGAAGAAGCAATACTTCAGATGGAACTTATAGGACATGAATTCTTCATGTTTAGAAATTCAGATGATGAAGAAATAAATGTTGTATATAAAAGGAAAAATGGTGATTATGGTTTGATAGAACCTGAAAACTGATGATTACATTTTAAATGCATTCAGGAGCGTCTTTTAATAAAGGCGCTCTTTTTTTGGCTCAATATACATATGATCGTTGAATTAATTACTGTTTGGTATTCGGAGGAAGCCGGCGGGCATGGGAAATTCCTGGATTCCTGCAGCATGAGGGGCGATTTCATAGGTTTGGAAATAAATTACCAGTATATTATCCTTGATATAGAAATAAGGAGGTGTATATAAATCCTCAAACGCAAAGGTATCCTTGTAAAACATCGGTCCGTTTTCTTCAATTATTTTTTTCATTTGTTTGTTTATTTCAACTTCTACATCAGCAATGGTTGTTTCGGGGGATAAAATATCTTCAAGGTTTTCATATTTATTACCTTCCCTGTCATATACAAAAGGCATGCGGGTTAAATTACCATGAGCTCCGCCTGTATAAGTATAGTAATCAATGTACATGCTCAGAAAATTACTGTCATTTTGAGTGATTTCGAGGAAGGATGTCAGTCCGTATGAAACAAGGTTATCGGCTGTTGCCGGGTATTCCATTGATGATTTCCTGATCCATTCAATGTATTCATCCATTTCTATGTAAATGCTCTCCGAAATGGTTCTTTCCAGGGTGCCTGTTTCAAATTGAAAGGGATCAATATATTCAGTTTTTATGTATAAACGCTGTTCATCATTATTTGACTCAAACAGAGAAACAAAGAATTCCACCGGCTCACTAATATTATGTGGATTTGCAGTCGGAGAATAATCAGATACAGGGCTTTCCTCAGGTTCCAGGGTATATACAGGCTCAGTGACAACAGAATGCTGTCCGCATGAAACCAATGGTAAACTTAATATCAACAGACCCAATAATAGTAATTTTTTCAAAAGACAACTCCTTTAACATAAATATATTAGCACAATACATTTAAAAGGGGGAATGTATTTAAATTGTATTTAGATAAATTTACTTATACCTCAGCATGGTATAATCTATTATACTTGAAAAAGCAACATCGGAGGTACAATGAACATATTATCAAGTAATCTCAATGACATGCAAAAAAAGGCGGTTCTGGCAGTAAACGGACCCGTGCTTGTACTTGCCGGGGCCGGAAGCGGAAAAACAAGTGTGTTAACCAATCGGCTGGCTTATTTGGTCAAGGAAATGCACATTCCACCGCATTCGATAATGGCTATTACTTTTACAAACAAGGCTGCAAGGGAAATCCGGGAAAGAGTAGGAAAAATATTTGGTGAAAGTGTATGGTTTCCTTGGGCAGGTACTTTCCATTCAATCTGCCTTAAAATGCTTAGGATGTATCCGGACAGTCTTGGTTATAAACCCGGTTTTGTAATATATGACCAGGACGACCAGAAAACTCTGATAAAAGATTGTCTGAAAGAACTGAATCTGGACGCAAAGATGTTCCCCCCGAAAATGATAGCTCACCATATCAGCCGTTCAAAGGATGAATTGATAGATTCCGAAATGTTCAAAAAGCAGAATACAGGGGATTATAAAATGTCAGGGGTAGCCGAAGTCTATGAACTATATCAAAAGCACCTGCTTGAATATAATGCAATGGATTTCGGAGACCTTATATTCAATGCTGTAATTATGCTGGAAAATTTTCAGAATATCAGAAAATATTTTCAAAATGCCTTCAGACATATTCTTATTGATGAATACCAGGATACCAATCAGGCTCAATACAGACTTGCAAATATTCTTTCAATGGTCCATAGGAACATTTTTGTGGTTGGTGATGATGACCAGTCAATTTATGGTTGGCGTGGAGCGGATATCAGGAATATCCTGGAATTTGAAAAGGATTATGAAGGCTGTCTGGTGATAAAGCTTGAGCAGAACTACAGGTCAACAAAGAATATTCTTTCTGCAGCCAATGACGTTATAAAAAACAATGGTGGAAGAAAAGGTAAAAAACTCTGGTCTGATAAAGTTGATGGAAACAAAATATTTTTTCATACCGCATCAAATGATTACAATGAGGCAGGCAAGGTTGCATCAATAATAAGGGATGAAAATCAAAAGGGCAGAGCTTACAATGAATTTGCAGTATTATACCGCGTAAATGCACAGTCACTGCGGCTTGAACAGGCTCTTAAGGCTGCAAATATACCATATAAGGTATTCGGAGGAACCAGCTTTTTCCAGCGAAAGGAAATCAAGGATATTCTGGCTTATATGAGACTTGCTCAGAATCCGGATGATAACATTCAACTAAAAAGGGTTATTAATACCCCCAGAAGGGGAATAGGTCAAACAACAATTTCAAAGCTTGAAGGAATAGCAGCAAGTATTGATACCAGTATATATAATGTTGCTCTAAGAGCCGGTGATTACAGTGTCCTCAGGAACTCTGAGAATAAAATAAAGGAATTCACAGATATCATAGAGGCATTGAGAAAATGTGCACTGAATTCATCCGTTGAGGAGATATATGATAAAACCGTTGAGCTTTCCGGCCTGATAGCCATGTACGAAGCAGAAGGCACAATAGAGGCAAGAACCAGGATTGAGAACATCAGGGAACTTAAAAGTGCAATCATAACTTCGATTGAAGAATTTCCTGAACTAACCGGAGAGCAGATGACCCTGGAAACATTCCTCGAGAGCATAACATTGTCAACAGATGCTGATGAAGAAAAAGAAGGGCCTTATGTTTCAATAATGACACTTCACAGTGCCAAGGGCCTCGAATTCCCGACAGTTTTTATTATTGGTATGGAAGAAAGCATTTTTCCTTCTTCACAGTCAATTTCCGATGGCATAGACAGAATGGAAGAAGAAAGAAGGCTTTGTTATGTTGGAATAACCAGGGCAATGAATGAAATATATCTTTTCAACACAAATGAAAGAACCCTTTATGGACATACCCAGAGGAATATCCCTTCCAGATTTCTTGGTGAAATAAATCCACACTTGATTGAAATAATTGATTCTCACAGAAGCTTCCACAGAACTGCCGGAAGAACTACTAAGCCGAATATGGGATTTACAATAACCAGAGGTGGCAAGCCCATTGACATATCTTCCCTCGGTGCATCTGCAGGTGAAGCCTCAGATGTCAAAACCGGCCAAAGGGTGCTACATAAAAAGTTTGGTGAGGGAATTGTTGTTGGTTCTGAAGGGAATGGAGAAGACAGGATGATTGAGGTCAATTTTGAGGAATCAGGTAAAAAAAGGCTTATGGCTTCATTTGCCCGGTTGAAGATATTAGAGGATTGATATGGATGCAAGACAAAGGTTTATTAATACACTGAAATTCAGGGATGTTGACCGAATTCCACTGGTGGAATGGCCCATAAGAGAAGCAACTCTAAGAGAATGGGTTAAGCAGGGGTTCCCTGAAGGTATAACTCCCCGGGAATTTTACTCCATGGACACTATCTGGATAAAACCACCTGTAAATATAAGGATGCATCCATTTTTTGAAGAAAGAATAATAGAAGAAGATGAGAATTATAAAATTTGGATTGATAATCTTGGAGCTATGCGTAAGGATTTCAAGGACGATGCTAATCCGGGCTTTGTAACAAGATCATGGCTCAAGCACCCCGTTGAGTCCAGGGAGGATTTCAATAAAATAAAGAAGCGTTATAATTCTGCTGATTCAGAACGTTTCCCGACTGGTTTTTCTCAGATTGCGAAAGCATATAATCAGGCGATGAGCCCTGTAATAATATCAATTCCTTTTCTTTTCTGGACTGCAAGAGACTGGCTTGGTTTTGAAAATCTGTGTATGGCCTTTTATGACAATCCAGCTTTGCTGCATGATATGTTTGAATACATAACTGATTTTGCCATAGAGGTAATGAAACGGGCATATGAACATATTAAAATTGATGCCATTGAGCTTGAAGAGGATATGGCTTATAAGGGTGCGCCTATGGTCAGTCCGGATATGTT
The DNA here is from genome assembly GCA_964475455.1 of uncultured Clostridiaceae bacterium. Classification (GTDB taxonomy): domain Bacteria; phylum Bacillota; class Clostridia; order DUPQ01; family DUPQ01; genus JAFGQE01. Next base: position 2,145 of record CAYYXJ010000080.1, on the reverse strand, counting down.
CAGAGAATTTATGTTTCCTCACTACAGAAGGTTCATTGATTTTGCTAAAAAGAACGGTACTGAAATTATAATGGTGGATTGTGACGGTTATCCCGGGGGGTTGATTCCACATTGGATTGAAGCCGGTGCTGATGCAATGAGCCCCTGTGAAATTGCTGCAGGAGTTGATTTGTTTGAAACCCGAAGGCAGTATCCGGAATTCGGGCTTTTGGGAGGCATAGATAAACGGGAACTTGCCAAAGATAAAAAGCACATTTACGATGAAGTCATGGGTAAGATACCTCAAATGATTGAAAAGGGTGGTTTTATCCCTCATGTTGACCATGCAGTTCCGTATGATGTATCTTTTGAGAATTATTCATACTTCAGACGACTTATGGATAAAATAGCCTACGGTGAATCAGTAGAAAAACCAAGGGAGAACTAAATGGAATTATCAGCTTTAATGGATTTTCCGGATGATGCAAGTCATATTTTTTATGAAAGCACCATGCATGCAGTAATGGAAAGGTTAAAAAGAGCCGGAGTAACAAGAGTTTACCTTCAATATTATGGAGATAAAAGTTATGGGCACTTCTGGGATCACAAAGCTCCGACTCACAGAGAAATGGTTAAAACAGCGGAAATTCTGCCACATTACAGCAAGGTTTTTAAAGAAGCTGCAAAAGCTACCGGACTTGAAGCTGCTGTTATAATGAGACCTCAGGAACAGGGTATATGGCTGACATATTCTCCATATTTTAAGGAAGCAAGAGAAAATCCAGGAATCCCATATACCGGTGGCAATATAATGATAGCCAGTAGATTTCTCTTTGAAAATCCTGATCTGAGGATCAAACGCAGGCAGTGGGACATTGACCCGGATGCCATTGAAAAAACAGTTGGTAAAATCAGGCTTTATAAACAAAATAATACTCATACACGGATTAAAAAGGAAAACATTACAATCTATGTGTCAAAAGACAATTCTTCGTATAAAAAGTATGAACAGGATTTTATTCTGGAATTCAAGACAGGCAGGGCAAGGAAGGATTCAACAATAGCAAATTTCGATGTGGATTATCCAGTCGATGTCATTACCCATGAAGGGGATGAAATTGAAGTTTTGGAATTGTCAGGCCTGAATATCACTGAACGCTATATTGCTGTGGGCGTCAGATGTGCCGGACAAACAAATGACGCGCAGCGATTTATAAATACACCTATTAATGGAATATCTATACACGAGGTAAATGATAAAGAAATCTGTTCATCCCCCGGACATGCATCCAGGTTTTCACCTGCCGGAACCCATTGGCTTGAAGCGGGATTCCACTTTGATGATGGATTCGGATTTATAACCAAAGTAGAGCTGGACAAAGATGATGAAGAGAGCTATTTTGCCATTAGCAAAGGCAAGGGTAATTACATTCATGCTTCGCTATGTGAATGTGAACCAAAGGTTATGGAATATTGGATGAAGTGGCTGGAAAAAGCACTTGATGATGGGTTTGATTTGCTTGGAACACGTATAGAATGTCATTCAGCACATGTAGATGAACCTTTTGCTTACGGATACAATAATTGTATCAAGGAAGAATACTTTAACAGATTTGGCAAATGCTCTGAAGAACAGATGGACACTTCAAAAATTGCTCAGATAAGAGGCGACGCATATACAGCCATGTTAAAGGAAAGTGCAATAAGAACCAGAAGCAGAGGGAAGAAGTTTATACTCACCTTAAACATGGAGATGCTTTTTGACCCGATACCTCTTGCCAGACATATGGCTTACCCCATGAATGTAGAGTGGCAGTGGGAAAAGTGGATTGAAGAAACACAACCGGATGAAATTAACATTCGATCATATCAGATGTCTCCTGGATTTATATTAGAAAATCCACATTGCAGAAATATATTAGATACAGCAGCATCATACGGAGCACCAATGACATTTGAGAGATATGTCTACTGGGATTTTGCAGAAGATTTCAAAATGGTCAGAGATACCGGCCTGTTTTCGCGAATGACACTTTATGAAATAAATGATGTTATAAGAAGTGACGGCAAGGGCGGAATAATTGAAATTAAACCGGAGCTGCTGACACAGCTTGAAAAAATAACAGGAGGAAAAGCAGTTATCACATCTACACAAAGCACATTAAG
>CAYYXJ010000079.1:0-12097 GCA_964475455.1 uncultured Clostridiaceae bacterium | reverse complement strand
AGTATAAGTATTGAGGATTATGCCGCTGTACTGGAAGAAATGCGGGATTTCAACCACTATATTCTGGATTTTGTTATGCTTTTTGTCAGTGGGGAACTTGACGTGGAAATATTTTCCGATTTATCATTGCTGATTGAATCCCTGGAATCTCTTCGGAATATGCTTTCCGGTAGGAATGAAGAGTGGAATAATGGAGAATGCAGATGCTCAAATCCCAATATAGTCAGGATGCAGAATTCCTTGCAAAAAATAGGTAAAATCTTATAATTCAAAAATTTATTCGGAATATTTAACATGGTATTGACTTTTACAAATTAAATAGATAAAATTATATCGATAAAATAATAGCGAAAGGAAGGTGTGTTGTTTTATGGCAATCATAAAGGATGAAAACAGTAAAGTAATTGTTCCTGAACCAACCCTTCAAAGAATTCCAGTGTATCTCCAGTTGTTGAGACGCAGGTTTGACAAGGAGGGGATATATGTTTCCAGTTCTGAAATTGCTGAATTGCTGGAACTAAAACCAATTCAGGTTCGCAAAGACCTTGAGTATACAAAGGCTGACGGAAGACCGAAAGTCGGGTATAAAGCAAAGGATTTGATTCTGGCCTTGGAAAAATTCCTGGGCTATGACAATGTGAGTGATGCTTTTATAGTAGGTTGTGGAAACATGGGAAAAGCGCTATTGGGTTATTCCGGATTCGATAACACCGGAATCAAGATCCGGGCTGCATTTGATACTAATCTGAATATAATCGGAACGGAAATAAATGGTCACAAAGTTTTTGATATCAAAAAATTCAGGGACCTGGCACAAAGACTAAAAGTGCAGATTGCAATTCTAACAGTTCCTTCCGACCAGGCACAGGTCGTGGCTGACCTGTTGTGTGACTCAGGTATAAAAGCAATCTGGAATTTTGCGCCGATACATCTTAAAGTTCCGGATGGAGTAATTGTTCAGAATGAAAACATGGCAGTATCACTGTCAGTTCTTGTTAAAAAATTAGATGATTCAATGAAAGGCTGAAAAGGTTTAAAAGATGAAGTATGCTACAGTAAAAAAATTTGAAAATGTTTGTGAAATAATTAACAAACATGACAGGGATGCTTCAAAATTGATTAGCATCCTGCAGGACATTCAGGAGGAATACAGATATCTTCCCAGGGAAATAATGACTTTTACGGCTACCATGCTTGGAATTGCACCGGCAAGAGTATTTGGGGTTGCTACATTTTATTCGCATTTCGCACTGGAACCCAAGGGGAAATATATCATCAAAATTTGCAATGGCACGGCATGCCATGTGAAGAAGTCTACAGATTTAATTAATGCAGTTCAGAAAAAACTCAGTCTTACGGGTGAAAACAATACAACCACTGATATGATGTTTACCCTAGAGGCAGTGTCCTGTCTGGGGGCATGTGGGCTGGCTCCGGCCATGGTAATAAATGATGAGGTCCATGGACTCCTTACACCTGAAAAAGCAGTCGGAATTATTCAGGAAATCATTGAAAGGGAAAAGGGTGTACAAAATGGATAAACGAAAACTAGAAGAAATAAGACTGAATTATGAAAAGTTTTGTCAAAAAATAACAAAAAGAATAATAATCTGTGCAGGAACAGGCTGTGTGGCAAACGGAGCAATGGGAATATACAATGAATTTCTGAAACAACTGGATGAATCAGGAATAAACGTAATCGTGGAACTAAAAAAAGAGGAGTCAGGTACCCTTGTTTCAAAGAGCGGCTGCCAGGGTTTCTGCCAGATGGGTCCATTGGTTACCATAATGCCCGGTAAGATAATGTATACAAAGGTTAGGCGCAGCGATGTAGCTGAGATAATTGAATCAAGTATAATAAAAGACGAAATTGTTGAAAGACTTGTTTACCGGAAGTACGACACCGGTGAAGCATGTCCGTCGGTTGATGATATTCCATTTTATAAAAAGCAAAAAAGAACCGTTTTGAAAAACTGCGGATTGACGGACCCTTCAGATATTGATGAGTATATTGCGAAAGGTGGTTATTTTGCCTGTGAGAAAGCTGTTGTGTCAATGACCGGCAATGAAATTTGCAATCAATTGAAAGAAGCCGGTCTCAGAGGTCGGGGTGGCGGAGGTTTTCCCACAGGATTGAAATGGGAACTTGCTTTGAAACAAAATTCACCCGAAAAATATATCATCTGCAATGGTGATGAGGGAGACCCGGGAGCCTTCATGGACAGAAGTATCATGGAGGGTAATCCTCATAGTGTTATTGAGGGGATGATCATTGCGGCCAAGGCTATTGGTGCGAATGTCGGCTATGTGTATGTCAGGATGGAATATCCCCTTGCTGTTGAAAGAATGAAAAATGCTGTCAAGTCGGCCACGGAGTATGGAATCCTGGGTAATGGAGCTTTTGATGGAGCAATTGATTTTAAAATAAATGTAATGGAAGGGGCGGGAGCTTTTGTCTGTGGAGAAGAAACTGCCTTGATAGCCTCCATTGAGGGGAAACGAGGAATGCCATCCCCCAAACCACCTTATCCGTCAACCTGCGGACTTTTTGGAAAACCCACTGTTATAAATAATGTTGAAACACTTGCCACAGTACCGCTGATACTGGGTACAGGAATAAATGAATTCAGAAAAACCGGCACTGAGGTTTCAAAAGGTACAAAGACTTTTGCTCTTACAGGACATGTAATGAATACCGGACTCATTGAAGTTCCTTTTGGTACAACTTTGAGAGAGATTATCATGGATATTGCAGGAGGTGTCACTGACAATGACGGCAATCCATGTGGTATTGATTTTAAAGCAGTACAGATCGGAGGACCTTCTGGTGGATGCCTGACCAAGGAACATCTTGATCTTCCCCTGGATTATGAATCACTTAAATCAGTAGGAGCTATGGTTGGTTCCGGAGGACTTGTTGTCATGAACCAGCAGACATGTATGGTCGGAATTGCAAAATTCTTCATGAAATTCACCCAGAATGAATCCTGCGGAAAATGTATTGTTTGCAGGGAAGGAACAAAGCAAATGCTTGCACTTCTTGAAGATATAACTGAAGGAAGAGCAGATGAAGGAACACTGCCGTTATTGCGCGAACTTGCAGGGACGGTAAGAATCGGATCATTATGCGGTCTTGGTAAAAGTGCTCCGAATCCTGTTCTTTCAAGCCTGGAATTTTTCATGGATGAATATGTTGAACATGTAGTAAATAAAAGATGTCCAACCGGTTCCTGTAAAGCACTGGCAGAGTATCGAATAGATGAGGATTCCTGCAAGGGCTGTGGTCTTTGTGCAAGAAAATGCCCCGTTGGTGCAATCAGCGGTGAAAGAGGAAATCCGTTTGTGATTGATAAATGTAAATGCATAAAGTGCGGAGCTTGCATTGATGTATGTAAATTCTCGGCTGTTGCTGCCGGATGAATCAGGAGAATATTATGAGAAAAAAATTATTTATAGACAATATGGAAGTAACGGTTAATGATGAAAGAAATCTCCTTGAAGTCATCAGGGGAGCGGGGATTGATATACCTACCTTTTGCTATCATTCTGAAATAAGTATTTATGGTGCCTGCCGTCTGTGTATGGTGGAGGTTGAGGGAAAAGGATTGGTTCCTTCATGTTCAACCATTCCTGAGGAAGGAATGAGGGTCAGGACCAATACAGCTGAGATTCGAAACATGAGAAAAATGATTGTGGAACTGACTCTTGCCAGCCACGACATGAGTTGTCCGACTTGTGCTAAAAGCGCTGACTGCAAGCTTCAGGACCTTGCCAGGAGAATGGGTGTAAATGAGGTTAGGTTCAAGAAAAAAACACCGGATAAACCAATTGACAGGGCATCTGAGGCTTTGGTCAGGGATCCGAATAAATGTGTTCTCTGCGGGGACTGTGTAAGGGTATGCGATGAAGTCCAGGGTATAGGGGCTATAGACTTTGCTTACAGGGGAGCAGAATCCACTGTTACCCCGTGCTTTGGAAATACACTTGACAAGGTTGAATGCGTATACTGCGGTCAGTGTGTCAGAGTTTGCCCTACGGGAGCAATACTTCCCAAGTCACATATATCAGGGGTGTGGGATGTGTTGAACGATCCAAAACTAACGGTGGTTGCACAATTGGCACCGGCAGTGAGGGTTGCCATAGGTGAAAGTTTTGGATTGGAACCCGGAACCATTTCAACAGGTCAGATTGTTGCAGCTCTTAGAAAAATGGGTTTTGATAAAGTTTATGACACATCATTTGCCGCTGACCTTACAATCATAGAGGAAACAAACGAATTTCTCGGTAGGTTGGCAAAGGGAGACAATATGCCACTGTTCACTTCCTGCTGTCCGGGTTGGGTAAAGTTTGCAGAACAGTATTATCCTGAATATCTGGACAACCTGTCTACTTGTTCATCACCTCAGCAAATGTTTGGTTCGCTGTGTAAAAAAACATATGAAAAAAGCGGGGCTTCCACAAGGGAAAATCTCAGGGTCATATCAATAATGCCTTGTACAGCAAAAAAATTCGAAGCTGCAAGACCTGAATTTACCAAAGAATACGGCAGGGATGTTGACTATGTCTTGACAACAAGGGAGCTATCTTTGATGATAGAGGAAAGTGGACTCAGATTTTCTGCACTGGCACCTGATTCATTCGATATGCCTTTTGGATTTAAAACAGGAGGCGGTGTAATTTTCGGAAGTTCAGGTGGTGTCACCGAAGCTGTACTGAGATATGCAGTTGAAAAAGTTACTGGAGATAATAACAGGGATTATGTTTTTAAAAATGTCAGGGGCAATGAAGGGATCAGGAGTGCTGAAATAGAATTGGCCGGCAGAAAATTAAGGTTTGGAGTAGCAATGGGTCTGGGAAATGCCCGTAAACTGATGGAAAGTTTAAAAAATGGAGAACAGCATTATGATTTCGTGGAAATCATGGCCTGTCCCGGCGGGTGTGTCGGAGGAGGCGGACAGCCTGTACCGGAAAACATGGAAACAACAATTAAAAGGGCCAAAGGACTTTATGAAAATGACAGAATGCTTCAACTGCATAAATCACAGGATAATCCCTATGTTTCAGATTTTTATGAAAAACTGTTGGGATGTCCAAACAGCCATATAGCCCATGAATTACTGCATACTTCATATAATCCAAGACATAGGACAGAGGGAGATGATGTATCGATATTTTCCGGTGGTTCCGATAACAGGACGGATATAACATTCTGCTTTGGAACCGGTTGCTTTGTAAGAGGTGCCCAGGAGTTGCTTAAGGATACAGTTGATTATATTAAAGGGGCAGATATTGCAGAGTTCTTTGAAATTAAAGCCACATTCTGCCATGAAAGCTGCAGCAAGGGTCCGGTTGTTGATTTTAACGGTGAAATGATAGAAAAATGAACGATAGAAAAACTCAAGGCAAGGATAACTCCTACCGGGGTAAAAAAAGGATGATGAAATGGATATAAAGAATACCGGAATAGTTTATACATTGTCGGCAAAATGCAGGGATTGCTACAGATGCCTTAGGGTTTGCCCTGTCAATGCAATAGGTATCCGTGACGGACAGGCATATATTGATGATGATAAATGCATAAAATGCGGTACTTGTATAAGGGAATGTCCTCAACAGGCAAAAACCTACAGAAAGGACCTGGAAAAAGCAATTGAAGTTCTTAAGGTAAATGAAAAAACAGCAGTGAGCATAGCGCCTTCATTTGCAGCCGCTTATCCGGGATGGATGGCCGACAGGATACCGTCGGCTTTGAGGAAACTTGGATTTACATATGTTTCTGAAACTTCAGACGGAGCAAAATTAACTGCACAAGCCACAGTGGAAAAGGCCAGATTTCAAAAATGCGGAGGTATATGCACTGCATGCCCAGCTGTTGTAAATTATACAGAAAAGTACAGACCTGACATGGTTGAACGTCTGGTAAAGATTGTTTCACCTATGATTGCTCATGCCAGGGTTATAAAAAGAAACAAGGGAAATGATTGCAAAGTTATCTTTATAGGTCCTTGTGTAGCGAAAAAAGGTGAGGCAGACAGGCCGGAATATGATGGGGTTATAGAGGCGGCGTTGACTTTTGAAGAGCTTGATGAATGGTTTGCCATTGAAGGTATAGACCTGCGTTCGCTGCCTGAAAGTGGTTTTGACAGCTTTGGAGACAGCAGTGAAGCCAGATTGTTTCCTTTGCCCGGAGGCATGCTTAAAACCGGTGGAGTGGATAATGACGGGACTGTTATAAATGTCATGCATACCAGTGGAGCTGAAAGTGTCATGGAAATATTTTCCCTTCCTGATTCTAATTGGGAATTCAGTTTGATTGAACCTCTTTTTTGCAGGGAAGGCTGCCTCAATGGGCCGGGTATGAATACAAAATCCAATCTTTATAATCGTAGGAACGATATAATCAACTACGCAACAAGGGTCAGGAAATTAAATTCTGAAACAGAAGCCAAAGGAGTGAGTTTGTATACAGAGTTCAAAGCCGGAAGTCAGATAGCCTCCGGGGATTATACTGACCAGGAAATAATGGATATATACATAAAAACTGGTAAAGCCTCTGATGAATTTCAACTGAACTGCGGTGCATGTGGTTATGCAAGCTGTCGGGAGATGGCTGTTGCAGTACTTGACGGTAATGCTGAAATTGATATGTGTATGCCGTATATGAGAAGAATGGCGGAAAGCAGAAAGGACCTTATTATTGAGACAAGTCCCAATGGGATTGTAATTCTTGATGATAAACTTACCATATGCTCTATGAATCCGGCTTTCAGGAAGTATTTTATGTGCTCTGATGCAGTACTGGGAAGAAAAATTGCTTATTTGATGGATGATGTTGGATTTGAAAAAGTAGCATCCGGAACAAGTGAAAACTTCGAGTCGGTCATAAATTTCAATGGTGCTGAGTATCATCAACTCGTATATAAACTTGGGGAGGATTCCCAGTATGTCGGAATATTTTCTGATATTTCAAATATTAAACTAAATGAAGGTATTTTGGAGGAATTAAGGAAGCAAACAGCAGAAAAGGCTGAGGAACTATTGAAACATCAACTTGATATGGCAGAAAAAGTTGCTATGTTTCTGGGTGAAAGTACTGCCAGAAGTGAAGAATTGCTGGAAAAACTGATTGGTGGAGACAATGGCACAGGATAGTATTCTTTTTATTGAGGATTTAGTATTATCAATGATGAAATCAGGCAAACGTTCTGCCGGGGATTATTACACATGCATAAGAAATGAATCCTATACTGATTTTATTCTTTGTGATGGAATTGGCTCAGGAATAAAAGCCGGTATAGCAGCAAGGATGTGTGCAACCAGAATAGTAAATTTACTTTCCGGAGGAATGTCTTTGATAAAAACAGCTGAAAGGATAGTTTCTTATATGCATGGAATCCGTGATAGAGACATTCCTTATTCAGTTTTTTTGATTGCAAGAGTTCTCAATGACGGAAATTTTACAATAGCAGGTTACGAAATGCCGGAGCCTTTTGTTTTATATGAAACAGGGTGCGGGAAAATTTCTTCAAAATACAGTAAGTTTAACAATGAAGTTATATTTGAATGTGCAGGGAGTCTGGAAGCCAGGGAGTCCCTGCTGTTGTGCAGTGATGGAATTACCCAGTCAGGAATGGGTAATGGCCTTGCAATGGGCTGGACTACAGAAGGTTTGCTTAAATGGATGGATAGAAAAATACAGTCGGGTAAAAAGCATGATGATACTGTCAAAAGTGCATTTGATGAAGCATTGAAATTGTCCGGGGGAGCAGCTGATGATATGACCATTGCACTTTTGAAATGCAGAAAGGCCGTCAGCTTGAATATTCTTACAGGACCACCTGCTGAAAGAATGCGTGACAGGGACTTTTCGTCTAGGTTTTTATCTAGCAAAGGTTTAAAGATTGTATGCGGATCATCAACAATGGATATGCTTTCTAAAATAACCGGAAACAAGGTTGAACTTAAAGAGAGCGGTTCGTTTTCCAAGCCCCCGCAATATTATATGGAAGGCATTGATTTTGCTGCTGAAGGAGCGGTCACCCTTAATCAGCTTTATAATATACTGGACATGGACAGGTCCGGATTTGATGAAAAATCCATTGTAACCTCAATCTGTGAACAAATACAGGATGCAGATATTATTAGAATTTTTCTTGGAGATGCATCCAATGAAGGGCATGGTTCCATAGTTTTCAAGCAGACAGGAATACTCCCAAGGGCGGTAATAGTTCCGCTTATTGTTGAAAAACTTCTATCTATGGGTAAGATTGTATCAGTTATTAAACCGTAAAAAGCAGCAGCATATGAAAGATGAGGATACAATATGGAAGGTTCTGATAAGATTCGAAAAGAAAAAAGACCCACATGGCTGGGTTTGTCTGTATATATTGCAGTTATTGTTGTTCTGGGGTTGGCTGCATTGTTTGCCCCGCAACTTGCACAATTGGTAAAAGGTCCTGTTCTTTGCATTTATGTAGGAGTTCTGCCTAAATATATTCTTGGACTGGCATTTATATTGGCCGGAATAGATGGAATTTCTTACGGAATCCGTATTTATAAAGATAAAGACTGGCTTGGAACAGCTGCATCAGGGCTGCAAGCGGTGCTGTTGGTTGTATTTCTTTTCCTTATTTTCCCGATTTCTTTGAAAGAAGGTGTTCCTCCGGGATCCACTTATAATCTGATGAGGTTGCTGATTGGGTTGATGCTTTTACTTATTTTATGGGATTTATTCATTGAAATCAAAGGGTTGATTAAAAGTCGCAAAAACAATTCCGGTCCGATTGCAGAAGATGAAAACGAGTAATGTGAAACGGATGCTGTGATATAATCATCCGGGGGACCGGATAATGAAAGAATTGGAAATTGCATATATCGGCGGCGGCTCCAGGGTGTGGGCTAGAAATCTTATGAATGATTTGGTTACTGAGCCTGAAATGACCGGGACTGTCAGGCTTTTTGACATTGATCATGCTGCTGCCTTGATGAATGAAACAATCGGAGATTTATATAATTCTGCCTTGGGAGCGGTTACTTCATGGAAATATAAAGCGGTGAAAACAATTGAAGAAGCACTTCAAGGCGCGGATTTTGTAATTATCTCCATACTGCCCGGCAGCTTCGATCAAATGGAGCATGATGTTCATTATCCGGAAAAATATGGTATATATCAATCTGTGGGTGATACAACAGGCCCCGGCGGAATTATGCGATCTGTAAGGGCTGTTCCTATGTATGGCGCAATTGCTGAAAAAGTCAGGGACATTTGTCCGTATGCTTATATTATTTCCTATACCAATCCAATGACCGTTTTGGTAAAAACAAGATATGTAGTCTTTCCCGATGCCAAAGCTTTCGGATGTTGTCATGAAGTCTTTGGAACACAACGGCTTATTTCACAAATGCTTGAATCTGAAGGGTTTGCAAAAAAAGTGAGCAGGGATGAAATCAAGACAAATGTCCTGGGGATAAATCACTTTACCTGGATTGATAAAATTGACTATAGAGGTTCTGATATATTAATGGATTTTAAAAATTTCGCAAATAAGCATTATAAAACAGGTTTTTGTGAAACAGGAAAATGGAATGATACATATTTTACATCCGGCAATCGGGTTAAGTTTGACCTTTTTCTGAAGTATGGTATAGCAGCAGCAGCCGGAGACAGGCATCTTGCAGAATTCTGTTCCGAAGGGTACTTGAAAACACCTGAAAGTGCTGCAGAGTGGCAGTTCAGCCTAACCCCGGTCAGCTGGAGAAAAGCAGACCGACTGGAAAGAATCAATGGGACAAAGAATCTATTGAATGGTTTGGAAAAACCGGTTATAAGGGAAACAGGCGAAGAGGGTGTTAGTCTAATCAAGGCCTTGGCGGGGCTGGCTGTCGTTGAATCAAATGTTAATACAATAAATAAAGGGCAGCATGATGGCATTCCCAATGGAGCTGTGGTTGAAACAAATGCTGAATTTTCTTCAAAAGGTATCAAGCCGGTCAAAGCCGGAAGACTTCCGGGTGAAGTTGAAAATTTGGTAATGCAGCATGTAAATAATCAAAATAAATTAGTTAGTGCATGCCTGAACAGAAACAAGAAAGATGTCTTTGAGGTTTTTCTAAATGATCCGCTTATACATTTAAAAATGAATGATACCAAAAGGTTGTTCAATGAAATGTTTAAAATGAATGAAAGCTTCTGGAACTGAGGTAAATAAAATGATGATCTATGATAATTCAAGATATGAAAATGAAAAATGCAACTGCTATATGGCAAAGGATGAACATGAAAGGTTTCTTGTTGTGACCGGAGGTTCAAGGGCAAAGGAATTTAAAGGAGAAATTATTCCAGGGAGCGAAGGCGCTGTGCGAAAGTGTCCTCTGAGCATATATAACAGCAGGTTGATCAGGCAGATATTCCCATTTACATCACCTGTTTCAGCAAAGGGCAGAAAATTTTCACTTGGTCTGGGAGACAGGCTGGGAATAGCATCTGCAGGACACATAAAAGCCATCCGCTCAACCGGAACATTTCCCGTTTTGGCACAGCAATCTACAAGGGAATTGAAACTCACCGGCAGGACATTTGATGATGTACTTTCAGATGTAACCTGGTCAGTTCTTCAGGAGGGATATAGAGACGGATTCGGAGCAGATGGTGATCATCTGAAAACAAAGGATGAAATTTCAATGGCTCTTAAAGCAGGTTATTCCATGATAACGCTTGATTGTTCTGATTATATAGGTACTGCGGGACCTGAAAAAGTTCAAATGGATCATATGAACAAGTATAAAGGGAAAAAGTTTATCCTCGGTAATGGTGCTGAGATTAATATAAGTGATGGGCTGTTTTCAGAAACAATGCTTATTTATGGAGCGGCCTTGAAATTTACAGTTGATGTATACAATGAATTGTTGATAAACAGGCAGGATATAGATTTCGAACTGTCAATTGACGAAACCACCACTCCGACCAAACCGGAGGCTCATTTTCTAATAGGAGCCTGGCTCAGGGAAAAGAATATACGGGTCATGAATATTGCTCCGAGATTCTGCGGTGAATTTCAAAAAGGCATAGACTACAGAGGGAATCCGGCACAGTTTGAAAAAGAAATGAACTTACATCAGGCTATTGCAGGCTATTTCGGACACCGGTTAAGCATTCATTCAGGAAGTGATAAATTTACTGTTTTTCCAATCATAGGTAAAATCACCGGTTTGAACTGTCATGTTAAAACAGCCGGAACAAACTGGCTGGAGGCCTTGAGATGTGTTGCAGTTTCCCAACCCGATTTGTTCAGGGCTATGTATGGCAAAGCAGTTGAAGTCCTTGATGAAGCGAAGGAATACTATCATATATATACGGAAAAAAATATGGCGCCGGAAATTGATGATTTTGAAAATGATAATATAGCAAACCTGCTGGAAATAGATGAGTCCCGTCAAATCCTGCATATTACATATGGATTCCTATTGAAAACTGATTCTCCTTATAGAGAAAAATTCTTCTCCGCCATGCATAAAAATGAGACCCTTTACCATAGATTTCTTATGGAACATATCCGCCGTCATCTGGATTCACTGAATCAGTAATAAAGATGCAGGATGTCTGCAGGGTTGTATGAGGATATGTGTGGTAGAATGGATGTCAGTGAGGTCATATGGAAAACAGAAATATAAACTTAAATACAAAGCTAAAGTCTGGTGAAGTTTTTTCAATGATAGCAGTAATCCTGGCAGCTGTTATATTGGGTATAATTCTGAGCAGCCAGGTTTTTGCAATAGCCGGTGTAAGAGAGGTTTCCATGGAAGATACAATGTTCGAAGGAAACCGCCTTTTTGTAAATAAATTAACCTATAAATTCAATAAACCCGAAAGAGGGGATGTTGTTATTTTTTTGAAAAACCGCGAACTCGGTGGTTTTTTCTCGAAGTTCATGATTTCTGTCAGTGATATGGCGATGGTTTTTCGCAAGGAAGTGCGGGATGACCGATTGGTAAAAAGAATCATAGGTCTACCGGGGGAAACAATAGAAATAATGAATGGCAGTGTGTTTATTAACGGAGTTGAACTGGATGAATCATATGTGCGCAATGTTACATTCCC
>CAYYXJ010000078.1:0-12130 GCA_964475455.1 uncultured Clostridiaceae bacterium | reverse complement strand
TATCTATCATGTCACTTTTAATTGCACTTAGGAGATCATATTCATATACCGGATTGTTTTTATCAAGAAGAAGCGCTTCACTTTTTGCTGTCAATGGTAATTTCATTGTGTTCTTATAGAAATCAACCAACTTTTCGCCTTTTCCGAATCTTTCCGTCAGTTTGTAGGCAAGGGCGAATGATATATGTCTTTCAGTAATGCTTCCGCCTTCACTCCACAAAGATCTGGCTGCAACATCTTCTTTGAAATCCATGCTGATATCATATGGTTTTAATATTTCATTGAGCCTTGCAACCATTTCTGCATTACGCCTGTTTCTTGCCTTTGCATATGGCCTGACCCAATTTTGTATTGTTTCTATTCTTGTATGCGGAATACCGTGAAAAGCCATATATACAATTGAGTTCTGGTCAGGATTATTGATTTTTCTGCCTGCCAGCGGAGTATTTTCCATTTTTACACGGATTTCCATGCCACCGGTTGTTGCCATACCGATGATTTTACCGGCCCGTGCAAATTCCAGACAGCCTGCCACTGTATCATGGTCCATGATGCCTGCCGTCTCAAGACCGTTGATATACGCCATCCAAAGAGCCTTTACAGGTGTATACGGCGAAAACGAAAAAGAAGTATGTATGTGATTGTTAACATCCTTTGTTGTAACCGGTCTGATAATATCACCCTTGTCAATCCCCGCAACCAGTTTTTCAAGACTCGCAATTCTGGCTTCAACTGATGGATTGTTGAGGTTTTCTACATGTTTTAGATAATAATCATTCATTTATATGGAAACCTTCCCTGTTTTATCTTTTACATTCTACCAAAAAGAGGTTTTAAAATCATTAAAATACGACTATATATTTTGCAATATCCCATTATTTTTAAAATTGATTTAGCATCAGTGAACTACAGTATCCATTGGATTGTGATATCATGGGATTACGTTATATAGTAGAAAAGCAGGTAAAAATGAAATATTTCACAGAAGAGGATATATACTATTTTAGAAAAGGCGAGGCCAGGGCAGCCTACAAATTCATGGGTTGTTCAATTTCAGGCGGTAAAAGGGTTTTTACAGTCTGGGCACCTAATGCTGAAAAAGTATCTATTATAGGTGAATTCAACGAATGGAATCCACTGGCTACACCAATGGAAAAAGTAAATGGCACAGGGGTGTGGGCTGCTTCTGTTTTAGGAACAAAAAAAGGAATGAAATATAAATTCCATATAACCGGACCTGATGGAAAAGGAATTGACAAGGCCGATCCCTATGCCTTTTTCCATGAACAACCACCTTATAATGCATCCATCATATATCCTTTGCCTGATTACAGCTGGAATGACTCCCATTGGATGGAAAACAGGAAGAAAACGGATTTTTATCATTCTGCAATATCCATATATGAGGTTCACACCTCATCATTCAAGAGAAAAAGGAACGGTGAAACCCTTGGCTGGATTGAATTGGCAGATGAGCTTATTCCCTGGGTCAGTGAACTCGGCTTTACACATATAGAACTTATGCCTGTTACCGAGTATCCTTTTGAAGGTTCATGGGGTTATCAGGTAACCGGATATTTTGCGCCTACCTCAAGGCACGGGAAACCGGAGGAATTCATGGAGTTCATTGACCGCTGCCATGCAGCAGGTTTAGGAGTTATCCTTGACTGGGTTCCGGGTCATTTCCCAAAGGACCAGCATGGCCTTTGGAAATTTGACGGAACATCCCTTTATGAAAATGCCAATCCCCTTCTCGGAGAACAACCACAGTGGGATACTGCAGTATTTGACTACACTAAAAATGAAGTAAACAGCTTTCTTGTATCCAGTGCATTATTCTGGCTTAAGGAATACCATCTCGACGGACTCAGGGTTGATGCCGTCAGCAGTATGCTTTACAGGAGTTTCGGAAGAGAAGATACGGGTTGGGTCCCAAATGAATCAGGCGGTGATGAAAGTCCCGAAGGAACGGATTTCATAAGGAAACTGAACACCGTTATAAAAGAAGAAATACCTGATGCACTCATGATAGCCGAGGAATCAACTTCATGGAAAGGCATCACGGGACCTGTGGATGAGGGAGGACTGGGTTTTACATATAAATGGAACATGGGTTGGATGAATGATATCCTGAATTATATAAAGACTCCCTTTAATGAAAGGGTTAATCAGTACAGCAAATTGACTTTTTCACAGCACTATTCATTTTCGGAAAATTATATACTCCCATTCTCACATGATGAAATAATCCATGGAAAGCTTACCCTGCTTGATAAAATGCCGGGTCAATACGAAGAAAAATTTGCAGGGCTTAGGACATTGCTGGGTTATATGTATGCTCATCCGGGACTCAAGCTTTTATTTATGGGAAATGAGATGGCCCCTTTCATGGAGTGGAGGTACTACGAGGAACTGGAATGGAATCTGCTAAAGTATCCAATCCATGATTCATTCCGTATTTATTTGAGAGATTTGAACAATTTCTATAAAAACACCTCCCCTTTATGGGATGAAGACCATTCGTGGAGCGGTTTCAACTGGGTTGTTTCCGATGATTCAAATAGAGGTGTGTTGATTTTTGACAGGCTGGACAGATCGGGCAACAAAGTTATGTGTGTCTTTAACTTCATGCCTTTTGCTTATGACAATTATTCGATTGGTTTTTCAAAACCGCTCATCGCAGAGGAAATTTTCACAAGTGATTTAAAAATATACAGTGGCAGACGGGATAATAAACTAAATGCCATTACTTCAATGAAATTTTCAGAAGGTGATTTCAATCACTCTCTTATGCTCGATATTCCACCCTTGTCAGCATCCTTTTTTAAAATTACAAAAGCAGGGAAAAATAATAACAAGGGAATCCATAAAAGTGAGGTAGTCTTATGAATAATGACAATGGCTCAAGTACCCTTTGCGTACCCGGTGTGCGGACAGTAACCAGAAAAAAGGAAACAGTGGCAATGCTGCTGGCCGGTGGACAGGGAAGCCGGCTGGGTGCACTGACTGAGAAAATGGCAAAACCGGCAGTCCCATTTGGCGGTAAATATAAAATCATTGATTTTGCCCTCAGTAACTGTACCAATTCCGACATTGATACCCTTGGTGTTCTTACACAGTATCAACCCCTTGAACTAAATTCATATATAGGAAACGGTCATCCATGGGACCTGGACCGGATAACCGGCGGTGTCTATGTTCTTCCGCCGTATATGAGTGCCAAGGCGGGTGAATGGTATCGTGGAACAGCAAATGCCATATACCAGAACATCTCATTTATCGAGCAGTTCAATCCCGATTATGTGGTTATTCTCTCAGGTGACCATATTTATAAAATGGATTACAGCCTTATGATTGATTTCCACAAGGAAAAGGGTGCTGATGCAACCATTGCGGTTCAAACAGTACCAATTGAAGAAGCAAGTCGTTTTGGACTGATGATTACAGATGATGACGACAGGATAACAGCCTTCGAAGAAAAACCTGCCAACCCGACAAGTAATAAAGCATCAATGGGCGTATATGTTTTTTCTTGGCCGATACTGAAACGCTATTTGATTGATGACGAAAACACTCCCGGGTCTTCAAATGATTTCGGAAAAAACATAATACCTGCAATGCTAGCAAATGGAAATCCCATGTATGCATACACTTTCAACGATTATTGGAAGGATGTTGGAACAATTGAGAGTCTGTGGGAAGCAAATATGGATCTTTTGTCATCAGACTCAAACCTTAACCTATATGATTCCAACTGGCATATCTACAGCCGAAATCCCGGGATGCCTCCACACTATGCTTCACCTGAAGCCGATATATCCGAAAGCATGGTCACAGAAGGTTGCCATGTCTGCGGTATAGTATCTGAAAGCATATTGTTTGCAGGAGTTAATGTACATAAGGATGCTGTTGTTTACAATTCGGTCATCATGCCCAACACCATAATAGGCAGTGGAAGCAAGGTTAATTATGCGATAGTGGCAGAAGATGTAATAATAGGCTGCAATGTGGAATTCAAGGGCAGTTCTTCTTCCCTCATAACTGTTATCGGACCGGGGGCAGTGATACCCGATGGTGTTGTCATTGAAGACGGAGCAAGGATTTCTGCAGAAGAAGCCAGGGAATTATTCGGGGAGGTAAAGTAGCATGAAGGATGTATTCGGACTTATTATCTCAGGCAGTGAAGACCAGGAACTAAGGGATCTTACAATGATGCGTTCCATAGCAGCTGTGCCTGTGGCAGGAAGATACAGGGTAATAGATTTCTATCTCTCGAATCTTGTTAATTCAGGTATCCATAATGTAGGCGTGATAACTTACCAGAATTACCATTCCCTCATGGACCATATCATGGGCGGAGTAGAGTGGGACCTCAGCAGAAAGCGTGACGGCCTTTTCATACTTCCTCCGATGAGCCAGCACAGTGCAGGATCTAAATTTTATGAAGGTACTGCCGAGGCAATTTACGGTGTAAGAAGCTATATTAACCGTTGTTCACAAAACACATGTATTCTTCACACAAATTGCCGTACTTTGTTTAATTCAACCTACAGGGATTTACAGGAATTCCATGATGAATCAGGTGCAGACATAACTGTAATGTATCACGAACCCGAAACTGCATCATATCGGGGGTCTAAGAGTGAAATAAGGCTGGCTGTTGATGAACAGGACAATGTAATTGATATTTTCAATGGAAATTCAATGATGAATTCGAGTAAAATATCAATGGATATTTTTATGATCGACAAATCACTCCTGATTCAGCTGGTTGACGCAAGCATTATGCGGGGTGGTTCAGACTTTGTCAGGGATGTAATAATCCCCAATCTCAGCAGACTGACCATCAAGGCCTATAAATATGAACAACCTTCGTATAAGATTGATACCCTGGAAGGATATTTCAGGGCAAACATGGCGTTCCTTGATACAGATACCAGATCAAGTCTTCTCAATGGTGCCGGTCCCATTTATACAAAGGTAAAGGATGAGGTCCCGGCAAGATACAGCAGGGATTCAGTTGTTTCAAATTCTCTCGTAACAGACGGATGTGTTGTTGAGGGTTCAATTGAAAACAGTATTCTATTCAGAGGTGTTCAGGTTGCCAAGGGTGCTGTTCTTAAAAATTGTGTGATAATGCAGGAATGTCAGATTCAATCAAATGCTGTACTAGAAAATGTAATCCTGGATAAAAAATGCACAATTCTAAGAGGCAGGAGACTGGTAGGAACCCCGAATTATCCCATGGTGGTATCCAAAGGTTCCACAATATGAGGTTTATATGAACAAGGAAAATTTACAGGTATTATTTGCTTTGTCAGAATGTGTTCCCTTCGCCAAGAGCGGAGGATTGGCTGATGTAGGCGGAGCGCTTCCCCTTGCACTCAACAGAAAAAGAGGTGTTAGGGCTGATGTCATAATGCCGCAGTATTCAACTATCCCGGCACAATATATTGAACAGCTGGAGCATGTTGCTCATTTTGACATCAAGGTAGGTTGGCGAACCAAGTACTGTGGGATAAATAAACTAAGGCACAGGGGAACTACATTCTATTTCATTGACAATCAGGATTATTTCCATACTGATTATCTATATGGTTACGGCGATTATGAGGCTGAACGATTTGCTTTCTTCAGTATAGCTGTAATGGAAGCTCTTCCCTATCTTGAAGATATGCCTGACATCCTGCACTGTCATGACTGGCAGACAGCTATGATTCCGGTACTTTTAAAAAACAGATATGCCCTTGTTGATAAATGGAGCAGGCTGAAAACAATTTTCACAATACACAACCTGAGGTTTCAAGGGGTTTTCGGTCCGGAACTTCTTCCCGACTTGTTCAATCTCGAAAGAACACTTGCTGATGACGGTCGGGTGGGAAAAGGCGGAAGCCTGAATTTCATGAAAGGCGCAATCACATACTCTGATGTCATAACAACCGTAAGTCCGACTTACTCTGAGGAAATTCTCACACATTGGGGAGGAGAAGGTCTTGAACAGGCACTTGCCAAAAGGCACGGGGCTCTTCACGGGGTATTGAATGGAATCGACCATATAACATTTAATCCTGAAAAAGACAGTGGAATTCCATCAAATTTCAGTTACACTGATCTGTCAGGCAAAGACATATGTAAAATGGCTCTGCAAAAGGAATCAGGTTTGCCGTTAAAAGCCAAAATACCTGTAATTAGTATCATTGGTCGTCTGACTTCCCAAAAAGGACTTGACCTGGTAGAGAGAGTCATGACTGATATCATGAAAGAAGACATTCAGATGATAGTCCTTGGAACAGGTGAGAAAAAATATGCCGATATGTTTGAATATTTCCAAAAACTTTTTCCCGAAAAACTAAAGGCATACATTACATTTGACGCAGGTCTAGCCAACAGAATATATGCCGGAAGTGATATGTTCCTGATGCCTTCCCTATTTGAACCATGTGGTCTGGCTCAAATGATTTCAATGGCATATGGAACAGTACCGATAGTTAGGGAAACAGGTGGATTGAAAGATACCGTAAAGGCATATGAATCGGAAACAGGCATTGGCAACGGATTTACATTTGCATATTACAATGCACATGATATGTTGTATACAATCCGCAGGGCAATCAATTATTATTATAATTTCCCTGATGAATGGAATAAAATACGGCTTACAGGAATGAAGCAGGACTTCAGCTGGAAGGTTTCCGCTTCCAATTATGTAAATCTTTACAAAGACCTTTTAAGTTAACACATCATTTCTTGAGGATGTATTCCTGCATATGGTATAATAGCTCAAATTTGAAGACCGGAGATTTTAATGGAAAAAATATGTTCAGTAAAGAGCAGAATAATAAATGAATTAAAAAGCAAGTATGCGGTTGATATTGACCGCGCTGAAAAGCAACAGGTATTTGATGCCGTTGCCTATACCCTGCGGGCACAATTGATGCCCTACTATATTAAATCCGTCAATGATCATCATGAGAAGAAAAATCTTTTCTATATGTGCATGGAGTTCCTTCTAGGAAGAACACTCAACAACACACTGATGAATACAGGCCTTTTTGCAGAGTATAGTGAGGCCCTTGAGGAGCTTGGATATGACATTGAGGATATCATTGCCGAAGAACCTGACCCGGGTCTGGGAAACGGCGGACTCGGAAGACTGGCTGCCTGCTTTTTGGATTCCGTAGCCTCCCTTGATCTTCCGGTCATCGGATGCGGTCTAAGATATGAAAATGGGCTTTTCCGTCAATCCATAGAAGATGGTTATCAAAAGGAATACCCTGATACATGGCTTTCCAATGGATTTCCATGGGAAATTAAACGAGATGACAGGAAAGTAGAGGTTCGCTTCGGAGGCTCTGTTTCAGAAGAGTGGATAAGCGGAAAACTTAAGGTTATTCATACTGATTACGACTCGCTGATTGCTGTTCCATATGATGTTCCCATCATCGGAGGCAACGATTCGGACACTGCCGGAATACTAAAGCTCTGGAGTGCAGAACCATCTGAAGAATTTAACCTTGAAGCCTTCAACAAGGGCAATTACACTAAGTCATTGAAAAATGAAAATGATGCAAATATTCTTTGCAGGGTTCTTTATCCTGCTGACAATCATACAAACGGCCAGAAACTAAGGCTTAAACAACAATATTTCCTTTGTTCTGCATCCATGCAATATATGGTAAACAGATTCCTTGACCTGGGTAATGATGACCTTACAAAATTACCTGACTATGCAGCCGTACATATAAACGATACACACCCTACCCTATCAATTCCCGAGCTTATGAGGATACTCATGGATGACCACGGGTTTGATTGGGATGATGCATGGAGTATATGTACAAAGATGTTTTCCTATACAAATCACACAATACTGGGTGAAGCCCTGGAGACATGGCCCAGGAAACTCATGCAGGAACTAATTCCAAGGATATATAAAATCATTGCTGAGGTAAATGAACGTTTCTGCACTGATGTCTGGAATAAAAATCATGGAGACTGGGGGGTAATCAACAGGATATCCATCATCCATGAAGACAAGGTTAAAATGGCAAACCTGTGTGCTCTTGCATGCCACACTGTCAATGGGGTTTCGGCACTTCACTCTCAGATTTTGAAAGAGGATGTATTCAAGGATTTCGATACTATTTTCCCCGACAAATTCATAGGAATAACAAACGGCATAACCCATAGAAGATGGCTTAAATATGCCAACCCGGGTCTGTCTTCCCTTATAACCGATGCAATAGGTGATGGTTGGGTCAAAGAACCCGAAAGACTGTCGGATTTGGTTCCTTATGCAAATGATTCAGCCTTCAGGGAAAGTTTTGCCAAAATTAAAAGAGATAACAAATTACGTCTGAATGAATATTTTGAAAAAAAGCAAAGTGTCACCTTTGATGTTGATTCCCTGGTGGATGTACAGTCAAAGCGTTTGCATGAATATAAAAGACAACTTCTCAACGCCCTGCACATTCTTCACCTTTATAACCGTATAGTTTCCGGGGATTACAACAATGTAGAACCACGGACTTTCATATTCGCTGCAAAGGCAGCCCCCGGCTACGACATGGCAAAGCTTATAATAAAACTCATAAATGAAATTTCCATGCTTGTATCATCACACCCATTGGCAAAGGATTTAATCAAGGTCATTTTCCTTGAAAACTACAGTGTTTCTGCAGCAGAAATATTGATTCCTGCAACTGATCTTTCAGAGCAGCTTTCTACTGCGGGTTTTGAAGCATCCGGTACAGGAAACATGAAATTCATGATGAACGGGGCCTTGACCATAGGAACCCTTGATGGTGCCAACATTGAAATCAGTGAAAGACTTGGTGCAGATGACTTTTTTGTTTTCGGACTAACTGCAGATGAAGTCAAGAAGAGAAAATCCGAGGGCTATGCACCATACAATATCTGTACCAATAATCCGGTGCTTATGGCCGCAATAAACAGACTTACCGATGGTTCTCTCGGCAACGGGGACAAGACTATGTTTGCCGACATAAAAAGCAGCCTGATACTTGGTTGCCATGGAGCAGCTGATCCATATCTTGTGCTGGGCGATTTCGACTCATACAGGGAGTCACAGCTGAAGGTAAATGAAAAACGGTCAGACAGGGAAAGCTGGTGGACCTCAGCTGTTCTCAACACTGCCAATTCTGGTTTTTTCTCAAGTGACAGAACTATCAAGCAATATAATGAAAAGGTTTGGAAGCTGGCCGGTCTGAAGGACTGAATATGATTTTTCATAATTCTCAGGACATTGAATACAGGAATCCTTTCGGGGCTGTTACATCCGGAACCCGGGTTTCACTCGCCCTGTCGATAACAGACCGGGAACAACCCGAAAAATGTTTCCTTAGGCTATGGAATGGTAAAACTGAACAGATAATACAAATGTTCGATGAAGACAACATCGGTTTTTACAAATGCAATTTTACGGCAGAAATCAATCCCACACCCTTATGGTACTATTTTATCATTGATTATCCGGAAGAAACATTATTCTACGGGAACAGTGCCGGAAGCCTTGGCGGTACAGGAAAGATTTATACAGATCAACCTCCGTCATACCAGATAACAGTTTACCTTGATGATTTCAGTACACCGGAATGGTTCAGAAGAGGTCCTGTATACCATATTTTTGTTGACAGATTCAACACCTCTGAAAAATACAATTATAAAAGCAGATATAAAAGATACCATGAAGATTGGTATGAAAGACCCTTCCATGATCCCGATATAGGAGAGCCGGAATATTTCCCGGACGACTTCTTCGGAGGAAATCTTCAGGGAATAATTGATAAACTGGGCTATATCCATGACCTCGGTATAACAACCATTTACCTTTCCCCAATATTTGAAAGCAGATCCAATCATAAATATGACACTGCTGACTACACCAAAATCGATCCATCTTTCGGAAACGAAGATATTTTTAAAAATTTGTGCATGAAAGCTGAAGCTTTAGGTATCAGAATTATTCTTGATGGTGTTTTCTCACATACCGGTGACGACAGCATATATTTCAACAAGTATGGGAATTACGATTCCATCGGGGCATATAACTCTGAGGACTCCATTTATTATCCCTGGTATTCCTTTGAAGAATATCCCGACACATATAAATGCTGGTGGGATATAGTAACAATGCCCACAATCAACAAGGAATCAAAGTCTTTCCGGGAATTCATCTGCGGAAATGACGGCATAGCAGCCAGATGGCTCTGTGCCGGTGCTTCAGGATGGCGTCTTGATGTGGCTGACGAACTGCCCATGGAGTTTCTGGAAAAACTCAGGAAAACAGTAAAGAAAACCCGTTCAGACTCCATTCTTCTCGGTGAAGTATGGGAAGATGCTTCAAATAAGGTGTCATACGGCACAATTAGGAACTATTGTCATGGTGATACCCTTGATTCAGTAATGAATTATCCTGTCAGAGATGCACTCATTGAATTCATGATGGGCAGAGCAGGCAGTGGAGAAGCTGCCGCTGTATTCAATTCACAGCTTGAAAATTATCCCAGGGAGTTCCTGCTTGAAAACATGAACTTGCTTGGTTCACATGACAGAACAAGACTTCGGACCATTATGTCAGGGGCACCATCCACAGAGGGTATGACCAGAGATTCCCAGGCTGCTTTTATACCTGAAAAAAAAGAAGCTGAATCTGCGACTGCAAGAACAAAATGTCTTGTCGCCTTTATGTTCATCATGCCCGGGGTACCGCATATATTCTATGGTGATGAAGCAGGCCTTGATGGTATGGCCGATCCCTTCAACAGAAAATGTTATCCATGGGGACGCGAGAACACTGAACTCATAGATTTCTTTAAAAAAATATCCGGTTTTAGAAAAGACAACCCTGTTCTAATAAATGGGGATACAGAATACTTCTTCAGTGAAAATTCCATTGGCTGTAAACGGATATACAAAGACAAGGAAATAATAGTTGCATTTAACAGAAGTAATTTACTATCCGATAAAATTGAAATAACTTTAAAACCCAATTACATCAGTTTATTCACCAAAGACATATTCAAAGGAAATGAAAGTGAACCCGACAAACTTGATCTTAACCCATTGGAAGTACTTATCCTCTATAAAGAATGAATGCTGATTTCCCGGCAAAATAAAATATGTAATTCATTGCATATGCTAATATATATCCGGAGGGTTATCTGATGAACGAAACGAAGGTGCGTACCTGGTATTATCAACAATTTGATGCGGATTACAACCTGCGTGTTCCGGCTGAAGGTTACGGTGGCTGGAAAAATAAACTGCTTCCCTTGGAACTCGATAAAACCGCAATTGTAATAATGCATGCCTGGGACTGCGGAAGCCGCAGTGAATACCCCGGTTGGTACAGAGCTGTAGAATATATAGATAGAGCATATGCAATATCCGGGGAAATTTTTCCTGTACTATTAAAAAAAACCCGGGAGAAACACATTCCTGTCATTCATGTGGCTGATGATTCAGGTTATGCAGATAAATTTAACGGTTCTGTCAAAGCCAGGGCATTGTGTCATAAATATTATGGTGAAACCCAAAAGCTGACCGCAGATATTCCGCGTTCAAAAATACACGGCTTTCTAAATGAATTTAAAAGAGATTTTTCTTTTCCCGGAAAAGACAATATCCCCGATATTGACAACGGCATAAGGCACAAGGGATTTTTGAAAAATGCAATGCCTGTTGAAGGAGAATTCATCACCGTTGATTCAGAACAACTGCTTGCCGTTTGCATCGAACTTGGTATCAATCACCTTATATATATCGGGTTTGCCATAAACTGGTGTCTTCAGTACTCACCGGGTAACATGAATGACATGACATCACATGGTATTCTTTGTTCGACAATCAGGGAGGCTGTTACAGCAGTAGAAAATAAAACTTCTGCCGCTGCCGAAGCCCACAAGGAATATGCCCTTTGGTTAACCGCTTTGAAAAATGGGTTTGTTTATGATTTGGATGATTTTATCAGATGCCTTGACCAAGTTTGACTTCGACAGGACTGCCGATAACAATTGAATCCCTGTCTGTGATACTGTCGTAAGCAATTATTCCTACACCTTTTCCGAAGACTTTTTCAAGTCCGGTTGAAAATTCAGGGTCCGTCCCG
>CAYYXJ010000077.1:0-12188 GCA_964475455.1 uncultured Clostridiaceae bacterium | reverse complement strand
TGTACTAAGAAGAACAACAGCTTTATTAATAATTGCAACTATAATCATATTTAGTTATAGTAATTGTTTGGTTTTTGCAAAAGAAAATCCTCATAATATACTTATACTATATTCCCAGCATTATAGTCATAGATGGACCAATGAATTGCATAAAGGAATAACAGATTCACTTGCTTTGGCAAACACATATGTATATCCGGAATATTTAAATGAGTTTATGTCCTCAGATAAAGTGGATTTTTTGAGCTTATATACATCTCTAAAATCACAATATCAGGGGATTAATTTTGATTGTATTATTATTGTAGATAATTATGCATTTAATTTCATGGAAGAATATTATAGTGATCTTGCTCCGGAAACTCCGATTGTGTTTGTGGGCGTCAACGGATTTACCGAAGATATGATGTTTACAGATAACATGACCGGCATTCCTCAGAACAATGATAAAGAAAAATCCATCGAACTAACCCAGTTGTTAGGAAATGAATATAGTAAATTAGTTTTTATTACATCAAATAATGCTACCAGCAGTGCAGAACTTAACTCATACAAGGAACTTTTGGACTCACAATTCAATGGCTTGAATTATGAATTTATAATGAATGATACACTGGAAGAGGCGATTGAAAGAATAAAGAGTATAAATGATGCACAACTAATTACCATAGGAAATATCAAAACAAAAGACGGAGAGATACTGGAGCCCAAAGAGTTGATTGAACACATTTTCCAAGCCTCTCAGCTGCCAATATATACAATGAATTTGCTGCAGATTTCCGGTAAACCCGAAGGGGCACTCGGAGGGTATGTAATCGACCCATATGAACATGGATATGAAGCCGGGGAATATACTAAAAGAATTCTTAATGGTGAAAAAGCAATGGACATACCCATCGATGAATACTCACCGGCTGGATATGTTTTTAATTATCATATGCTTAAATTCTTTGGTATTGATAATAATATACTCCCCGAAGAAAGCAGAATAATAGGAGCGCCATCTGAAAACATAGTTTTAAATAAGAATATCGCATTTAGTGTAGGCGGTTTGTCTTTTTTACTGGCAGTATTCGCAACAACTATGATTGTGTTATTAATCATGAAAATAAAAGACAGGAATAAAATCATTGAATCAAGCAAAAGTCTTGAACAAAAAAACAAACAGTTGATATCGGAAAAAAGTATCAATCGCGAAAAGGAAAAAGAGAATTTGTTACTTATGGATAAAATACGTGAACAACAGAAACTTGAATCAATATCAACACTTGCAGGTGGTGTTGCCCACGAAATAAATAATCCAATAAACGGTATTATGAACTATGGTCAGCTTATTATGGATAATTCTGAGAGCACAGATGAAAATTATAATTATGCTAAAGAAATAGTAAATGAAACCAATAGAATTGCAGAAATTGTAAAAAATTTGCTGCAGTATTCACGCCGCTCTGAAAAAGAATTTTCGGAATATAGTATTAAAGAGTGCATAGAGGGTACACTTTCGCTTATTAAAACAATTATTAAAAAAGACCAGATTAATCTTCGGATCAATATAAATGAAAATGTTCCGACTGTATTCTGTGACATTCAGCAAATGCAGCAGGTAATTATGAACCTTATAATTAATGCCAGGGATTCACTGAATACCAAATATAAAGGCTTTGATCAAAACAAACAAATTTTACTGAGCTGTCGTCCGGTGGTTAGGGAAAGCGGAGAATGGGTTCAAATAACTGTTGAAGATTATGGTATTGGTATTTCAGAAGAGAATATAAATAAAATCTTTGATCCATTCTTTTCAACAAAAGACCGTACAATTGGAACGGGCCTTGGATTATCTATAAGTTATGGCATAATATCGGACCACTATGGGGAAATTAAAGTAGAGTCAAAAGAAGGAAAATACGCAAAATTCAGCATATTTTTACCAAGTAATGAGACATTTCAAAAACTATATTGCAAAACTTCGGGTTGATTATTATTTCAATGTCAAAATTCTGAACGATTATCTAAAACTGTTGCCAGGATAGTTTCCGATGGTTAATTTATGCACAATTATAACCCGTAAAACCAGTACAATGTGATAAACTGCTTTTATATTTAAGTGTAATAATTAATAGATACTAAGCGATGAAAGGTATGCTTTTAATGAGAAGTTTAAAAGACTCAATGGACTTGGCAGCACAGTGTAATCTTGCGTGGCTTGACCCAGACAAGGGATATTTCCCTACCGGCGGTTTTGAAGTAGCACATGATACAGGCCGATGGTGGGATTCAATGTTAAGATATGAATTTGCCTGTGGTAGTAAAATACCAGTTGATATTGAAAATATTATGCTTAGCAACATTCAAAAACTTATGGATAATAAACTGGCTTTTTTACTTAACAATCCCGATATAGAATGGATGAGAGATAAATCATTTTTTAATTCCCATAATTTCAGAGAAGGAATTATGGCACTTTCAGCCTTGGTTAAATACAAAAACAGTGATTGGGCTCGCAAAACAGGGCATAAATTTTTAGAAAACATCAATAAGTATTTAAAAGATGATGGAACCTTTGACTTTGTAAAAATAGCAAAAGAATTAAATATGCCGATAAAAACATCTGATTTGGGATTTATGTCTGACGGAACAACTTCCGGTGGGCGCGCTATTGAAGCAATTATATGGTTCTACGAAGCAACAGGGGATAAATTAGCATTGGAGGTAGCCGGTAAACTGGCAGAGTATCATTTTGCAAACACTATAAATCCCAATGGGACAATAGCGGAGAAAATAATTTCACCTGAAAATATCGGACATAATCATTCCTATTTAGGTACATTAAGAGGACTCTTATTATATGGTTTACTGACTGGTTCCGAAAAATATGTAAATGCTGTTAGCAATACTTATGATGTTTCCATATGGGAAAATAATATTTCATATGCAGGCTGGGCACCTCACGACTTGGGAAAAAACAGATTTTATAATGAAGACGGAGATCCTGAGGCCGACCCCGCAAGCTGTGGTGATGTCGTTCAGATAGCGCTTTGGTTGGCTCTAAAAGCAAATAGAATAGACCTTTTGGATGTTGTTGTGTGGCTTGTGATAGCAACATTGATTCCGTCGCAAATTACAGATGACCCGAATCCAAGAAGAAATGGTGCATGGGGAATTCATCGGCAGCCATTTGACAGGGGAGCAATATTGGATGTTTTTGCCGCTGTCCTTCACACTCTTACAGATGTATATAGCTGCATAATTACAAAGAACAGTAAGAATATTGTCTCTATAAATATGCATTTTGAAATCAGCAGCAGAATAGCAGACATAAATATTAAAGAAAACAGTGATCGCATTGTAACGATTAGAGTTAAAGAAAAAGCTGTTTTTAAAATACGGGTTCCGGGATGGGTTAAAACAGAAACCATTAAACTCAGAATTGATGGTAAAGAAAGTGAAATTATACTGGATAAAAAAAATTACTTGATATTAAAAACGGAAGTAAAAGCAGGTTCTATAATAAAGCTGAGCTATAAACTGCCTAAGAATGAAACCATAGAAGAAATGAAGGTTAGCCATAAAAGATTTAAATTGGTTTGGCAGGGTGACAATGTTGTCAATTGTGAACCAAAAGTTCCGATATATTAATAGCATTATTTTAGTTGATACTAAATCGGTATTTTAGTGTTAAATAAAATTTCATAAAAAAGTCCACACATAAGAAGAAATATGTAATTGAACCTTTGTGATAAATTAAATACTATTAATGTGAATAAAATATAAGGAGACTTGTTTTGAATAAAAAAGAACGTATTGATGCAGTATTGGCAGGCCAAAAACCTGATAGAACTCCATTTACATTCTGGTATCATTTCGGCAACCAGTTTACAACAGGAGAAGCTTATGCAGACACAATAATCGAATTTTATAAATTCTTTGATCTTGATTTGCTTAAAGTTATGAATGATTATCATTACCCATACCCTGAAGGTTATGATGTAGTTAAAGATGCAGAAGGTTTGAAAAAGGTTGGATATTTTACTCCTGAGGATGACACCTTGGTCGAACAACTCAAGGCAATTAAAAAGATATCAGCAGCCGTTGGGGAAGAAGTATATATCATAGATACTTTATTCGACCCATGGCAGCAGTTAGTCCGTCATGTCTGCGGAGAATACCAGTATGGTTTGACCCAGACCTGTGAAAAGGAATTGCTTGAAGCATTGGACAGACTCAGCGATTTTTGTATTGAATATACCAAAGCAACAGTAAAAGCCGGAGCGGCAGGCGTATTTCTGGCTATACAGGGCAGTGACCATCTTGTGCCCGGTGGTTACGAAACATACAAAAAGTTTATAAAACCACAGGCAATCAAGATTTTGAATGCTATAAAAGATATTTCAAAATTCAATATTCTGCACATCTGTGGTCAGGAAATTTATACGGAGGGAATTGAAGACTTCCCGGTTGATGTAATTTCATTTGCAGATAGAAGTGACAAAAATCCATCATTACAGGAAGTAAAGGATAAAACCGGTAAAATAGTAATGGGTGGAATGGATCAGCTCAAAACAAGCAGAGCATCCCTTGATGCCTTGAAAGAAAATGCGGATATTATGCTTGAAGAGTGTGGTGAAACAAAAGCCATTGCTGCAATCGGATGTTCAATTTTCTGTGAAAATGATACAACAGTACTTAAGAAAATGGTTGAACACATAAAAAACAGTTAGAAGGTTGTAATGTTTGAACTGACAGGGAAAAAAGCTCTAGTTACGGGTTCTTCCAGGGGCATTGGAAAAGAGATTGCAATAACCTTTGCAAAACAGGGAGCACTTGTTGCTGTAAACTATACAAATAATCATACAGAGGCAATGAAAGTTGTCGAAGAGTTAAAGAGGCTTGGTAACAAGCCTCTTTGCATTAAATGCAATGTTGCTGATGAAAAAGATGTAAAAAGCATGTTTGACTACATTGAACAGGAATGGGGATATATTGACATACTTGTAAACAATGCCGGTACAAATATAAATCAGGATATCTTTGATACGACCTATGAAGACTGGAAAAAAATCATGGGCATAAATATAGATGGTACATTCCTCTGCAGTAAACAGGCGATGACTATGATGAGAAAGAAAAGCTGCGGCAGAATTATTAATATTTCATCCCTGGCTGCCCATCAGGGCACAACCAACGGGTCTGTGCACTATGGAGCAAGCAAAGCAGGTCAAATAGGATTTGGTAAGACTTTGGCACGGACGGCTGCACAATACAACATAACGGTCAACAATATTGCTCCGGGGCTGACATCAACGGAACTGTTGAACAAAAGACCCAAGGAAGAACTGGATAAATTAGCATCAGGAGTTCCTCTTGGCATAGGCAAAGTTTCTGATATTGCAGCGGCCGCTGTTTTTCTGGCAAGTGATGAAGCGGGTTATATCACCGGACAAACAATAGATGTAAACGGCGGATGGCTCATGAGATAATATATGGATTTAAAATGAAAAGAGAGCACATCAGGTGCTCTTTTTCATGCATTAAGGTCATTAATCATGTGAACTCATTTATTATACTGAATAAACAGTGCGGTTCTTGTAATGGTTTCACTAGTATAAATTTCTACACTGATTTTCCACAGTTCATACAGTAATTTGTTTTTTTAGTAAGCTTTGCACCGCAGTGTTTGCAAAAAAGAGGTTTTTTAGGTTTTTTAACCATAAATAGAATTGCGACTGTGCCAACAGCTATAAGTGCCAGCATTATGTATATTAGAATATTGCCGGATTTATAATTTTCATCAAGAACTATACCTTTTTCTTCCAGATTAGAGTTAATAATTGCCTGTATGTTATCACTCCAGTTTGAGAGTTCTTTGACAGCGGAGAATTTTTTAATATCTCCTGCGACACCTTTTTTTGCAGTTACCATCTCGTTATCTGTTACAAGGATGGTTTCTCCATCATTGGTTGTAAATTCAACAGTGCCTTCCAGAACTTTTAGAGTTGAAACACGGTCATTACTCTCCATTACAAAAGTAGTCCCCTTGATTCCTGCTACCCCCTGAGACATTTCGCATCCCATTTCACCATCTATAACCATTCTTTTGAAATTTCCCATCAATTTCCCAGCTAATAGAGATAACTGGCTTTCTTCACTTTCAGTATTCATAAACACTTCAGATTTGGGTTGCATCTCAAAAACGGTCATATCAGAAAGACTTATATGAGCATATGAGTCGCTGTCAGTTCTAATCACGTCACCGACACAAATAACAGTATCCATTTCTGCAAATTCCCAGCCAATCGGATCATCCGCATGTCGTATTTGTACATCACCGGATAAATCACTGAATCTTACTCCGGAATCTTTATATTTGCCATCTATTTTCGGAACGACATAATCCCTTAGGTCTTTTCCATATTTGCTTTCAATTCTGTTGGGAACAGGAGTTGATTTTTCCGATGCCTGTGTATTAATAGGTTCTGTGTCAGCTTCAGTCCACTCATATATATACTTTGTACCTATTTTTGCAGCTGATGTAGTCATACCAATAGTCAAAGACATAAGGTCACCTTCTCCGGTCCCGTTTCTAGGAGTTGCTGTGACAGTTTCACTTATGGAGTCATAATGACCGCTGTACAAACGAAAATTTGAATTGCCGTCTTTGTCAGTAAATTTTATTATCCCGGCTGTTCCGTATCCAGGGGTTATATCATATATATCAAATGATGCAGTGGTTGCATTGTCAAAACCATAGAACGACTGGGTATTGGAATTTACAGTAATGGACATATTAAGGGAAACTGCTTCTCCCTCCTTAATTGTGTCAGGAGGTGTACTCCATGTGGATGTAACTGCAAGATGCTCTCCGTTGACAGTCGGAGGGTTATAATAAGTGTCAGTATTACCGACATAAGTTCTTTTCTCATAATAAGTTCCACGTGAATATGATACCTCAGAGGTATAAACACCTTCGTAGCTCTTATTCCATGCGGCAATCCTATCCGCTTGATCATAATCCACAACTTCCTTAAGCACCCATGCGAATTCTGTGGGTTGTGCAGCTTTTATAAATGCAATATTAGGAATTAGTAAAGATATACAGATAATAATAGCGATGTTCCGAAAATTTTTCATGATGCCTCCCCAAAAAAATTGAGTATAATAACCACTATACGTTTCTATTGTAACAGTTTTATATTATAAAAAAGCAATTTAAACTCATTATTATGTCAATAATATTGAGTTTAAACACTTGTATTAATATAAGTGTCAGTTCAAGAGGCATTTTATACTAAAAAATAAAAAACCCACTGCCTTTCTGACAGTGGGTTTTATGGCTTGTTACATTTGTTTTATTATTAATGTCTGCCGCCGGTCATTTGAACTGTTATTTGAGTTAGTTGTTCTCCATTTACGATAACAGTTCCATTGTTAAGCTGAGCCAGGTAGTCAGCATCGAAAGCTGAGTTTGCTGATATTTCAATAGTTCCCCCATTTACATAAATTGCTCCGTTGGAATCAAATGCATCAGTGTCACCGCTTCCCATCGTTACATTTATTGTTCCTCCGTTTACCTCAATTACAACATCAAGGCTGGTTTTTGCTGTGGCATTAAGACCGTCATCGGATGCATAAATTTCAATATCTCCTCCATTAATCTGGATATAAGTAGCTTCAATTCCTTCCGATGATTTTGTTATGGTGATTGTTCCGCCGTCAATCTGTACAATACTGTTTCCACGGATTGCATCGTCTGCCGCAGTTATATCAATGGTGCCGTTATAGATATAGATGTATCCAAGTGAATCATCATTTTCATTTTCACAATGCAGAGCATCCTTGGAAGAATCAATTGTAATGTTGCCGTTATATATACGTATTGAATCACTTGCTTCAATCCCATCATCCTGAGAATTGATTATATAAGTTCCACCTGTGATTTTTAAATCATCTTTTGAAGCAATACCATTCCCCTTGATTGAATTTATTTCGAGTGTTCCGGTTCCATTCAGAACAAGGTCCTCCTTGGAAAATATAACTGCATCAAGTTTCGTGTCTCCATCATCTTCATATGACCCTGTAACTTCCAGGGTGTTAATGCCGTTGGATGTAATAAAAACCTTGTCAGCTGATATAACATAAATTGCAGGAGAGTCTTCATTTGTAATACTTACTCCATTTAAAACAAGTTGAACCTTTGATTCTTCTTCTGCTTCTATGATTACGGTTGTATTTTTCGCATCACCGGTTAAAACATAAATACCTTCCTCCTGTATTGTGATATTTTCCCCACTGACCAATTCAACTGAAACTGCTTCTGATAAGTCCGGTGTCTGATCAATATCTCTTTCAGTAAACATTTCTGAAGTATCAAGTACTGAATAATCTACGGATGTTATAAGGCTATCCGATTCTATTGGATTTTCAGTTGCTGCAGATACTACTTCCGAACTGCCCTGCGCCACAGAGCATCCTGTTATTGCCAGTGCTATAACCATTATGATTGCCGGTATTATTGATTTTTTAAATTTCATTGTTTCTCTCCTTTGGTATTGTATGTTCAAATGATATGCCGGGATAATTTCTTAGAAATAACAGAAATGTGAACAATATATGAATAAAAACATGAAAATTGCAGCAATATATTCTGTATAATTGTGGAGAAACATTGAAACGGGGAAATTATTATGATTTTTACAGATGCCAATGGACTTGGATTTTTACCAGATAACAGCGGACTGGAAAACCGTGATGCTTTACAAAGGTCAGTTGATATAGGAGGTACAATTCATGTGGGCCTGCCGGGAGAATATAGGATTGCCGGAACAGTATATATAGGAAGTAATACTACACTTGTTTTTGGCAATGGTGTTTTCTTGAAAAAAGTTGATGAAACAGGTGGATTTGCTCATGTTTTTATTAATAAAGGTGCACTGACCAGAGTCTATGATGAACACATAAGGATTGAAAATCTTCATATCATAGTAAATAAAATTGATTTTCCTGATTCTGAAGTAATCGGGTTGCGTGGGCATCTTGCTTTTTTCTATATAAAAGACCTTGTTATAGAGGGATTCAGATGCATGGATATATGTGAAGCGCAGTTTGCCATACATATATGTACTTTTGAGGATATCATAGTGAGGGATGCAATAATAAAAGGGAACAAGGATGGTGTACATCTCGGCACCGGTAAACGTTTTTATATAGGTAACTGTATTTTTCAAACCTATGATGATGCTGTGGCATTGAACGCACAGGATTATGATAACTGCAATCCGGAACTTGGTTGGATTGAAGATGGAGTTGTTGAAAACTGCCACGACCTGGATGATGAAAAAGAAAGAAAAGTTGGGTTTTTTGCCAGATGCCTTTCCGGTGGTTGGAGAGATTGGTTTGAAGGAATGGAGGTTCAAAAGTCCGATACCGTTGCGTCAAACGGTAGACTCTACAGGGTAAGGGCTGCTGCCGATGGTAAAAAATATATCTCTTTAAGCCGACCTTCCCATATAAAGGGAGAAAAAGTCATGGATGGAATAAGCTGGTTTCCGGTACAGGATTATATTGTTCATAATGCCGGTGTGCGAAATGTAATCTTTAGAAATATTTTTCTAAGGAAACCACGCATTGGTTTTGCCACAATTCTGGAAAACAACAAATTCAACCGGTCGTATTATGAAGGTTCGCAACTTCCGGTTCAGGGAAACATATCCTTTGATAATATAAAAGTTTTACATGATAAGGATATACCATTTATTGAAATAAGCTCACCTGTAGATTATCTGTCAATAAATAATTCTACATTTGAAAATACAAAAATACAGTTCTATGGTATCGATGGCGTAAATGATTACATGGAAACCTGCTTGACAGTCAGTGGTTGTGCATTTAATAGTAAAGACTTAAACGGAGTGCTAGATAGAAAAGTCGATGGGAAAATTATTAAGATATTTGATTCAGCAAATTTGTTCAAGCTTGATATTGATAATCCTTAAAGATTTGGATTTCATCCAATAAACTATCATATTTAAAAGGTAAGACTATACATTTGTTTGATTAACAGAAATATCTCTGCATAGGATGGCTTTACGTACATTGCCGTCATTATCTTGAATGTCAAATCTTGAATAAACCATTAGCGCAGTATTTATACCTGTGGCTACCAGACCACAATATGAACAGGTGTCTGTCTGGAATTCCAGAGGCTTAACTATTTCTACCCTATCATCCCAGTGTCCTTTATACATTGCTCTGATATATAGACCGGTTCTCCCATAACCGGCTAAAACAACTCCATTATCAAGTTTTATTGCCTGTGGAAATACACCTTTGTCGTCAAAGTATTCAGGTTCTGTCCAAGATCTAAGGCCATCATAACTATACGCAATATAAAGAGGTCGGATTCCTTCCTTACAGGTAGTTCTTAATAGAGTAAAGGCTGTATTATCATCTAAAAAGCATACGGTAGGTTCAAGCCATCCCTGCATTTTCATACTATCCGGAATTTTTTCATAGGGTGGAAGATACCTTATTGAACTTATTAGATTAAAACTTTCTCCGTTATCCTTGCTTTCAAAATATAAAGCATTGAACAGAGAGGTAGTTGTTGCTCCATCTTTCAAAGGATGATAGCTTATTGCAATAATCGTGTCTGCATCTTTTTTGTAAAAGTATCCTATATAGAAAAAAGGGGTTATAAGTAAGCCGCCTGTTTCTCTCATTAAATATCCTGGTGCATTCACTTTTATTTCTTTTTTATATTCCAGATCCCCGTCTATTACCCATTTGTACCACTTCTTATATTCATCTTTTACTTCATCGATATCATATAAATTTCCATCATTCACATAGCAGTTTTTTGTGCTTGCAAATACTTCAGGTAATTCAATATCCAATGAAACCAATGAGTTGGTTGTTGCAGGCCTTATCATGGTCCCATCATCCAGACATAGTCCGCCTGAGGTTTTGGCAGGGCTCCATGTTTTTCCTAAGTCATGTGATACAAAATATGAAGGCATAGAACCATATGCTTCATATGAATCATGAGCAATATGGAATGAAAGATACAATTCATTATTTGGACCGGTATAGATATTGGGAAACTGCCATGGTCCCCATTCACTGACGCCCACCGGTGCCATTGATACTATTCGTTCTTCACCTAACTTAATCTTTACATTGCTCATCAAAACCCTCAATTCACAGTTCATTAATTATACACAGTTCTATATTCATCATCAAACCCAAAGATTGGTTATTTTAGCATGTTATAATTATTCTATGTTTAAAAATGAGATTGACGAAAATATTTTTTATATGCTAAAAGATAAAGGTGACCTGAATTATGGCCAGGTTTATATTGCAAAACCCCACAACAATAAAAAAAGAATGCCCTTGCTGATTGCTCTGCACGGAAGCGGAAGAGAAGCATTAAGTTACAGAGATATTCCTTTTTATGAACGGCAAAGAGACTTAGCATTGGAATGCGGTTATTTGTTTGCATGTATATCAAACACAAGCCATACTTTCGGAACTGATATAGGTTATGAGAACAACTTAAAATTATTGGAGTATGTTCAAAAAAATTACGACATATATAATGAGTTCGCATTGTGGGCAAGTTCTGCAGGCGGACTTATGATGCATAGGATTTTCAGAGAGTATAAAGAAAGAGTGAAGCTATTATTGGGGACCTTTCCAATATTCAATCCAAACACTACAAATAAAATTCCATCATTATTAAATGCGTTCGGGGCAAACAACGAAAAAGAGTTGGTAGAAAAGGTAAAACATATTCATTTTCAATAACCACTACCTCATCAAGTTCGCCGGATGAATATCCAAAAGATATATATAAAAATACTAAGATAGTTATTTCCCATGGTATTGAAGATAAAGCAGTAGATATATCTCAATCAGAGGAATTGAAAAATCAAATCAGAAAACATGGTGGTGATATGGAATTAATAAAAACGAACGGTGGACACAGCGTTGATAATTTTGCTTTATATAAAACAGAAGCTTTTCATAAAGCACTTTTGATAATGAGAAATAATTGCGATGCTAGTTCAAGGGGAAAAACCCATAATGGAATTGGAGCTCTATGAAGCAAAAATGTAAAACAAAATATCCGGTAATTCTGGTTCATGGGATTGCATTAAGAGACTATAAGTATATTAAATATTGGGGGAAGG
>CAYYXJ010000076.1:1636-12418 GCA_964475455.1 uncultured Clostridiaceae bacterium | reverse complement strand
CTCTAGGGTATTTACTCGAAAATCAGGTAAACACCTCTGGGGTATTTACTCGAAAGAGGAAATTCGGTAAAAAGGAAGGCGGATTTAATGTTAAAATACAGCTTATAAA
Source organism: uncultured Clostridiaceae bacterium (assembly GCA_964475455.1). Classification (GTDB taxonomy): domain Bacteria; phylum Bacillota; class Clostridia; order DUPQ01; family DUPQ01; genus JAFGQE01. The sequence continues at coordinate 12,309 of CAYYXJ010000076.1, read as the reverse complement.
GTTAGTGGAGGATAGTTATGCCGGATTGGGTGAATCACACAAAGAAAGCTGTATTGGAAAAAAACAGGGTTTATTTATTTCCCAGGAAGGTTATTTCATACGAAAAAACTTCTGCAGGGCTGGTTCTACATATGGAATGCAGTTTTTTTGATACCAGACATCAGAAGGCTTTTGGGTATGAGTTTGATAGATTTTCCGATACAAAGAAAACAACAGTCTCTGATATATATATTGATGCGGTAGGTAATCATTCATTTAGAATCAGATATGAAAAAGACGGTAAAATCAATAATGATACTTTAATGACAGTGGAAATTCCCCCATGTAAAATCAAAAACATTTCTGATATGGGAGATCGAATTTCCTTTTCACTTGAAATGGCAGAATTGGAAATACGCAGGTATCCGTTTCATATTACATTAATTGATTCGGATGGTAACATTTTGGTTGAAATACCGGGAATTGATACTGCACATCCAAATGCTTCAGGAGCAGGCGGATTTGCATCCCTCAGAGATTTCTTCCCGTTTGGGACATCGGATGGAATGTCCATGTTTACAACTAAATTGAAGTTGAATGAAAAAATTTATGGCCTCGGCGAAAAATTCATCGGCATTGACAGGCGAGGACAGTATCTTGAATCCATACATCAGGATTGTGCAGGTAATGAAGGCGCCAGAACCTATAAAAATGTACCTTTTTACATGAGTACAGCAGGCTATGGAGTCTTTGTAAATTCGGCATATCTAATGGATTTTGATATCGGAGCCAATAATTTTGATATTTCAAATGTTTTTGTCGAAGACAGTCTGATGGATGTTTTCCTGATAGCAGGACCATCAATGAAAGACATCCTTTACAGATACTGTACTATAACCGGATTTGCACCAAAGCTGCCCAGGTGGAGTTATGGTTTATGGATGAGCAGGAACAGCTATGAAAACTCGGATATTGTCATGGATATAGCTAAGAAGCTGCGAAGCGAGGACATACCATGTGATGTACTTCATCTTGATACGTTCTGGTTTGAAAAAGACTGGGTATGTGACCTTGAATTCTCCAAGGACAGGTTTCCTGATCCTGTCGGATTGATTAAAGAACTTAATGACATGGGCTACAATATTTCAATCTGGCAGTTACCTTATGTACATGAATCACTTGAGAATTTCAAAACAGGCGTCAAAAAGGATTACTTTATTAAGAGGAATGACGGAAATACATATATGTTTGACTGGTTTGGCGAAATGTATGCTCTCATCGATTTTTCAAATGGGGAAGCCATAGACTGGTATGTTTCTCAGATTAAAAAAGTACTCAAAATGGGTGCAGTAGTTGTAAAGACTGATATCGCTGAAGGAATGCCTGTGGACGGTATATATAATTCAATCGACGGCAGGGAAATGCACAACTTGTTTCCGCTGATTTATAACAAAGCTATGTTTGAAGCCGCAAAAGAAATTCATGGGGAGGGTATAGTCTGGGCCAGGTCATCATATGCAGGCGGTCAAAGATATCCGCTTCCATGGAGCGGTGATTCAAGGTCAACATTTGAGAACATGGCAGGAGCCCTCAGGTCGGGGTTGTCAATCGGAATGTCAGGGCATCCTTTCTGGAGTCATGATATAGGCGGTTTTATAGGACGGCCGGATCAGGAGTTGTATATCAGATGGTCACAGTTTGGTTTATTCTCATCACACTCCAGATGCCATGGCGGGGGAAATACAAATTCCAGGGAACCCTGGGCTTTCGGTGAGAACGCTCTTGAAATATTTAGAAAATTCGCAAAACTCAGATACAGACTGCTTCCATATATTTTCAGTATGGAATCCATAAGCTGCCTGACCGGTATGCCTTTTATCAGACACATGGCACTGATGCATCAGGATGACAAAAATGTACATGGTATATATGATCAATCCTATTTCGGAGATACGATGATGATTGCACCCCTTATGAGTCACGGAGGGACAAGGCAGCTTTATCTTCCCGAAGGAATCTGGTACAACTATTGGTCCGGTGAAAAACTCAATGGCACCGGGTGGTTGGAAGTGGAGTGTCCACTTGATGAAATGCCGATTTTCATACCTGCCGGTGCAGTGATACCCTATGGACCGGATCAAGCATATGTTGATGAAAAAAACGAACGTCTTACAGAAATCCATGTTTATGCAGGTGCTGATAATCAATTTGTATATACCAATGGTGAGCTTAAGTCAGTTTTCAGGGTAAAACATATAAATGGTGAAACCATATTTGATAATGGTGGGTTTAACCATGAATATAAATTGAAGGTCATAGGTGAATGATGGTAGATATGCATACACATACAACTGCATCGGATGGAAGTCTTACCCCTGAAGAGCTTGTAAAAAAAGCAGATTCCATAGGACTTAAAGCCGTTGGTATAACTGATCATGATACAATCAACGGTGTCAATGAAGCAATTGAAGCAGCAAAAAGCCTTGAAATAGAGGTTATTGCCGGTGTTGAACTTGGTGTTGATTTCAAGGTCAAGGGAACCCATATACTAGGATATTTCAATCACGAAAACTATTCAGGAATAAACACTTACTTTGAATGGATACTGGAAAAAAGACATGAAAGAAACAGGAAGATGATTGATAGTCTGAACAAGGCAGGTTATGAAATTACCATTGAAGAAATGTATCTGAAAGCTGCGGGTGGAACCCCGGGAAGACCGCACCTTGCAAAATGTCTGATAGAAAAGGGCTATGCAGTCGATGTAAATGAGGCGTTTGAAAAAATCCTGCTGCAGAAAAATATTTATGTACATAGGGAAAAAACATCACCTGAAAGCGCAATCAGCGAAATACTTAAAAACAAAGGTGTCCCGGTACTCGCCCATCCTGTCTACATGGACAGGGAGGGAATGTTTGAGGACGGTATTAGAATGCTTGTTGAAATGGGAATCATGGGATTAGAGGTGTTACACTGTGACCATGAAGAAGCGGATACACTAAAATATATGAAAGCTGCAGCCCAGTATGGACTTATTATGACGGGCGGAAGTGATTTTCACGGAGCAAACAAAGACAATGCGTTTCTGGGAAAACCGCCTGTTGATGATTGCTATTACCATAGGCTTAAGGAAATCCTTTAAAGATACCGGAATTGAATGAATGCGTATAAAATGTTAAAATCCAATTTGAACGAGGGAAAACATGACAAGTATTTTAAGTGAAAAACAGATAGACAAGATAAGAGATGCCGGCAAAATAGTTTCTTCATGCCATATGTCACTCAGAGATTTCATTGAAATCGGTATGACAACAATGCAGGTAAACGATTATGTCCATAAATTCATAGAGTCCCATGGCGCAAAACCGGAGCAAGTAGGTTATATGGGTTATCCTTATGCTACATGTACCTCTTTGAATGATGAAATATGTCATGCATTTCCAGGTACCCAAATAATAGCAGACGGGGATATCCTGAAAGTTGATTTTGTTGTCAATCTTGATGGTTGGCTTGCAGATTCAGCATGGTGCTATGCCATCGGCAATATTTCTGAAGAAGCAGAAAAATTGATGAAAACCACTAAGGAATGCCTCTATATTGGTATTGAAAAGGCTGTTGACGGCAATAGGATTGGCGATGTAAGTCATGCAATACAGCAGCATGCCGAAGGAAATGGAATGAGTGTAGTAAGGGAATACACCGGCCACGGGATTGGCAGGATAATGCATGATGGTCTAATAGTACCTCACTTCGGTAGAGAAGGAAGAGGACCAAGAATTCGTGAAGGAATGGTTTTTACAATTGAGCCCATGATTAATCTCGGAGCACCAGGGCTTACTGTTGACTCAGATGGATGGACGGCCAGAACTGCTGATGGTTCACTGTCGGCACAATATGAACATACTCTTGCAATTACAGCAAACGGACCCGAAATAATTACAGAACAAAAATGAAGCACCACTATTGAAATAGTTTAGAAACATAGGAGCAAACAGAATGTACAGGATATTGGAAAAGAAAATCTTAAATGAGTCAGTCCAGCAGATGAAAATAGAAGCTCCACTTATTGCGGCCAAGGCAAAACCGGGTCAGTTCATTATTCTTAGGATAGATGACAAAGGGGAACGAATACCTCTAACCATTGCAGGCTACGACCGTAAGGAAGGCACCATTACAATAATCTTCCAGATGGTTGGCAAAACTACAATGCATCTTGGAACCCTGGAATCAGGTGATTATATAAGGGACTTTGTCGGCCCGCTCGGAAAAGCTAGTGAACTGGAGGGCTTTAAAAATGCCTGTGTCATTGGTGGCGGACTGGGAACGGCAATTGCATTTCCGCAAGCGAAGGAACTTCATGACCAAGGGGCGAAAGTAGATATCATTGCAGGATTCAGAAATAAGGACCTTATTATTCTTGAAGAAGAAATGAAACTCAACTCATCGAATCTTTATATTACAACCGATGATGGATCAAACGGAACAAAGGGTTTTGTTACTGATATTCTCAAGGAACTCCTTAAAACAAAGACCTATGATGTCGTCATTGCAATTGGCCCTTTGATTATGATGAAGTATATTTCCATCATAACGAAGGAAGCAGGTATAAAAACCATAGTCAGCATGAATACAGTGATGGTTGACGGTACAGGAATGTGCGGGGGATGCAGGCTTACTGTTGGTGGCGAAACAAAATTTGCTTGTGTTGACGGTCCTGATTTTGACGGACATCTGGTGGATTTTGACGAAGCAATTATGCGTGGATCCAGATATAAGGAAGAAGAAAAGCATTCCTGCAAAATGGGGGGGTATATCAATGACTGATATGACACTTAAAAAGTATAAAATGCCCGAGCAGGAACCTGATATAAGAAATAAGAATTTCAAGGAAGTAGCACTCGGTTATACTGAAGAGCTGGCAATAAAAGAAGCAAACAGATGCCTTGAGTGCAAACATATGCCATGTGTAAAAGGTTGTCCCGTTAATGTGAATATTCCCGGTTTCATAAAGCAAATCAAGGATGGGAAATTTGACGAAGCATATAAGGTGATAGCATCCACAAATTCACTTCCGGCAGTCTGCGGAAGGGTATGCCCTCAGGAAAGCCAGTGCGAAGAACTGTGCGTCAGGGCTATTAAAGGTGAATCTGTAGGAATTGGCAGGCTTGAGAGATTTGCAGCTGATTACCATATGAATCATTCGGAAGAATTCGGCAGCGAAGCCATGGAGGGACAAACAGCCGAAAAGGGGAATATTGCTGTAATAGGAGCTGGTCCTGCAGGACTTACATGTGCCGGTGACCTGGCAAAATCAGGGTACAATGTTACAGTTTTTGAAGCATTTCACGAACCTGGCGGGGTTTTGACTTATGGTATTCCGGAATTCAGACTTCCAAAGGAAATAGTAAAAAAAGAAATATCACTGATGGAGAAATTGGGAGTTGAAGTACAACTAAACATGGTTATCGGGAAAATTCTTACAATAGATGAACTTCTTGAGAAATATGATGCAGTTTTCATTGGCACCGGTGCGGGATTACCCAGATTCATGAATATCCCCGGGGAAAATCTCAACGGGGTTTACAGTGCGAATGAATTCCTTACAAGAATAAATCTCATGAAAGCCTATAAATGGCCGGATTTTGATACTCCTGTTAAAATAGGTAAAAATGTTGCAGTCGTAGGAGGCGGGAATGTAGCCATGGATGCTGCAAGAAGTGCAAAACGCCTCGGAGCAGAAAATGTTTATATTATATATAGAAGGGGTGAGGAGGAACTTCCTGCCAGACTTGAAGAAATACACCATGCAAAGGAAGAAGGGATTATTTTTAAACTTCTCAACAATCCGGTTTCTATAAAAGGTGATGACAGAGGAAATGTAAAGTCCATTGAATGTATAAGGATGGAACTTGGAACTCCGGACTCATCGGGAAGAAGAAGACCTGTAACCGTACCCGGCTCAGAATTTGAAATGCCCATGGAAACCGTAATAGTTGCAATAGGTCAGACGCCTAATCCCCTTATAAAGGATACTACAGAAAATCTTGCAACTGAATCCTGGGGTGGAATTATCGTCGATGAAAAAACAATGGCAACCAATATTGAAGGGGTGTATGCCGGAGGAGATATAGTAACGGGAGCTGCAACTGTCATTCTGGCTATGGGGGCCGGTAAAACAGCCGCAGCATCAATTGATGCCTATATAAAGTCAAAACAAACTGTTTGATTGCACAAAATGTTTGGTGAATCTGCCAATATAGCAAAAAAAACAGTTTAATCGGTATACATAAAAAGTATATCATGGTATCATTTTGCGGACAGGGAAACCTGCAAGGGGCGTAAACGTTGTTATGAAGAAAATGAAGAGAGCGTTCGGTAAAATATATCTGGCGCTCTTCTACAGAAATGACATGCAAATGGTGACAGCACCGGGTAAAACAGACCGGAACTGGTTCATCAGGCAGGCGATTTTCGGAACTGCATTCGGAGCCCTGGTTGGCGGAGTTTTTCTGTCCGGTCTTTTCATCGAAATGGGAACCCCTGACTATCTGATGGGTTACATCCCGTTCATAGGCAGTATTGCAGGTATTTTACTTTTGTTTGCCGGGTTGATTATCGAAAGAGTCAGAAATCGTAAAAAATTCATAGTCATTCTTAATATAATTTCCAAGACAATGATTGTACTGGCTGTATGGATACCGTTGATTGTACCGCGAAGTATCGCTCCATATATTATGCTGGCCCTGGTCTTTTCCGGATATGCCCTGAATGCTTATATGGGAATAACAATAAACTCATTGCTTGTGGATGTTGTTGATTCGGGATTGCGTGGCAGATTCATAGGAACCAAACAAATATTTGCACTTGTGGTTTCAGCAACATTTCCTGTTGTCGCCGGCCGCTATCTTGATACAGCACCTGAAAGATATGTTGCGTTTTGCGTAATATTTTCAATAGCCTGGATTTTTATGTGGGCTGAGACATTCGCTTTCTCAAGGATCATTGACCCGGGATTTAAAACACTGGAGAACGGATCAGTCAAGTTCAAGGATTTATTTTTAACACCGCTTAGAGACAAAAAATTCATGAAATTGATGATTCTAATGGGAACATTTTATTTTTCATGGTATATGACCATGTCATTTACATCTGTGTACCAGATAAGATATCTTGAAGTTCCTTATACCTTTATAACTGTAATGGGCATAATAAATCCTGTTCTGCAGATGGTCTGGTATCCAATGTGGGGTAAAATGGTTGATAAGTACGGACCTCAGTTTATAATACGCATAGCGTTATGGCTTTATGTAATTCAAGCTGTTCTGTGGTTTTGCATGACAAAAGGAAGTTATTGGTACATAATGCCTCTTTTGCAGATAAATGCATCGATGATAGGACCCGCATTCATGCTTGGAGTCTTTAATTCAAAATATGATGTAATCCCGCAGGAAGGAAGGTCATTGTACGATGGATTTTTTACTTCCAGTGTCGGTCTTATTATATTGGTTGCTCCAACTGTTGGAAATCAGATCAAGAATCTCATAGAAGTTAATTCAGGTGGTATGGCCGGGATGGAATACCCCCAATTCAGACTGCTGTTCATTTTAGCGGCAGTTTTAGTACTTATAATCAATATATATAATCTTATAGTGGCAAAGAAAAAAAATAATCTGGAAAAAGAAAGGGAATTCCTTGGAAATCTTCTGGGGAAAAGGCGGAGGTAACACAATGAAGAAAGCAGATTATCTGGCTTATGTAACAAAAGCTGCAAAAGTCGGACGTGAAACCTATGAACAAAGCATTGAGACATGGAAGAACAATTTTGATGCGGACTTCATGTTCGGGTATTCATCACCTGGCAACATCTCAAGTCAGATTCATATGGAAGGCCTGCTTTACAATCTTACCGGAGAAGTTGAGAAAGCAGAGTTTATAAGAAACGGTTTGCTTCAGCCCATGGAGCTGGCAGCGATTTTCCCTGAAGAAATAAGGAAACAAAGAAAAGAATACTACCGGGGAGTTCCTCTGATGGAACCGCTTTTTCAACTGCATGCATATATCAATGCATACTTTGATATAAAAGACACAGGATTATTGAGTGATGAAGATATTGCGGTAGTCAAGCAATCTGTCATCCAATCAATAACACCACTTATATTTTGTCCTGAATGGGGAGCTCACAACAGGTCAATGCTCAGAGCCTGTGCACTGGTGCAGGCAGTTCATGTCATCGGTGATACAGAAGAAACCCGCGAGTGGATAAAACTTGCTGATTATCTAGCCGAGGAAAGCATTGGAAGATGGTCAATTGAAGATGCTGCCCACTATATTCCACTGTGGTTGTTTGCAAACATCATGTATGCCAAGTGGAGCAGCAAAGAAGAGTTTTTCTACAGCAGACCTCAGACAAGGTATTATTTTGACTATGCAGTGCATCTTCTAACACCCGAAGGGCAGATGCCGGGTTTCGGAGATGCCTGGTTTCATTCAAACTGGCAGATCTGGGTTGCTTGCCTGGAGATGGGTGCAACTAAATACAAATCCGGAGAAATGAAGGCAGCGGCAGAAAAAATGTATGATTTCGGGATGAAAAAAGTAACGGGAACATACTCGCCGGGTCTTGGCAATTACATGGCATATGCTTATAAGTGGGCAGATGACAGTGTTGAACCTGTAGATATAAATTTTAAGAGTGAAGAAGTGCTTGATGAATTGATTGGAAAGAAAATTACATTCAGGGATGACCGGACATATATGTTATATAACTACAGGGATGAAGGGTTATATGGATATATACCCAGACAGTATCTCAGGACTTCTATTCCGGTTAAGGCGGAAAAAATGCACCACGGGCACGGGGATGAGAATTCCATGGCTCACCTTGAAATTGACGGTAATATATTGCTTCACGAGGGAGGCTACAGGGAAAAACTTCCAAATGGTAAATATAGAGCGGATTTATATCATAACAAACTGGTTTTCAGAGAAGGAATCAAAGATTTTTCACAGGGTAATTTCAATGCTCTTCATGATGACGGATACTATAAGCATGTGAAAACTGAGAAAATTCATTTCCAGACATACGATAAAGTAGATTATCTCAGGACCAGGAATCATTATGAACCCCTCGACCTTATGTGGGACCGTTGTGTCACCAGAATCAAGGACAGTGAGGTATATATAATAGTTGACTGGGTTGAAGCCGGTACTGACAGAGTTGTTACTATAGGTAATCTATGGCATTCGCAGAATGCTGAGAAAATATCTGAAAACTCATATGAAACTTATGTTGATGATATTAGGCGTGGTCAGAATGATAAAACGCCATATGAAAACGAAAAGGACCTTTCCCTGCTGATAGAATTCCTGACAGGTGACACAAATGTTTCAAGGGATGAAACAATGAGAAATTATTGTGAATCAGCTATGGTAAGTGAAGCTGTTGCTGTTTCATTGAAAAAAGGTGAACGGCGCGTTTTCATAACGGTATTGACACCCCATAAAAGGGAAATGAGTGCTTCTTTATCAACGGGGAAGACGGAAATTGTGGAACTGGGAGATGACAAAGGATACATTTGCATTAAATACAGCGGGACCACCGAAACAATTCTCACATATAAACTTGACCTTTCCCTGGGTGTGCATCCATATGATGAAGACAGGGCTCCTGCATACGACTGGGAATCAGGCAAGCTTGATTATGGAAATATAACTACTGATGCAGACTTTTCATTCGTTGAAAAAAGAAATGATTCAGTTGAATATGGAATTCTGAACGGATGCAGATTGCATTATGAGGGAAAGAACATATTTTCAACCCCGAGATATACAACAAGGGATTTCATGGTTGAAAAATTCAAGGAAATAGATCACAAGTGGAGATCATGGAGCGGCACAGCCGAACTGTAAATAGAAGGAAGTGGAAAAACATGAAGAAGCATTACTCGGAAATAGTAAAAGCATGTGACAAATCAGTTCAGAATTATATGAAAATGACTGTCACGGATATAAATGACCCCCACTACGGAGGCATAAAAAATATTGATGACGGCATGGTAACACCCGGTGCAAGCATTGGATGTGTCCTTGGTTATGCAAGTTCATATTATTGTGCGGATTCAAAATATTTCAAGGACGAAAAGGTGTTTGGATACATGGAAGCAGCCCTTGAATATACTGAAAAGATACAAAGGGAAGACGGTACATTCGACCTGTTGATATCTAATTTTTATTCAGCTCCGGACACAGGTTTCATCATGCATAATATTGCACGAATGTACAAGGTTATGGATAAATATGCAGAAACAAAGGCTGAATTAAGGCTAAGGAACAAGCTTTACGGAATAATCGAAAAGGCATCCAGAGGCCTAAGGGACGGAGGATTCCATACTCCGAACCACAGATGGGTGGAATCCGCAGGGTTAGCCATGGCCTACAATATTACCGGTGATGAAAGTCTTAAAGAAATGACCCGAATGTATCTGGCTGAGGGCATTGATATAGATGAAAACGGTGAATTTACTGAAAGATCTCCCGGAATCTATAATGCAGTAAATGACAATGCTCTGATGATTCTTGCTGAAGAAATGAATTTACCCGGTTTGCTGGATCACGCGGCCAGGAATCTTAGGATGATGTTCAGTTATTTTGAACCTGATGGATCGGTATTCACCCAGAATTCAGTCAGGGTCGAC
>CAYYXJ010000076.1:0-1626 GCA_964475455.1 uncultured Clostridiaceae bacterium | reverse complement strand
ATATCAAGGATTTATTCATTATCAGAGATCCGGCAATCAATTATTATTTCCTATACCTGACTGCAGCGTATAGATTGAACAACCCTGATTTTGCTGCTATGGCAGACCTTATGTTTGAAAGTGCACTAAGAAGCGGCAGAGCGCTGCCGGGAGTCTTGTGGCTATATATGACAGAGGTTGGACTTGTGGATTATGAACCTGATACTAATGAAATCCCCATGGAATATGAGGTGTTTTATAAACCGTCAAAAATTGTCCGGAAGAGAAAGGATGACCTTACGGTAACAATTCTCGGAGGTTCTCCTAATTTTCTTTTCGTACAAAAAGGCAGTCTTAGGTGTTACGTAAGACTTTGCTCGTCCTTCTTTGCTGTGGCTCAGTTCAAGGCAGATGAAATTACCCGTGTTGGCAGCATATATGAAATGAACTTCACAGCAAATGCAAGCTATCGCTGGCCGTTGGAAACACCGCCCGGTACAAGCGTCTGGGATGATATGGACCATACCAAAAGAAAATCAGTGAACAAGCTTAGCCTTACATACAATGTAAAGGTAGAATTAACTGAAGCAGGTGCAAGACTTAATATAAAAACTTCTGGATGTGACCGAGTTCCGGTAAAAGTTGAATTCTGTTTTACCGGAGGATGTACAGTCAGAGGAGAAAACTTCCTTGTACCCGGAAAACCCGGAAATTCAATCACCGTCGGAGATGGTATGATTGATGTGAATCTAGGTCTCGACCGGATGAAAATCGGCCCGGCTTTCATGCAGCATGGATATGACAGTGTAATGAGGGGCAGTGTTGGACAGGATGAGAATGGTTTCACCGTATATTTCACAGAATATACAAATATTGATAAGACAATAGAAATAATTACGCAGTAGGTGCTTAAATGAAAGAGTTCAAAGGGAAAAAGGCAGAGGACATAATAATACATTGCGGCGAGAATTCCTGTGATTTCCTTGGGTCAATAAGTGTACCCATATATCAGTCGTCACTGTTTTCCCGAAAAAACGGTGCAAGCAGATATACATACACAAGGATTAACAATCCTACTACTGAAGCGGTTGAACGCAAGCTGGCTGAACTGGAGAAGGCTGAGGCAGCCCTATTGTTTTCCTCCGGAATGGCTGCTATAACAGCAGCTCTTATGAGGTATGTAAAGACCGGAACGAGAATTGCAGCTGTAAAGAATGTATACTTGACAGTTGAAGAGTTTTTCAACAGTTATCTTCATGAGAAATTTGATGTCAGAGCAACATATTTTGAAGCAGGTGATTATGATGATTTTCTAAGGGCTGTCAAAGACGGGGTTGATATAATTTATCTTGAAACTATAGTCTCAAATGTATTTACTGTCCCTGATTTAGAAAGAATCTGTGCCTATGCAAAAGAGCATGATATAAAGGTAATTGTTGACAATACCTATGCAACACCTGTGTTTTGCAATCCTCTTGAATATGGTGCAGATATTGTAGTTCACTCATGCAGTAAATATATAAACGGACACAGTGATCTGGTAGCCGGGGCTGCAATGGCTGATGAAGAAACAATCAAGGAAATGAGACATTGGGAACGCGGGGTTTTCGGAGCAGTCATTGATCCCCATCAGGCTTGGCTTCTCCT
>CAYYXJ010000075.1:0-12466 GCA_964475455.1 uncultured Clostridiaceae bacterium | reverse complement strand
GCTTGGATACAATCCGGTGAAGGACAGAAGAAAACTGTCATATCAGATTGGAGCAGTGTTCGGTCAGAAATCACAGCTCAGTTTCCACCTGCCGCCCCTTGACAGCTTTCGGCTGCTATCAAGTGTTTATGAAATAGAGAAAAGTGATTATGAAAAAAGACTGGCCAGGTTAACCGAACTTTTGGAACTGGAGGAATTCCTCGACAGTCCGGTCAGAAAGCTTTCGCTTGGACAAAGAGTTCGGTGCGAATTTGCTGCATCTCTGCTCCACGGACCTAAAATACTTTTCCTGGATGAGCCAACCATAGGACTTGACGTGGTGGTAAAGCATAAAATAAGGGACTTGATCAAAAGACTTAACAAGGAAGAAGGGGTAACTGTATTTCTTACAAGCCATGATGCAGGTGATGTGGAAAACCTCTGCCGAAGAGCTATAGTAATAGACCGAGGCATGGTTGCGGTTGATATGTCTGTAAAAAAGATGAAATATGATTATCTGAACAAGAAAGTAGTTTCACTCAAATTTAATAATGAAACTTCACTTGCCGAGTTCGAAGGAGTCACCATAATAAAGAAAACTCCATACGCAGCAAAGTTTTATGTAGATACCAGAATTGCGGCTATAGGAAAAGTCATTGCAGGACTTGATTCCGATAATATAGCAGACATAACCATTGAAGAACCTCCCATGGAGGAAATAATCGCTGCAATATATACAAAGAATAAGGAAGGAGACTGAAACAATGAATAAATACCTGTCACTGGCAGGAATAAGTATAAAAAATGCTCTTGTTTACAGAGCAAATGTAACAGGTCGGATGATATTTTACTTTGTGTTCATCTTTGTTTTCTTCAGTCTTTGGCGAATGGTCTATTCAGGGAATGAGATAGCGGGATACAGTCTTACACAAATGGTTTGGTATGTATGTATGACTGAGCTTGTTGTCTTTTGCAGTGGTGCAGGAATTTTTGGTGTAATGAATCAGGAAGTCAAATCCGGATCAATAGCTTACGAACTTATTAGGCCTTGGAACTATGTTTATAAGCAATTTGCCAGTACACTGGGTAATATTACTTTCAGCGCAGCTGTCTTTACATTTATGGCAATTGCCCTGGGTTTGATTTTTGTAGGTCCATTGCCCGGGTTCAATGCAGCCGCAATACCATTTATAATTCTGTCATTCATGCTTTCAATATCAATGAACTTTTTCTTCTTGATGAGTCTGGGCTTGCTTGCATTTTATTTTGAAGAAAACTCGCCATTTTATTTTATTTATCAAAAGCTGTTGTTTGTTTTTGGAATGCTGCTTCCTATAGAGTTTCTTCCGCTTTGGGCTCAGGGGATACTAAGGTATCTGCCCTTCTCATTGATAACATGGGGACCGGCAAAGATGGTTGTAGATTTTTCCTTTGAATATGCAATGCAGGTTCTGCCACTGCAGATTATTTGGTGTATCATTGCAATTTCACTGGCTCATTTTGTATTTTCGAGGGGGGTGAAAAAAGTAAATGTTCACGGAGGTTAAAAAACATATAAAACTTATATTTAAGTATTTCACATTTAATCTGTCGGCTCTTGCTGAATACAGAACCAGCTTTCTTGTACAGGTTTTTGGGATGGTTTTGAACAATGCCAGTTTTGCATTCTTCTGGTGGGTACTGTTTGATAAACTCGGGGGTGGAATAGGCGGTTATGGATTCAGGGATGTTATGTTTCTTTGGGCGGTTGCTTCCACGGGATTCGGTCTGGCACATGTATTCTTTGCAAACATGAACAGTATCTCGGGGATGATAATGACCGGGGAACTGGACACATACCTGCTGCAACCCAAAAATCCACTTATAAATTCCATTTCTGCAAGGATGTCTGCGACTTCATGGGGGGATTTCATTTACGGCATAGTTCTCATGATTCTTATCAAAGCAGGTGGAATGATGTGGTTGATGTTCAGTATCAGCATATTCACGGCAGCTCTGTTGATAACATCAATTGCTGTGGTTGGGCACTCCCTGACATTCTACTTTGGTAATATGGAGGCTGTTGGCAGAACCCTCTGGGAGTTTACAATTACCTTTTCCATTTACCCTGAAACAATTTTCAAGGGACCGGTAAAGGCATTGATAATGACAGCACTGCCCATAGGATTCATAACTCATATACCTCTTAGGCTGGTATATAATTTTTCCTGGGGAACATTACTATTATTATTCGTAGTTACTGCGGCATATGCATTGCTTGCATTTGGTTTGTATATGTTTGGACTAAAGAGATATGAATCAGGTAATCTTATAATCACCAGAATGTAGAAAAATTATACCTGAGTGACCAATCATCCTTGGATGATTGGTCATATTCCCAAAGGAAGAGTTATAGCAAAACGGCAAACAGGGTCACCTTTCAATGCTGAATCAAGCATTTCAACTTCCAGCTCCTCACCAAATATCACTTCAAAAGGGAACTTGGCAAAACCGGCACTGCAATAACACCAGTTGGCATCAATGTTGTTTTTTGTTTCATCAATAATTCTTTCACGGGCAAATGGACAGTGACATGCATAATAGCTTTTCAGAACCGGATCATTTGCTGAAATAAAATTTATTCCATCGTAGGGTATTTTAGTAACATATAATTTGTTTCCTTTTCTTACAGCTGAAAGAATTTCCTGATTGCTCTTTACGTAATCAACTACTTCCTGCGTTATTTCCTGCTCAAACCAAACTTTATTTTCATCACAGTAATGCTGTAATTCTGAAACCTTGCGCCCGTGCCGTTCCTTAAGATATGAGTCCAGGCTATCTGAATTTTGAAAGAGTTTTTTCTCTTCAAACATGGCTTCTTCAGAAATACCATGATTGTTTCCGGCAAGAACCTTCCTATAAACAGCGGGTGATAAGGTTGATTTTAACAGTTTCATTAACTTTTCGGTATATTCGGGGATTTCTTCGGGTGGCGTTCCAAGAGGGAGTGCATCCAAGCCTGCAAATATTCCTTCAGCAATTTCTTTATTAACATGAAATTCAAGTCGCTTATGTATATTTTCCATTACACCCAGTCCGCCGAACAGCTTTGTGAAGTATATATATACTTCATGGTTATCAATCAGAAAGAAATATCTAGCAAGGGCCAGAAAGACAGGTATAGTATTATTACCAGTTTCGATAAGTCTGTTTATATATTCCTTTGTTTTTTCAATGGTTGCATTGTTTATATCCATGAAAGCTTCCATGTTCCTGACATATAAAACGGCATTATCGATATCCTCAGTGTTGTATCCCCTGGATATATATAATTCCTTAAACAATGTTTCCCTCATATCCCTCTCCCTATGGTTTACTTTCGGTGTGATCAACGGAACCATCCGGCTTGTAATAGGTCCTTATATTACTGTCGATTTTATCCATCCACACCTTTATGTCATTTTCATAATAGACCTTTTCAACCCACCCTTCATTATTATATCCATATAGCCATTCTCCGGTTCTTTTCCCATTGGAATACTGGCCGAAAACATGAATTGATGTGGCAGATGAATTTCCGGTTGCGAAAGTTTTGTATTCTCCGTCAAAGACACCTTCATTATAAGTTATTATTGATTTTCTAAGTCCTTCAACCGTATAGGCTTCCCATTTGCCATCCTTTTCATTGTTTTTATAACTGCCGCTGTATTCAAGGGGATGACCCTCATTGCTGTAGTAGCTGATAGCCGGACCATCTTTCTTACCATCTGAGTATGTAATCAGTTCATCCAGACTCCCATCATCAAAGAAATACCGGTAATCCCCGTCATATTCTCCATCCGAGTATTCAATGCTGGTTACAAGTACCCCATCTTTGTTGAAGGCGGTATAAAGTCCGTATTCCTGTCCGTCTTTTTCATGTTTTTCCTGCTTGAGTTTTCCATCCTCGTAATAAAGCATGGTGTGTTCAATGACAGATGAACCGTCATATGAAGTCGCCACTTCTCTTATCATATTTCCGTTCAGGAATGTATATGATTCATATACAGAGCCTTGAACATAAACTTCAAAGGTTGGATTGCTGTTGTAGCTTGTAGTGTTGAGGCCGTCCTTTATTCCGTTTTCGGTTTCATAAATGTACACTATGCTGTCGCCAGCGAACTGCGGGTCTTCCCTGAATCTGACAGCGGTTTTTCTGCCGGATGCCTTGTCTTCGGTTTCAACCTGGAAGAATGTGCTGGTTTCAAGTGAACCATACCGGATAACCTTCATTGATGAATCCATGTCATCAGGGAAGTGATACTTATATTCGATGCTTTCACCGTATCCGGTTACTTCCCATCCGACTGGTTTTCCTGATGGATCCAGATATCTCCATCCCCTTATACCACCTTCACCATCCGGTTTATCTTCCTTTTTTAAAGAAGTATAATTGATGGGGTCTGACCATCCGTATATAATAGACAGAAGATTTTCGTTTGTCAGGCTGTTTGACAGGTTCATTAATGTGTCGTAGGTAGTTGCAATATTGAATACATCAAATGATTCGTCAGTTGATTCATCAGAACCACCGGGACTGTCTGTTTCTGCCGGCGTTTGGGTTGGTGTAGGCGTCAGAGGAATCGTTGAAGCCGAAGGTTGCGCAGTCTGGGTGGATGTTGGTATCGGGGTATTATTTGGTTCTGTTTCCTGTATATCAACATCGTAACCAAGTCTTACGAGAAAGTTTTCAAGGTCGCCCCGGGTAAACTCGTGTTCATTCAAGTTCCCTATATCGTCTCTCCAAGCTTCAAATATGATGAATATTCCCTCGGCTGAATGTTTTAACAGTTTTTTCAGGAAAATTTCCCTGTTTTCACCGATAATATCATTAAGCTCGGTTTTTATTAGATTGATTACGTTTTCGGAAGCCTCCCTTGATATGTTTTTGCCGCCGGCTATAAGACTTGAAATTTTGCTGATTGCTGATGAATAAGCTCCATCGACATCAAATAGCATAAGTCCGCGGACTGCCATCTGCCCCAGTTTTATAGTGGCAATGCTGGTTATTCTGTTAATTGTACGAACCTCGGTTGTTATATCGTTTGCGGGCAAAGCCTCGGAAAAGGAATCTGAAACAAGGTCTCCGGGATTACCGGATTCTGATGCTGTTTCAGATCTTTCCGCTATATCCTTGCTGAAATTTTCCTCAGCCTGTTCATCCGAAGGATATTCTGTTGAATTTTTTACAGGACTTTCCCTATAGTATTCCATGGAATCAGATAACAGACCAAGATCAGGCATTGAGCTTTCTTCTGCCTTTACATGAGTTATAAACAAATTTCCTGCGGTTATATCAGGAATTGGTTTTAGGTTTTCAGGTGCTTTCAGCGACTTCATGGCATTTTCAATGGCTGTTTCCAAATTTTCAATGTTTTCATCGGATTCTTTTGAGTCAGTTTTTCCTTGTCTGATATCCACGACTGTCTGCGCTGCTTTTTCCAGGTAAATGTATGATGCATAGTAATCCATGGACATTAGGGTATCATAAAGATTCATGGCACCTTTGATTTGAATATCCGCCTCAATTAGATTTTCATATATTTTGCTTTTAAAGATGAATGATGATTCAGACAGAAGTTTGTCTGCACGTCTTTCATTGGACTCTGAAACAATTGATGAGGTAACTGCAGAGGCGGTCTTCAACCATTCAAGGTATTGGTTCTGAAGAATGAAAAGTTCAGAAACGGATTCAAGTTTATAGTGTCTGATGATGGCCTTTGTTGCACTGTTTTGCGGTTTAGTTCTGTCAAACTCCTTAATTTCATCCTCATGGGCTTCAAGGAGAGATCGGTAGGCAGCAATTCCGTTGAGGATGTTGTCAGCTCCGTCCACTGCATCAGAATCCGGTTCATCTTTTTTCAAGGCATCCAGCAGATTTTCTTCATATTTTATAAATCCGTCAGTGGCCTTGAACATGTTTTTAGCTGCTTTGTCTGTCATACTTTCAATTTCTGAAACGGTTTTTTCCCTTTCCCTTAGGAAAAGCCGTTCCTGCCTGCTTGAAGAAATGGAAGACGTGTAGAAAGGACCAGCCATCTGAATGTAGATGATATCATCCTCAGCAGATATTCTCTTCATTGAACAACCGGAAAGAAGAGATAAGAGTATAACTACAGATAAAAAAAGCGAAAAGAATTTTTTCAAAACAAACCCCCTGTTTATCTTTTTGTCAGTAAACACCATGGTTTTTTTTATTGTTCCACTTTTCCATGACCGGCATGCAGGCATCGCGGTCAAGGTTTATCCTTTTCAAGGTATCCTTGTTCTTGCCTGCAAGCACATCATAAATCAAGGCATCTATGAAACCGGCATTTTCAGCATCCTTTTTTGTGCATCCGTAATAAACGGTGGGAATCCTCGCCCACAGGATTGCGGAGAGGCACATTGGACAGGGTTCACAGCTTGAATAGATTTCACACTCCGGTATTACAGGCTTTCCAAGAACTTCACAAGCTTTTTTAATTGCCTGGATTTCTGCATGGGCTGATGGGTCGTTGTTGATTAACACCATGTTATGGGCTGAAGCAATGATTTCCCCGTCTTTTACGATAACCGCTCCGAAGGGTCCTCCATGGCCGCTGTCCACACCTTTTCGTGCTTCTTCTACCGCCAGTTTCATGAACTCGTTCATATTATCACCGCTTTCCTAATTTATTTTATCATTTATGGCCGGTTTTTGAAATATTCAGGTCATGTATAATTACAATAGCTTGTTTTCTATTTGAAAAGTATAATTATGTATATATAATATATATAACGCATCATTGAACGGGGGACATAAATTGGATCTGAAATCAAAATTCATGAAGCAGGCAATGATGAGAAAAATGCTTTACAGCTTGGTGCCTGTGCTACTATATTCAATATATCTTTTCGGACTCCGGATTTTAGTGCTGCTTGCCATAACTCTGGTGTGCGGTGTTGTTTCTGAATACATTATCATGCGAAATATAAACAAAGAAAAAGCAAAGGTCAGCGAGGCTGTATTGGTCAGCTGTATTCTTTTTGCACTTACCCTTCCTCCGTCGGTACCATTTTGGGTGGCGGGTGTTGGCATTGTTTTTGGTATTGTGTTCGGAAAAGGTGTTTTCGTTGGTTGCGGAAGGAACATTTTCAATCCGGCGATTGTTGCAAGATGCTTTGTCTATATATCTTTCCCTGCATTCATGACTGTAACCTGGACAAAGCCTTTTACAGGTTTTCCCGGAGGATTGGTCAGATGGTTCAATTCCATTGACGCTGCAACCGGTGCTACTCCTCTTATTATATTCAATAAAACAGGCGAAACAACCGGTTATCTGGATTTGCTTTTTGGTAGGATTTCTGGTTCAATCGGCGAAACTGCAGCTGTTTTGATTCTTCTTTGCGGAATATACCTGATAGCGACCAAGACCGCATCGTGGAAAAGCATGGTTGCTTGTCTTGTGGGTTTCGGGGTTTTCAATACGATATTGTATTTCACAGGAGTTACATCTGCAGATCCGCTGTTTTCAATTATGTCAGGTGGATTTATGTTCGGGACAGTATTCATGATTACAGATCCGGTATCATCTCCTAAAACGGATACGGCAAGAATAATATACGGAGCAGGCATCGGAATTATTACAGCAGTAATAAGGATATTCGGGTTATTTGCAGAAGGAATGATGTTTGCTATTTTAGTCGGAAACATGTTTGTTCCACTTCTTGAAAGAGTTTTAAAGGACATGAAAGCAAATAAGAAGGTGGCAGCATGAAGAAAGGTTATTTATACACAATCATTTTTATTGTTGCGATCAGTGTTGTTTTTTCAGGTATTCTTGCTGTCGTCAATGCTGTATATAAAAACAAGATAGAAATCAATGAGCTTGCTGCTGAAAAAGCAGCAATACTGTATTCCATGGGAATATCAGCCGAGGATGCCGTAACGGTTTTTGATGAAAAAGTAACCCAGGGAGATATAGGCGGCATCTCTTTGTTTACTGCTGTAAATGATGAAGGAGTTACTGTTTACTCAATTCCATTCGAGGGGTCTGGACTTTGGGGGACTATAAGGGGTTATATATCTGTTGATGACAGCATTACTTCCATAAAAGGCATTGCGTTTACTGAACAGAATGAAACACCGGGTCTCGGTGGAAGAATAGAAGAAGAATGGTACAAGGAACAGTTCAGGGGGATTGGCATTGATTTACCATTGGTTTATGGAACAGACTCCGAAATTGATGCCATAACCGGGGCAACATCAACATCCAATGCAGTTTTAAAGATTATGAATAATTTCATTGATACAACATTGAAAGAACTGGAGGAAGCCGATGGGAAATAATATAAAAACAGTTTTCTACCGGAATCTCTGGGGAGAAAACCCGGTAATCAGACAGATATTGGGTATTTGTTCAGCTTTGGCTGTTACAAACAGAACAGTCAATTCCCTTGTAATGGGTGTAGGGCTGATGTTTGTTACTGCTTTTTCAAGCCTTACACTTTCAGCCCTCAGGGAACATATTCCCGACAGAATAAGAATGATTGTTCAGACCCTTGTTATTGCTGCCTATGTTATAATCGTTGATATTTTCATAAAGGCAAATCTTCCTGAAATAAGCAAGGCATTGGGTCCATATGTCGGACTTATTATTACAAACTGCATAATCATGGGAAGAGCTGAAGCATTTGCAAGGAAAAACCCACCTGTAATATCTTTCTTTGACGGCCTGTTTGCAGGAATAGGATATACTGTAATTTTACTTGGTATTGCTCTTATAAGAGAAATACTGGGATTTGGAACAGTATTTGGTTTCAGCATCAATTTCATAAACTTTACAAAATGGACCATAATGGTTGTACCTCCGGGCGCATTCTTTATGATTGCAATATTCATATGGGTTGCAGCAGGGATTCAAAACAGAAGATTAAAGAAGAAGGAGGCGAAGTAGCATGACTCCACAGATAAATCCATTTATAATATTCTTTGCCTCGATAATCACAAGCAACATGGTACTTTCAAATTTCCTTGGCATGTGTTCTTTCATATCTGTGTCAAATGAATTCAAGACGGCATCGGGACTTGGAAAAGCTGTTACCCTGGTCATGGTATTCACAACAGTAATCAATTATGTTGTCTATCAATATGTTGTATTGCCGCTGGGACTTGAGTATCTTCGGTATGTGGTTTTTATAATTGTAATAGCAGCATCAGTTCAGATTATTGAATTGGCGATGGACAGGTTTTTACCTGAGCTTCATATCAAGCTTGGAATATTCCTTCCCTTGATAACGGTAAACTGCGCAATACTCGGTATTTCATTGTTCATGGTAATCAGAAACTACAATTTCTGGCAGTCTCTTCTATTCGGACTTGGAAGCGGTCTGGGCTGGTGGCTTGCAATATCCACTCTGGCTGCTATTAGGGAAAAGACCGGAAAGAGTAAAATCCCACAGGGTCTGGTTGGACCGGGACTGACATTCATTATAATCGGTTTAATGGCGCTGGCATTCATGGGATTTTCAGGAATATTTGTCATACAGTAGAAAGATGGAAGCAAAGTGAAGGAAATACTTATAACAATTTTAAGCATCACCGGAATATCCACAGTACTGGCAGTACTGATTATCATTGCTGAAAAGTTTTTGAATAATTACGGAGAGTGCGAAATTGACATCAATGACGGTGAAAAGAAACTTACCGTTGAGGGCGGAAGCTCACTTCTGTCATCGCTGGCTTCCAATAAGATATTCATCCCGTCTGCCTGCGGTGGAAAAGCTACATGTGGACTTTGCAAAGTAAAGGTCCTTGACGGGGCCGGTCCTTTACTGCCGACGGAAGAGCCATATTTATCTCCCGAAGAGAGAAAAGATGGTGTAAGACTCTCGTGTCAGGTAAAAATAAAGAAAAATCTGAGGGTATATATACCCGAGGAACTTTTTAATATCCGCGAATATATAGCTACTGTTACTGAAATAAAGGATATGACACATGATATAAAGGAATTCAGATTTGAATTCAAGGATGGAGAAGACATAAAGTTCAAGGCTGGCCAATACATGCAGGTTGAAACAAAGCCCTATGCCAAAGTTAAGGAAAAAGCTATCAGGGCTTATTCCATATCATCAGCACCATCTGACAATAAGGCTGTTGAATTGATAATAAGAAGGGTTCCCGGAGGATTATGCACCACATACATGCATGATTATGTAAAAGTCGGAGACGAGGTCAGGCTTACTGGACCCTATGGTGATTTCTATATGAGAGATGATTCCGATGAATATGTTTTCATGGCCGGTGGCTCAGGTATGGCTCCCATAAAATCACTGGTAATGGATATCATGGAAAGAAATCTTGATAAAAAAATGATATTTATTTTTGGAGCTGTATCAAAAAAAGACTTGTATTACACAGAATTTTTTAGAGAGATAGAAAAGAAAAATAAGAATTTCAAGTATATTCCTGCTCTATCCAGACCTGAACCTGAAGATAAGTGGGAAGGTGAAACAGGACTTGTAACTGAAGTTTTGAAAAAGCACATTGACAGTGGCAAAGGAATGCATGCATATCTTTGCGGAAGCCCGGGAATGATAAATGCATGTGTTAATGTGCTTGTGGAAAACGAGTTTGAAGAGGGAAAGATATATTATGATAAATTCAGTTGAGGGTGATACAAATGAAGCAAAGCCCCAGATATAATCAAATACAGGAAAATATGCAACCAGGAGCATTTACAGCCCATGGATTTTTGGGCGAGGATGATCGTGCTTTGAAGGACATAATCAGGCAGGATGATGCTGAGGTGGAAAAACTGGATCTCAGTCATGCTCAGATTGCGGGAAGAATGCAATATTTTACTGAGCGGGGTAAGGAATTACTGGATATTCCTGTTATTGTTGATGAAATATATGAAGTGCTTGTTGATGATCACAGGGGAGAAATACCATGCCCGTTTGCCGATAACCAAAAGGCTATTAAAACAAATACCAGATTTACAAACAAAAAACTGGGAATTACTATTTTCTGGTCCGATTTGAATATCCATATGATCAGATATCATGGTTTTTATGAAGGCAAAGGTTCTTTTTTCAGAAACGATCCACAAAAGCTGGCAAAGGCACTCGGTTTGATTTAGTATGCAGGAGGTTTTATGTATCTGTTATTTAAAAATCTAGGATGGATAAACATTGGACTCCTGGTTTTTATAATAATGCATTTTGTCCTGAGACGTATCAATAAATATGCACTCGGCAATAAAAATAAATTTTTTAAAAAAGCTGCCAGGTTTCTGTCGACATTACATCCGTATCTAACAATCCTGCTGATTTTTACAGCTTTTTTACATGGTTATAACCTGGTGGGCGGAATACGTATCCACAGTGGATTCCTGGCATTTACAGCTATTCTTCTCCAGTCAATTCTTGGCATTGTTCTAAAGAAATTTTTCAAAAAGCCGGTGCTGATTCTGCATAGATTAGCCGGGCTGGCTATCGTTGCAACTGTCATGGTTCATGTAGTCCTGATGAAAGGTTGATGGGGGGTTCTATAATGGTAAGTGTAAAAAAGGTTTACAAGGCAGTGGCTGCCACGGATGGTGCCGGAGTTAAACTAAATCGCGTTTTTGGTTATAATGAGACACCACAGTTTGACCCGTTTTTGTTGCTTGATTATTTCAGATCCAATAATCCGGATGAAGTTATAAGGGGATTTCCATGGCACCCACACAGAGGTATTGAGACTATCACATATATGGTAAAAGGCGAAATAGAGCATCAGGACAGTCTGGGCAATAAGGGAGTTATAAAAAGTTCTGAAGTTCAATGGATGACTGCGGGAAGTGGAATAATCCATCAGGAGATGCCATTGCCGCCAAAGAATGGCATTGAGGGATTCCAATTTTGGTTGAATCTTCCTTCTGACGAAAAAATGACAGATCCCTGCTATGGTGATATAACCGCAGACATGCTTGAGATTTATCAAGGAGTTGGTTATACGGTTAAAGTCATAGGCGGAGAATATAATGGTGCAAAAGGCCCAGTACAAAGGGAACAGCTTTCTGTCAATCTTCTGGATATAGAAATTAAAGGTGGAAGTGATTTTACATATGAATTATCGGAACCACTCAATGCATTTGTATTTGTCTTTCAAGGCCGGGGTAAATTCGGTGTAGAAAAGCAGACTATAGACGAAAAAACAGCTGCAAGATTCAACGATTCAGGAAAACTTCATATTTCAACTTCTGACGGGGTAAGATTAATTCTTGCAGAAGGAAAACCAATTTCTCAACCCATTGCATGGGGCGGTCCCATTGTCATGAACACAAACGAAGAATTACGAACAGCCTTTCGTGAATATGAAAACAACACATTTCTAAAGCACAAATAAGATGACTTGAGCAAACACGTCTAGGGTATTTACTCGAAAATCAGGTAAATACCCCAGAGGTGTTTACTCGAAAATCAGGTAAATACCCCAGAGGTGTTTACTCGAAAATCAGGTAAA
>CAYYXJ010000074.1:5361-12691 GCA_964475455.1 uncultured Clostridiaceae bacterium | reverse complement strand
TCATTTATTTGTCTTAATATGATTGACTTTGTTCACAAAAAATTTTAAAAATTCACTAATTAAATAAAACATTTGATAGAAAAAAACACATTATATTAACATCATTTTCAATTAAGGTTGGGGTAAAAAAAGTGTTGACAAAGGCAAAATGTGGTGGTATCTTTTGTATAGATTAGCACTCTGACGTTAAGAGTGCTAACAAGAGGAAAAGGTATGAACCATAGAACTAAAGCCATATTAAGGGCTATCATAGAAGAATATGTAAACAGCGCTGAGCCAGTAGGCTCTAAGACTGTTGCAAGTAAATATGATTTTGGTGTCAGTTCAGCAACAATCAGGAATGAAATGGCACTACTGGAAAACCTAGGTTTCATATCTTCTCCGCATACATCTGCAGGCAGGGTCCCGATGGAAAAAGCCTATAGATTTTATGTGGATGCAATAATAGATGAAAGCCTGAGTGATTTCGGTGAGGAATTCCTTCAGATGTCCAGCTTTTTGGAACCTGAATCATTCAGACGGATTGTTGAAAAAGTATCAAGGGAAGTTTCTGCATATACGCACTATGCATCAATTGCAATCATTGCAGCTGACGGCAGGGACACCATTGACCTTATACATTTCATCAGAATAGGCGAGAAGGAAATTCTTTGCGTCATTATGATGGAAAGCAAGAAAACAATCAGCTTCACAACCGAAACTATTAATGATATCCCAAAGGACAAGCTCGATGAGCTGTCTCAAAGAATAACTGAAAAATTAAAAGGGGTAAAAAGCTTCAATGTTGCTGAAAAAGAATTGGAGATTGGTGAATTCCAACAGGATATTGATAATATCAAAAATGCCATAGCAAGCCAGGTCGCGGCACATTGTGATGTTGATGTAATTGTAGAAGGTGCCTCAAATCTTTTCGATTTTCCGGAGTTCCACGATTACAATGTCGCCAGGGACATCGTAAGAATATTCAATGAGCAGCAATTGCTTTGCAATATGTTCAGAAAACCGGGTAGAGATGAAATCGAAGTCCGGATTGGAAGCGAAAATGAAATCGGAGCCTTCAAAGGAATGACCACCATGTATAGAACATTTGATTTCAACACCCGCGGAATGATTTCATTCGGTGTGGCCGGACCTCTTCGAATGAACTATCGAAAAGTAATTGCATCAATGCGTGATGTGGATAAACTCATTCGTGAAATGCTCATGATGATATAACAGGAGGAAAAAGATGACCGCTGAGAAGCCAAACAAAAAAGCAGAAAAAGCAAAGATTGACAAAAGCGAAGAAAAATTGGAAACCACTGAAATGGAAGAAACCGGGAATGAGCCAGAAACCAGGATAGCAGAATTGGAAAAAGAAATTTCAACCCTGACCGATAGTTATCAACGGCTCGCAGCTGAGTATGATAATTTCAGAAAAAGAACTGCTCGCGAAAAAGACGGGATTTACATAAATGCCACTTCCAATTTGATCGAAGCATTTTTACCGGTAATTGACAGCATAGAAATTGCTAATAAAAGTGCTGACTCAAATGCCGACAAGGGTGCCCTGAAAAAAGGCATTGAAATGATGTACCGCCAGTTCAGAGAGATTCTTGATAAACTTGATGTGGAAATAATTGAATCGGTTGGTGAAGAATTCAATCCTGAATATCATCATGCGGTAGAGCATATTGACGACGAGAAATACGGCGAAAACGAAGTCGTATCAGAACTTGTAAAGGGATATGCTTACAAAGATAAAGTAATAAGGCACAGTCTTGTCAAAGTGGCAAACTGAACTATAAATTTAAAAACAACCATAGGAGGAAATAAAAATGGCTAAAATTATTGGAATTGACCTTGGAACAACAAACTCATGCGTAGCTGTCATGGAAGGCGGTGAGGCTGTTGTCATTTCAAATGCAGAAGGCGGCAGAACAACACCATCTGTTGTTGCATTTTCAAAGACCGGCGAACGGATGGTTGGCCAGGTTGCAAAAAGACAGGCAATAACAAACCCGGACAGGACAATCCAGTCCATAAAAAGAGACATGGGAACAAACAGGCGTGTTGATATAGATGGTAAAGGTTATACACCCCAGGAGATTTCCGGGATGATTCTGTCAAAGCTCAAGGCGGATGCTGAAGCATATCTTGGAGAAACTATTACCCAGGCTGTAATAACCGTCCCGGCATACTTCAGCGACTCCCAAAGACAGGCAACAAAGGATGCAGGAAAAATCGCAGGCATGGAAGTTCTTAGGATAATCAATGAACCGACAGCTGCTGCGCTTGCTTATGGTATGGACAAGGAGCAGGACCAGAAAATTATGGTATTTGACCTTGGCGGAGGAACATTCGACGTATCAATACTTGATATAAGTGACGGTGTTTTTGAGGTTCTTGCGACAAATGGAAACAATAGACTGGGCGGCGACGACTTTGATGACAAGATAATGGATTACATGGTCAAGACATTCAAAGCTGAAAACGGCATTGACCTGAGCAATGATAAAATGGCAAAACAGAGGCTTAAGGAAGCCGCTGAAAAAGCAAAGATTGAGCTTTCAACTGTAATGTCAACTAATATCAACCTTCCTTTTATAACAGCTGATGCAACAGGACCCAAGCATCTTGACATGACTCTTACCAGGGCAAAATTTGATGATATGACTGCTGATCTGGTTGAAAAAACCATGGGCCCCACAAGAAAAGCAATGAAAGATGCAGGACTTGATCCATCAGATATACATAAAATACTCATGGTCGGTGGTTCAACAAGAATTCCTGCAGTACAGGATGCTGTTAAGAAATTCCTGGGCAAAGACCCGTTCAAAGGAATCAACCCTGATGAGTGTGTAGCACTCGGTGCAGCAATCCAGGCGGGTGTTCTTACCGGAGACGTAAAAGATGTACTTCTTCTTGATGTTACACCGCTTTCACTCGGTATTGAAACCCTCGGTGGAGTTTTCACAAAGCTCATCGAAAGGAACACGACAATCCCAACCAAGAAGAGCCAGACATTCTCTACTGCTGCTGACAACCAGCCCTCAGTTGACATTCATGTTCTTCAGGGCGAAAGGGAAATGGCTCAGTATAACAAGACCCTCGGTAGGTTCCAGCTTTCCGGTATACCACCGGCAATGAGGGGGGTTCCGCAGATTGAAGTAACATTTGATATAGATGCAAATGGTATTGTGCATGTATCAGCAAAAGACCTTGGAACGGGAAATGAGCAGAAAATCACTTTGACTGCTTCTTCAAACCTTTCTGATGACGATATTGATAAAGCTATAAGAGAAGCCGAGGCACATGCAGCAGAAGACCTTAAGCGTAAGGAAGAAGTTGAAATAAGAAACAATGCTGATTCCGCTGTTTACCAGGCAGAGAAAACAATGAAGGATCTGGGTGATAAACTCGAAGCAGCTGACAAAGCAAAACTTGATGCTGAGATCAGCAAAGTGAAAGAAGCACTTAAAGGCACTGATTCTGATAGAATAAAAAGTGCAAATGAAAAACTCACAGAAGCTTTCAATGAGGTTTCACAGAAAATATACCAGCAGAACCCAGGTGCACAACCGGGAGCAGGTTCTGAGCATGGGCATGATTCAGCAGCTGATGAAGGTGATGATGTTTACGACGCAGATTATGAAGTCGTAGATGACGAAGAAAACTAAATTATGAAAAAGCCGCCCTATTTGGGCGGCTCTATTCAAGGAGATATTTGTGGCGGAAAAGAGAGACTATTACGAAATTCTGGGGGTTTCACGTGATGCAACGGATGATGAAATCAAAAAGGCTTACAGGCGACTTGCAAAACAATACCATCCCGATGTAAACAAAGAAGATCCGAATGCAGAGCACAATTTCAAGGAAGCCAGTGAGGCTTACGAAGTACTTAGTGATGCCAATAAAAGGGCCAGATATGACCAATATGGTCACAATGATCCGGGCATGGGCGGAGCAGGTGGATTCGGAGGATTCGGAGGCTTCGGAGGAGTTGAGGATATCTTTGAATCATTTTTCGGTGGCTTTGGGGGGTCGACAAGAAGAAACGGACCGCGTAAAGGGGCTGACTTAAGAGAAGACATAGTAATCACTTTTGAGGAGGCTGCGTTTGGCGTTAAAAAAACAGTCAATATACTGAGACATGAAAACTGTGATGCTTGTGAAGGGACAGGTGCAGAAGCCGGCACAGAACCTGAAACCTGCTCAACTTGCAGGGGAACTGGAAGAGTCAGGGTTCAACAAAACACATTGTTTGGACAATTTGTCAATGAAAAAGTATGTGACAACTGCGGAGGCAGCGGCAAGATAATCAAAAACCGTTGTCATGAGTGTAAAGGCAGTGGAAAAGTGAGGAAAACCAAGAAAATTGATATCAATGTACCTGCAGGAATAGACAATGGACATACGATATCTCTCCGAGGTGAAGGAGAGCCCGGTTCCAAGGGCGGACCTTCAGGTGACCTGCTTGTAAATGTAAGCGTCAGGCCGCATGAATTTTTCATCCGAAACGGAACCAATATCCTTCTAAAAGTTCCTGTGTCATTTGAACAAGCAGCACTAGGTGATGAGATAATGATTCCCACCATTGACGGCAAAGTCAAGTATAAGGTTCAGGAAGGAACTCAACCCGGTGATAAATTCAGACTTCGGGGTAAAGGAATGCCATCGCTGCGTTCAGGAAAGAGGGGAGACCAAATCATAGAGATTATTGTAGAAGTTCCTAAAAAGTTGAACAGGAAGCAAAAGGCTGCCCTTAAAGCTTATGCTGATGCCATGAGCGGAAAGAAAAATTGAGTTTTATATGAAATGGATTGAAATAAGCTTGGAATCGGATTTGGATATTACAGAAGAAGTTTCATATGCTCTTATGGAAATGGGAGCAACAGGAACTGAAATTCAGAATCCTGAAGAAATAAAATCCCTGATAGAACAAGTCGGTGCACCAGAACTGGCTTCCATCGGGGATTTTTCCGGTTCCCTTTTAAAATACCGGGTTACGGCATACTTTCCTCCAACAAAAAATTTTAAAAAAATAAAGGGTGCCCTAAATCGAAATTTTCCAGAGGGTGATGTTTCAACGAGGGAAGTAGATGATTCTGATTGGAGTGATAACTGGAAAAAGTATTATAAAGCGTTTCAACTAACAACGAGATTGAGAGTAATTCCATCATGGGAAAGCAACAAGGAACCAACTGAAAATGAAATAATCATGGATCCCGGTATGGCATTTGGAACGGGTACCCATGAATCAACTGAACTCTGCTCAGGATTGGTTGAAGAATATACCCAAAAAGGTGATTTTTTTCTGGATATTGGTACAGGGACAGGGATTCTTTCGATTGTTGCAGCACGAGCAGGTGTCGAAAAAATTATTGCCATTGACATTGATGAGGCTGCAACCAGGGTAGCAGGTGAAAATCTTCGAATTAACAAGGTTGAGAATGCAATAGTTATCCAAGGGGATTTGTATGAAGCCGAAGGTGCTTTTAAAAAAATGCAATTTAGGGCACCCTTTGAATTCGATTTGGTGGCAGCCAATATAGTATCTGATGTAATTATAGAAATTTCTCCAAAAATAAAGGAGATTTTAAAGAAGGGAGGAAGGTTTGTCTGCTCGGGAATAATCATTGAAAGAGAAAACGATGTTTTGAAACAACTTGAGAATGATGGTTTTAAAATCAGAAAAGTCATCAGGAAGAATGAGTGGACCGCCATAATCGCAGATGCCTAAATTCTTTATTACAGAGTATGAACTGGTTCCGGGAGGAAACGCATATATAATTGGTGATGATGCCCGGCATATGAAAAAATCCCTTAGAATCAAAAAGGATGAATTTATAAATGTTTGTGATGGAAAAGGTAATGATTTTAAGGCAAGGGTTGAAAATCTCGAAAATGATGCAATTTTATTAAAAATTACAGACAAGTTACCAGTAAACGGGGAACCAGCGTTAAAGGTGAATTTATTTTTGGCTGTAACCAAGGGCGAAGGTTTTGAATATGCGATACAAAAATGTGTAGAGGCAGGTGCTGCTTCAATTCAACCAATGACCACCGAGCATTCCGTTGTCAACATTCAGGACGGCAAGGTCGACAGGAAGGTTGAGAGATGGACTAAAATTTCAGAATCAGCCGCAAAGCAATCGGGCAGGAGTTCAATTCCGACAGTGTTTTATCCAGTGAGTTTTACAGAAGCATTAAAAAAACCCAAGGGAGCAGAGCCTTCAATAATTTGCTATGTAAAAGAGGGCACCCTTACTCTAAAACAACTTTTTAGGTGTAATCCGGAAGCTGAAGTAGTAAATGTTTTCATAGGCCCGGAGGGAGGATTCAGCCCAGGTGAGTGGGAATTGGCAAAAAGAGCCGGTCTGCAGAGTGTTTCTTTGGGTAAAAGGATATTAAAGGCTGAAACTGCCGGGTTTTTTGTAATGGTGGCTGCCATGTATGAGTATGATGAGCTTGAGAGAAAAGACTGAAAAAGGAAGAAAAGCCAAGCTATTTACAGTAAAAGGCAGTATATATGTGAATTTTATAAAAAAAAGATGGAATTTCAAGCCTCTTATGTTATAATAATTCAAGGCAAAGTGAGGTATACGAATGGCGGTTAGCATGACCGGGTACGGAAAAAGCGTACTGGATAATGGTAATATATCAATAAAAGTAGAAATCAAGTCTGTAAACAGCAGATATCTGGACATAAATTTCAAATGTACTAGAGGACTTTCCTTCATTGAAGAAAAGGTCAGAGGTATGTTGAAAGACAGAATCGACAGAGGAAAAATTGACATTTATGTTGGCATCCGCGGTGATTATGCAGACAAGAAGGTTGTAACGGTTGATGAAAATGCAGCATCCTCATATATTGAAGCTTTTTCTTCCTTGAAGAAAAAATTCAAGCTCAAGGGTACTGCCAATCTTGCTATGGTTTCATCAATACCGGGATTATTTGCGGTCGAGGAGCAGGAACCTGATGAGGAAATGGTTTCACCATTCATAATTTCCGCTGTAAAGTCTGCCATTGATAATCTGATGGAAATGAAGGAAACAGAAGGCAGAACAATTGAAAAGGATATGCAGGTTAAAATCAACGAAATGAATCAGATAGTCAGTGAAATTGAAAAATATTCCGAAGGTCTTGTAATCGCATACACACAAAAACTTAGGGACAGGATCCAGGAACTGACAGAAGATACCGCAATTGATGAAGCCAGGCTGGCACAGGAAGTTGCATATTTTGCCGACCGCAGTTGTATTGATGAAGAAATCATCAGGCTGAAAAGTCATGTCAGCCAGTTTGAAGAGAATCTGCCTAAAAGAAGTGTAGGCAGGAAACTGGATT
>CAYYXJ010000074.1:407-5351 GCA_964475455.1 uncultured Clostridiaceae bacterium | reverse complement strand
AATCAAACACAATAGCATCGAAGTCTGTATCCATTGAATTGACCAACAGTTCCATAGAACTAAAGAATCTAGTGGAAAAACTCAGGGAACAAGCACAGAACATTGAATAAGAAACCGGGGGCAAAGGCATGAAATTAATAAATATTGGATTCGGAAACATGGTATCAACATCGAGGATTATTTCAATAATCAGCCCCGAGTCGGCTCCGATTAAAAGAATGATTCAGGAGGCCAGGGACAAAGGGAGCCTGATTGATGCCACATACGGCAGGAGAACAAGGGCGGTTATAGTTACAGACAGCGGACATGTTGTTTTATCGGCTCTTCAGCCTGAAACCGTTGGACACAGGCTTGATGATAAAACTACGGAGGAAGAAAATAATGGCTGAAAAAGGAATGCTGATAGTTGTTTCTGCACCGTCCGGAACCGGCAAGGGTGCAATAATCGAACGGCTTATGGCGGATGACCAGAATATAAAGCATTCAGTTTCAGCAACGACCAGAAATCCCCGTGATGGAGAAATAGAAGGTGTAAGCTATTTTTTCAAGATAAAAGAAGATTTTTTGGAAATGATCAGCAAAAAGGAGCTTCTTGAGTGGGACGAATATTGTGGTAACTATTACGGAACACCCAGGCAATATATCAATGAAACAACTGACATGGGCATTGATGTTATTCTTGATATAACCGTTGCAGGGGCCATCAGCATAAAGAGAAACTATTCTGATGCTGTAATGATATTTGTTCTTCCTCCATCGATTTCTGAACTGGAAAAACGCATTACAAACAGAGGCAGTGAAAACGAAGAGTCTTTGAAACAGCGGCTTGCCTATGCATATTCAGAGTTTCAACATGTAGGAGAATATGAGTATATAGTCGTTAATGATGACCTTGAAAAAGCAGTAGAAGATGTAAAAACCATAATATCCGCAGAGCGGATGAAATATGAAAGAAATCCATCAATAATGGATGAACTATATAAAGGAGAGATCAAATGATACTTTACCCATCACTTGAAGAACTTGAAAAGAAGATAGGTGTAAGATTTTCAGTAGTTATGGCAGTGGCTAAAAGAGCCAGAATGCTTACTGACGGATCGCGCACATTCTTCAAAGGCAGTGAAACAAACACACTTAGTATAGCAACACATGAACTGGACAGAGGAAATGTTGTTTGCGTCCCCAAAGGCGAAGGCTACATTGAATTGCCCAAAGCCGGCAGAAATGACACAGAATAGACAGGAGAAAATATGGCAACTGAAAAAACAATGGAGAAAATTGTATCTCTTGCCAAGCGCAGGGGAATAATATTTCCCGGCTCTGAGATCTACGGTGGCCTTGCAAATGCATGGGATTACGGTCCGCTTGGAGTTGAACTCAAGAACAATGTAAAAAAAGCATGGTGGAAAAAATTCATCCAGCAAAACCCTTATAATACTGGTGTTGACTGTGCAATACTCATGAATCCCAAGGTTTGGGAAGCATCAGGTCATATCGGAGGATTCAGTGATCCTCTGATAGATTGCAAGGAATGCAAGACAAGGCACAGGGCTGACCAAATAATAGAAGACTTTAATCTTGAAAAAGGTATAGAAATGTCTGTTGAGGCCCTTAATGATGACCAGTTGATTGATTATCTTAAAGAAAATAAAGTCCCATGCCCGTCATGTGGAAAAACAAATTTTACTGATATAAGAAAATTCAATCTTATGTTCAAAACATTCCAGGGAGTTACCGAAGACAGTGCTGCAGAAATTTTTCTAAGACCGGAAACAGCCCAGGGGATATTCGTCAACTTTAAAAATGTTCAGCGCACTACAAGGAAAAAGATTCCATTTGGAATCGGACAGATAGGTAAATCATTCAGAAATGAAATTACTCCCGGTAATTTTATATTCAGGACAAGAGAATTTGAACAAATGGAACTAGAATTCTTCTGTGAACCCGGTAAAGACATTGAATGGTTCAATTACTGGAAAAACTTCTGTTACCAGTGGTTGCTGGGGCTGGGCATATCCGATGAAAATATAAAGATGAGGGACCACGATCCCGAGGAACTTTCACACTATAGCAATGCCACCACTGACTTCGAATATAAATTCCCATTCGGCTGGGGTGAATTATGGGGCATAGCTGACAGAACTGACTTCGACCTGAAACAGCACGCTGAATATTCAGGGGAGGATATGACATATTTTGATCCGGTTACAAACGAAAAATATGTACCTTATTGTATAGAACCGTCCCTGGGAGTTGAAAGGATGCTTCTGGCATTTCTCTGTGAAGCCTATGAGGAAGAAGACCTGGGTGATAATGACAGCAGGATAGTAATGAAGTTCTCAAACCAACTAGCACCCTATAAAGCAGCGGTTCTGCCGCTTTCAAAAAAACTCGGAGATAAAGCCGGGGAGGTTTTTGAGACCATATCTGCAGTTTACAACTGCGAGTATGATGAAACAGGCAGTATAGGAAAAAGATACAGAAGACATGATGAGATAGGCACACCCTATTGCTTTACATATGACTTTGATTCACTTGAAGACAACTGCGTAACCGTAAGGCACAGGGACACAATGGAGCAGGAAAGGATACCCATCGAAAAGGTTGTGGAATTCCTTGATGATAAAATGAAATATTAATTTGGAGGAAATAAGATAATGGCTAAGTATGTATACCTCTTTACAGAGGGAAACTCAAAAATGAAGGATTTGCTAGGTGGAAAAGGAGCGAATCTTGCGGAAATGACCAGCCTCGGGCTGCCGGTTCCAAGAGGATTCACAGTATCAACCGAAGCATGTACCAGGTATTACAAAGACGGCAGGATAATTGCCGATGACATTAATGAAGAAATTCAAAGAGCACTTGCTACCACAGAAGAAATCGTTGGAAAGAAGTTGGGTGATTCAAAGAACCCGTTCCTGGTTTCTGTAAGAAGCGGAGCCAAGGTATCAATGCCCGGAATGATGGACACGGTACTGAATCTGGGTCTTAATGATGTGGTTGTAGAGGGTCTTGCTGAACTTACAGGCAATCCCAAATTTGCCTATGACAGTTACAGAAGATTCATTATGATGTTCTCAGATGTTGTAATCGGCGTTGACAAGGCAATCTTTGAAAGAAAGCTTGATGCATTCAAGGAAGCGAAAGGCGTTGAATATGATACAGACCTGACCGGTGATGACATGAAGGAAGTAACAAAGATATTCAAAAAACTGTATCATGACCAGATGGGAACAGAATTTCCACAGGACCCCAAAGTACAGCTTATGGAAGCAATCAAAGCTGTTTTCCGTTCATGGGACAATGAAAGGGCAATAATCTATAGAAGACTGAATGATATTCCCGGAGATATTGGAACTGCAGTAAATGTCCAGGAAATGGTCTATGGAAACATGGGCGAAGATTCCGGAACCGGTGTTGCATTTACAAGAAATCCATCAACTGGAGAAAAAGTTCTGATGGGTGAATTCTTAATGAATGCACAGGGTGAAGACGTTGTTGCTGGAGTCAGAACACCACAGAAAATTTCACAGCTTCAAGATACCAACAAAGCTATTTATGACCAGTTCATTGAAATAGCAGAAAATCTTGAAAGTCATTACCATGATATGCAGGACATCGAGTTCACAATAGAAAAAGGCAAACTTTTCCTTCTTCAGACCAGGAATGGAAAGAGAACTGCCAGTGCAGCCCTGCAGATAGCCGTGGATTTGGTTGAAGAAGGAATGCTTACAAAAGAACAAGCCCTCATGAAAGTTGACCCAAAACAACTTGATGCAGTACTTCATCCAACATTTGAACCAAAAGCGCTAAATTCAGCTGAACCTATTACAAGCGGACTACCGGCATCACCGGGCGCAGCAACAGGTAAGGTTTTCTTCACAGCTGAATCAGCCGCAGAAGCTTTTGCCAAGGGCGAAAAGCATGTTATTCTTGTAAGACTTGAAACATCACCTGAAGACATTGAAGGTATGCACGTTTCACAGGGTATCCTTACTGCAAGAGGCGGAATGACAAGTCATGCCGCAGTTGTTGCAAGGGGCATGGGAACATGCTGTGTATCAGGATGCGGAGATATTAAAATAAATGAAGAAGAAAAATTCTTTACAGTAGGCGCGAATAAATTCCACGAAGGCGATTGGATTTCACTTGATGGATCAACCGGTAAAGTATACGGCAGCAAGCTTCCAACTCAGGAACCTGAAGTTTCAGGTAACTTTGCAAAATTCATGAGCTGGGCTGATGAAATCAGAACAATGAAGGTCAGAACAAATGCAGACACGCCTGCTGATGCTGCTACTGCAGTTAAATTCGGTGCTGAAGGTATCGGTCTTTGCAGAACTGAGCATATGTTCTTTGAAACCAGCAGAATAAAGAACTTCCGTAAAATGATTCTTGCAGAAACAGTTGCAGAAAGAGAAGCCGCATTGGAAGGCATTGAAGCATATCAGCAGGAAGATTTTGAAGGAATCTTTGAGGCTATGGCAGGACGCCCTGTAACCATAAGGTTCCTGGATCCGCCGCTTCACGAATTCCTTCCCAAGGAAGAAGAAGATATAAAAGAACTGGCTGATGAAATGAAAATGGCCGTTTCTGAATTAAAAGAAAAGATTGAAGCTCTCCATGAGTTCAATCCAATGCTAGGTCACAGGGGATGTCGTCTAGCGGTTACCTATCCTGAAATTGCTGTCATGCAAACAAAGGCTGTCATTAAGGCTGCCCTGAGTGTAAGCAGCAAAGGAGAAAGTATTATTCCTGAAATAATGATACCGTTGGTAGGCGACGTCAAGGAACTTAAATATGTCAAAGACATCGTTGTTAAGACAGCTGATGAACTTATAGCTGCAAGCGGAACCAAACTTGTTTACATGGTTGGAACAATGATCGAAATTCCAAGGGCTGCCCTTACAGCTGATGAAGTTGCAAAGGAAGCAGAATTCTTCT
>CAYYXJ010000074.1:0-396 GCA_964475455.1 uncultured Clostridiaceae bacterium | reverse complement strand
ACAAACGACCTGACTCAGATGACATTCGGACTCAGCAGGGATGATGCAGGAAAATTCCTTGGTGATTACTACTCCAAGAAGATATATGAATCCGATCCATTTGCAAAACTTGACAGGACCGGTGTTGGCCAGCTCGTTGAATTAGCTGTAAAACTCGGTAAACAGACAAGGCCGAACATCAAACTTGGTATATGCGGAGAACATGGCGGAGAACCTTCATCAATTGAATTCTGTCACCTTGCAGGACTCAACTATGTATCCTGTTCACCATTCAGGGTGCCCATTGCAAGGCTCGCAGCTGCACAGTCAGTAATAAAAAACAGATAACCAAATCCCAAAAAACAAAAGAGCGCTTCGGCGCTCTTTTTTTATCACAAACAAGGGTGCCCTAAATCG
>CAYYXJ010000073.1:0-12868 GCA_964475455.1 uncultured Clostridiaceae bacterium | reverse complement strand
GAAACATCATCACCCGGGTTTCTTTTTTTGTCAAAGTAAGTTCTTCTCGTTTAAGACGCTCTTGATTTTCATCTTCTTTTTTCAATTCTTTTTTCTTTTTTATATGACGTGATGGTACAAACCCATAAAGTGACCCTTCAACACTGCTCATATCAGCAATCTGTCTGCCATCGTCATCATCGCATTTCTTTTTAGCCATAATTTTTACCTATAAAAAAACCGGCAAATGATTTTTGACCATTTGCCGGATGTCCTTTTATTAATCGTATAAGTGACACACTACGAAGTGTCCTGGTTCCATTTCCTTTAGTTCAGGTTCAATTGTTTTGCATTTCTCCATGCAGCTTGCACACCTTGTATGGAATTTACAACCTTTTGGTGGATTAGCCGGTGAAGGAATTGCTCCTTCCATGGGAATACGATCTATCTTAACCGTCGGGTCAGGTACCGGTATAGCTGAGAACAATGCTTTTGTATAAGGATGAAGCGGATTCCTGAAAATATCCACTTTATTACCAAATTCAACCATATCTCCAAGGTACATGACACCTATTGTATCTGATATGTGCTCCACAACTGACAGGTCATGTGATATAAACAAGTAAGTCAGGTTGTATTTTTGCTGCAAATCCATAAGCAGGTTAATAATCTGAGCTTGTATTGAAACATCCAACGCTGAAACAGGTTCATCACAAACAACAAACTCCGGATTCAAGGCAAGGGCCCTTGCTATACATATTCTCTGCCTTTGTCCACCTGAAAACTCATGGGGATACCTGTCTTTATGATAGGGCTGAAGTCCACAATCCTCCATTATTGCATCAAGGTAGTCATAGTATTCATTATCAGGAACTATCTTATGCTCTTTAACAGCTTCACCAATGATTTCCCTTACAGGTAATCTGGGAGAAAGACTTGAAAATGGGTCCTGAAATATAATCTGAATTTCCGGTCTTAGTGCCTGCAATTCAGCTTTTGAATAATCATAAATTTCCTTGCCTTTGAAAAGCACCTGACCGGATGTTTTTTCTGTCAGCCTGAGAATAGTTCTTCCTGTAGTCGTTTTCCCACAGTCTGTTTCTCCATCCAAGCTCATTGTTGTTCCTTTTTCTATCTTAAAGCTAATTCCATCTACAGCCTTTACATGCCCTACTGTTCTTTGAAGGAGTCCGGCTTTAATCGGAAAATACTTTTTAAGTTTATTTACTTCAAGTATGTACTTATCATCATGGACTATTGGTTCAAAACTTGTATCAACAACAGCTGTTTGATTTTTTCTCGTTTTCTTTTCACTCATTCTCTTTTGCTCCCTCATCATATAGATAACATGAAACGAAGTGGGTTGGCGACAATTGTATTTCGCGCGGGTATTCTCCGAAACAAGCTCCGAATTTCTTTTCACACCGATCCCTGAAATAGCAGTAATCAGGCATGTCTATTGGATTAGGGACTTTGCCGGGTATACTGTATAACCTGTGTACATCTTTTTTCATTCCAGGTCTGGCTGCCATCAATCCAATTGTATATGGGTGGCTTGGATTTTTGAAAACTTCATAGACAGTTCCTTTTTCCACTACCCGGCCCGCATACATTACAACTACATAATCAGCCATTCCTGCAATAACACCTAAATCATGGGTTATCAGCATTATACTTGAATTGATTTTATCTTTTAGCTCTTTTAGAATATCCAATATCTGAGCTTGTATAGTTACATCAAGGGCAGTGGTAGGTTCATCAGCAATGATGAGTCTTGGATTACAAGCAATGGACATTGCAATCATAACCCTTTGTCTCATACCACCTGACAATTCATGGGGATACATATTGTATACTTTTTCACTGTCGGCAATTTTTACCAGATCCAGCATTTCAAGGGTACGTTTCTTGACCTTTGACTTACCTTCTTTGCCCATTTTAACTTTACCGTCAGAGCTTAACGAAATGTCAACATTTTCACTGAAAACATCATAACTATGAAGAGCAATAACCTCATCTATCTGGGTACCTATCTTGAATACAGGATTCAGACTTGTCATTGGTTCCTGAAATATCATGGATATATTGTTTCCTCTGATATTATACATTTCCTTTATAGG
The DNA here is from genome assembly GCA_964475455.1 of uncultured Clostridiaceae bacterium. GTDB lineage: Bacteria > Bacillota > Clostridia > DUPQ01 > DUPQ01 > JAFGQE01. The sequence continues at coordinate 10,769 of CAYYXJ010000073.1, read as the reverse complement.
AGTTTTTGCGATGTCATAAACAGTATCCCCGGTGTTGAATCTAATTTCTCCCTCTACTATCTGTCCCTGTGGCCTTTGTACAAGTTTCATTAGAGACAGACTTGTAACAGACTTACCGCAGCCTGATTCTCCAACAATTCCTACTGTTTTCCCCATGGGTACATCAAAGGAAACACCGTTTACTGCTTTAACAGTTCCTACATCGGTGAAAAAATATGTGTTTAAATTATCGAACTCAACAACATTTTTCTCGTCCTTCATTACTGTTGTATATTCGGATTTTGGAACATTCTTTCGTTCGTTCTCCTTCTCCATCCGGTTCATTATCTTTCTGTTGCTCTTGGTAATTCTCCTGGATTCCCTGGCGGAAAGATAGTTGGGATTTGTTGATTTTTTTACGGTTTTTTCATTACTCATTTTCTTTCCTCCTATTTCTTCATCCTTGGGTCAAAAGCATCACGCAATCCATCTCCGATGAAGTTGAATCCCAAAACTGTTATGAGTATACAGAATCCTGCCGGTATCCACACAAACAGATAATTAGTCATGACATGTACGTTTGACACTGCATTTATTATATTTCCCCAGGATGCAAATGGGAATTTAACCCCAAGTCCCAGGAAGCTGAGAGTTGACTCGGTAAGTATTACACCGCCTAGACTTAAAGTACTGATTACAATCAGCTGTGGCATTACATTTGGAATAAGGTGCTTGAAAATTCTCTTGCTTACAGATATCCCGGTTGCTTCTGCTGCAATCATGAATTCCTGCTCTCTGAGAGAAAGAATCTGACCTCTTACCATCCTTGCTATTCCCGGCCAACCAAGGACTGCAAGTATTATCATCAGGTAAAGCATTCGAACACCCGGATCAATCCTTTGCTGATCCATCATAAATCCGAGGATTATTATTATTGGAAGACTTGGTATTGAATTGAAAGTATCAACTACTCTCATAATGAGATTATCAATGAATTTACCGAAATATCCGGCAATTCCTCCAAGAACAATACCGATGGCTGTTTCAATTATAACAACAACAAAACCAATCATTAATGACACTCTGCCACCATACATTAGTCTGGTTAATAAATCCATGCCGTTTCCGTCAGTTCCGATCGGATGCTCTTTTGACGGGGCATCATAATCCAGTATAACAAAGGTATCTTCAATCCATCTTATTACCCAGTTGTTGTTTTCAACCTCAATGGTATAAAGTCTATCCTCATCACCTTCGTTTGAATAAGAAAATTCCTGAATTCCTACAACACCTTGCGCTATAAGGTCTTTTACATAATTCTTAAATCCTATATCAAGGAATACATCCTCATAAATTGATTCAACAAGATATCTGGATACATTTGCATACAGTACTTCATTTTCACCGACAACACTGTATATCTCTGCTTTACTTCCATTGTAAACAATTTTATAATTTTTCCCGTCAGCTATGAAAGTACTCTCTGTTATTCCCTCATCCATCATACTTAACATTGTTGTCTCTGATTTATAGGCAAAATCAAAGCTTGTAATAATATCAGCAGAATCATAGTCATACCTGTTCTTTGTAGCAACAGCATTTGGTATTTGTTTGTAAACGGTATAATTCTTTTTATCCTGAACTATGACATATTTTGAGCCCTCAAACTCAAATTGTGTTTCCTGGTTCCCAATTGCCGTAGAAATTGCGGATGAGAAACCATCACCAAGGGTTGAGTCCGAAACATTCACTATAACATCTTTGACTATTGTCTGGGCATTTGCAGATTCTTGATTTGTATATACTACATAAAGTTCATCTGCAAGTTTTTCAAGACTGTAATCAACATCCTGTGAATCAAATACAGTATTTTCCTTGTTTGCAGCAAGAACGAACTGCGCTCTTGCAACCATTGGGAAATCATTGCCATCTGCGGTTATGAATGTATATTCGTTATTTACAGCGACACCACCGAAGACTTTTGACATATCAACATACTCTGTAAATATTTCATCTTCTCCATAAGGCATCAGCCATCCACCGACAAATGAAAACAAAAACATTGCCAAAATAAACATTGAACCTGTTATCGCCAATTTATTTCGGATAAAACGTTTGAAAACAAGAAGTCCGGGCGAAAGGATTTTGACCCTTTGCTCATCGTCCAAAGCCATTGTTGTTTCCTTATTGTTATCATATTCTTCCATTTTTATATTCTTTTTATTCTTCATCTTTACGCCCCTCAATTCACTCTTACACGTGGATCAACCACGGCGTAAAGTATATCTGCTACCAGTGTTCCAAGTAATGTCAAAGCAGCAAGGAATAAAAGATAAAACATAGAGAATGGTATATCTCCGCTTCTCATTGCATCGAATGCAGTCTTTCCTATTCCCGTTATTCCAAAAAGCGTTTCCGTGACCAGTGCTCCTGCAAAGAGACCGGGAATGGAACCTCCAATAATTGTTACTATAGGTATCAGGGTATTTCTGAATCCATGATAATTTATTACACGTCTTTCTGTAAGACCCTTTGCTCTTGCTGTACGTATATAATCTGAGTTAAGAACTTCAAGCATATTTGTTCTTGTATACCTCATCAAACCACCAATACTTATCATAACAATGGTAAAGACAGGCAATACATAATGCTTTGCCAGATCTAAAAATTGCTGCCAGCCATTTAGTTGTTCATAATATCGCCCGACGGTACCGTACAAATCGAACCAACCGAGATTGATGGAAAATATTAGTTTGAGTAAAGTGGCAAAAAAGAACAACGGAAGCGAAATACCTACCAATGCAACTACTGTTACGGCATAGTCAGTTTTACTGTATTGCTTTCTCGCAGCCAGTATTCCCAGAGGAATTGCAATTATGATCTGAATCACAAATGCAACACTTCCCAAAACAAATGAATACCAAACTGTTTCCCTGAAGACTTCTGTAACGGGTACATTATATACCCAGCTGTCACCAAAATCTCCTCGAACAACATTACTAAGCCATCCAAAAAAGCCTTTTATTATGCCGCTGTCCAAACCATAAATCTGATTCAGTTGCTGCAGCCATTCGGTGTAGCTTTTTGAGCCGGGCAGGTTCGCCCTTTCACGTGCAATTGCTTCTACGAAAGTACTTGGCATGCTTCTCATCAATGTATAAATGATGAATGCTACCAGAAACAATATGACGAAGGCTATTAAAACTCTTTTAATTATATAATTGCGCAATCGAAATTTCTCCCCTCGGATCTTGTTTTGCCTTTATACCCGAGAAATTAGAGCCCACCATGGGAGATGGGCTCTAAGTCTTTGGTATTTTATAGTTATGTTAGTTTAATCTAACTGTACTACTTAGTTTGCTTCTACCATTTCAAGTAATTCTATGTCACTTGCCCAGCCCCAGAATGTTGTGATGTCCGGAGTCAATGTGTCTAGTTTGACACGTTCTGCGCTGATTATGATACAGTTCTGTCTCTGGTAGATAGGAACTTCCACTGCCCAGTCAATAATGATATCCAGACAAGCTTTATATGTTGCTTTTCTGAAATCCTGATCAGGGCTGGTCCTTGCTTCAAGAATCAATTCGTCAAGAGTAGCATCCTGGATGTGATAGTGATTTGATTCTGATGAACCTTCATTACCTACGATATTGTTGGAATAGTAAACCTGATACATGTCAGGGTCAATGGTTGAGCCCCAGGCTGCAGCCCACATTTCCTGTGTTCCTGCATCGAGTTTATCCCATAATACGTTGGAGTCTGATGGGTCATTGATTATAATGCTGAATCCGATTGTTGCAAGTGATTCCTTGAATTTAGTTGCGAGTACGAATGATGGATGGTCACCGGCGCCGTCACCAGGAATGATGATTTCGTATTCAAGTTTTGCTCCATCGGGAGCTGCTGTGAATTTTCCGGTTCCTTCATCAAATGTATATCCGGCTGCCTTGAAGTATTCTGTTGCTGCTGCGAGAGCTTCAACATATCTGGTTTCTGCTACCATGTCAGCTGTATAGATTGGACTTCCATCTACACCAGTTGAGAATGCAATTTTGTAACCGTCATCAGATTTCTGTGGAGCTGCCCATGAAGTATTGGATATCGGATAGTTTATTATTGATGCCCTTTCTCCATAGTAGCTGTCAATTGAAAGACTTCTGTAAACAGAAATCATTGTTGCAAGGCCTTTTCTAAGGTTCTTGCTGGCTTCTGAATCCAGTTCGCCGCCTACATTAACTGTAGCTGCATTGATTCCTACATAACCGTATCCAAGGTTGTCAACAGTATTTGTATAAATCTTATCACCAATGATTTCGCCGTTTGAGTTATAGCTCTTGATTTCTGCAACTTCGTTGTTACCGAATGATGGGTCAGTGATGTCGATTGTTCCGGTTGCAACACCAGGAATCTTATCTGCATCGTCAGTAACCTTGAACTGCATGTAATAAGTAAGGGGTTCACCCTTGTAATAGAATTCGTTTGCTTCGTAATAAACAACTTTGTTCTCAAATTTGATGAATCTGTAAGGACCTGCGCCCATAGGCATTGTGGTCTTGGCCTGCATAAGGCTCATGTCACCAAAATCAAAACCGAACATGTTGTTGTCATAGTCGTACTTGCTTTCATCACCATAATAGTGAAGGGGAGTAACCTGTACGCCGAGTTTGTAAATAGCACTTGCATCGTAACCGTCAACAGTAACTTCTACCTGAGTGTCACTGAGCTTCTTGATACCGGCTATATTAGGAATTCCGCCTTCTCCCAGTGATGGGTCTTTCGGTCCTTCCTGTCTGATGAATCTGTCTTTTGCTACTGCGGAGAATGGTTCGCCGGCTGTTTCGCCGTCTGCTGCCATAATGTCGCCTTCGTAAGCAATCATGATTTCATTGTAGTAATCTTCAACTGTCGGGAAGCTGTCACCGGTAAGAGTCCATACGGTTCCAGAATATGATCCGGTATAGGTTCCTGCTTCTGAATCAGCATCACCGAATCCCCAGAGAGCCATACCTGCCCAAATCTTGAATCTGGGATCTTCTTTTGCCTGATCAGCAGTAACACCGGCATAAGCTTCGTAGTAAGCCTGGTAATTCTGCCAGCAGTAATCTACGATTCCCTGTGCTCCTTCGATCATAACTTCTTCGTTGATAGCAAGATAAGCATTGTATTGATCTTCTGTCCATGCATCTGAAGCAGACCATACATGGTCAACGCCTGCTGCATAAATGTCATCCCACAATTTGTCGTATTTTGCAAAAACTTCGTCAGATGTCTGTGTACGGTAATTGCTCATACCAACGATGGGTACTGAATAAAGTGTGCTGGATCCAACATATGCCGGATCACTATATACATAGTATGTGAATATAATGTCGTCAGCTGTTACCATTTCGCCGTCACTGAACATCATGTCATCACGAATAGTCCAGAGATATGTTGTCTGGTCCTTTGCTTCGTCATAATTGACTTCGATGTTTGCAGGTCCCTTGTATACATAATCTGTACCATTGTAATTGATTGTTTCGCCTTCAATGGCATTGTATACTGTACCGCCTGTACGGTCTGTTGTCAGCAACGAAATCTGAGTCATTGCAACTACGTCGTTGTCATATCCGGTATCAGCAAAGAACGGACTGAACTTTTCACTGAATTCCAGATAACCGACTACCAACGGTGTTGTTGACCTCGGTCTTGGTGTTGCTGTTGGAGTTGGTGTAGCACTTGGTGTTACGGATGCTGCCGGAGTTGCTGTTGGAGCGGGAGTCTCGGAAGTCTCCGCTGTTTTACATGCCGAGATAACACCCATGAGCATCACTAAAACCAAAAAGATACCAACTACTTTAAGCATCTTTGATTTCTTCATTCTAATTGACCTCTCTTCTATAAATTTATAAAACTAATCACTTGAATTAGTCCTCTTTAATTATAACACTAAATTATAAATATATAAAAATATAAATATAGTTATAGCATTTATGTAATTTTCCCACACTTGAACATGGTTGTCAATAATTTAAAAACAGACCGTTAATAATCATTTGATGCATAATCATCTGTTTTGATAGGTTTTTTAGTCTGAAAATAATTGGTTCCTGCTACTCCTGCCACTATCAACACTGACCCTACAGCTTTGAAAATTGTAAATGATTCACCTAAAAAAGCAACTCCTGCTACAATGGATATAACAGTTACCAGATTGGCAAAGAGTGAGCCTTGAACAGCAGGTATTCTGGATAATGTAAAATTCACACAGAAAAAAGCTATTATTGAAGACAGCACGCCAAGATAAATCATTGATATCATAACTGCCGGATTAAGCAGTGGTAAAAAATAATCATATCCCCTGACGATAGAATCACCTAACCCTAAGATATTGAATACAACCGCTCCGGTCATCATCATTATGTAAGTTATTTCAACTGGCTTATACGATGATTTCCTTGACAGCAAATTATAAAATGCCGCTGATATAACTGCTCCGGCCAGTAATAGATATCCAATTGGCTTGGTTGCACCAGCGCTACTGTTCAACTGAACAATTCCTATAAGTGTAACACCTGCCAGGGATAATATCATGAATCCGATCTGTTTTTGGTTCAATCTTTCCTTTAGAAATATCCATGAAACAAGGGCTACAAAAACGGGAATCATTCCAATCATCAATCCTGCTTCGCCTGTTTCTGAATTTCTGACTCCATAAATTTCAAAAATGAAATAAAGAACAGGTTGAAATATAGCTACCAGCAGAATATCCTTCAGCATCCTGCCTGATAATTTTATTTTTACAACTTTCGTTAATCTGAGAACCTCAAATACAATGGCTGCCAGACCAAACCTAATGCCCAGAAGCTGCAAAACCTCCATCATTCCCAGGGAATTTTTGGTTATCAGAAATGAGAAGCCGAAAATTGAAGCATATACAACACCTGATAAGTAGGGTGCTGCTTTTTTGAATTTTTCCATTCATTACCTCTATAGATGTTACCGACAAATGTTATCACAGCTGCTTTGGATATACAATAATCTGATATACTTAGTTTAGAAATATATTTCAGGAGGCACTGCATGAATTCAAGAGAACGTGTTCTTTGTTCCTTAAACCATGAAAAACCTGATCGTGTACCTGTTGATCTGGGTGGAGTTGTAACATCCTTCACTGACAGCGCTTACGGGAATATTGTCAAACACCTCAAGATCAAAGAACCGGCTGCGCCGCTTGGCGGATATAACCTTAGGATTGACATTGATGAGGAGATACTGCAATACTTCGGTGTGGACACAAGACATGTTTATACAAATCCACTTGAGGGATGGAAAACCACCTATTTTGAAGACGGCTCCTTTGACAGTGAAATGGGCATACATTATAGAGTTGTTGGTGATTATTCTGAAATGGTTTACCACCCGTTTGCAGATTTGGACATTGATGAGCTTAGGGCAATTAAATTTCCCAATATGAAACATCCCAGCCGTTACCGTGGTATGCGTGCAAGATGTGAGCAGATTAAAAGTGATGGATTTGCCGTAATTTCAGGTTCACTTGCATCGGTATTTGAACTTTCAATGTATACCAGAGGAATGAGTAATTTTCTCATGGACCTAATAGCAGACAAGGATTTCGCGAATCTTTTAACCGACAAAATTGTCGATATGCAGCTTGATTATTATCAAGGCCTTCTTGATGAAGTCGGGGACACTTTTGATGTAGTATGCATGGCTGATGACCTCGGAACCCAAACTGCCCCCATGCTTTCGGTTCCCCTTTTCCGGGAAATGATAAAACCCAAGCTTGAAAAGATTTACAAATATATTCGTTCGAGGACAAATGCCTTCATATTCCACCACACCTGCGGGGCCAGTTATGATTTCATCGGTGACCTTATAGAAATAGGAATGGATATATTGAACCCTGTTCAACCCAATGCCACCGGAATGGATATGGCGAAAATCAAAAAGAATTTCGGAGACAATATTTCTTTCTGGGGTGGTATGGACATCCAGCAGGTACTGCCCAACGGAACTCCTGCTGAAATAATAGCAAATGTTCATAAGGCTATTGACACCCTTGGAAAAGGCGGAGGTTTGGTTTTGGCACCGGCTCACAATGTACAGGGTGATGTTCCCCCTGCAAATCTGGAAATAATGTGCAAAGAAGCAATCAAGTATTCGAAAGGATAATATTATGTATCACAAACCTAATGTTGTAGTGAGTAAATGTCTGGAACATGATAGTTGCCGATATGACGGGTCAATGATAACCAGCGAATTCATAAGGGATATGATTACCTTTGTCAACTTCCTTCCTCTTTGTCCCGAGATGGCCATAGGTCTTCCCTCCCCACGCGAATCTCTGCGTCTTGTTTCCAAGGACAATGAGTTCAGACTGGTTTCATATAAACTCGGAACGGACCGGACAGATGAAATGCTGGAATATACGAATAGAATTTCTTTGAAAATATCTGATTTTAAACCTGACGGATTTATTCTTAAATCCAGGTCACCAAGCTGTGGCTTTAAAGATGTAAAGGTATATACAGATATAGGGAAAGCTCCCCCATTACCCATGAAAACAACCGGTCTATTCGGAGGTGGCATGCGTGAATTCTTCCCCGGAATAATGATAGAAGATGAAGGGCGACTCATGAACTTCACAATAAGGGAACATTTTTATACATTTATTTTCACAATGGCCGATTTCAGAGAAACTGTTTTAAGCAATGGAAGAATGAAAGACCTAATAGAATTTCACAGTAAAAATAAATATCTGTTCATGGTATATTCGCAAGCGGGTTTGAAGAATCTCGGAGCAATTGCGGCAAACCATGGCAAAAAAAGCTTTGAGCAATTAGCAGCGGAATATCAAAATCAGCTGGAAGCCATGATGTCAAATAAACCTGCAAAATCCAGATATATAAATGTTATGCTTCATATTCTCGGATATTTTAAAAATCAGTTGTCTTCTGATGAAAAAGCACATTTTCTTGACATGCTGGAACAGTACCGAAATTCACGTATTCCACAGTCAGCGATTATGGCAATGCTGGGTTCCTGGGGCGTTCGTTTTAAAAATGAGTACCTTAAGGGACAAACGGTTTTCAGCCCGTTTCCAAAAGAATTGGCCAGGGTTACTGATTCGGGAAAAGGTCTTTAGCCCGGGTGTTTAATCCACTAAAGATTTAATTTCCCGCTAGAGGGCTTCCATTTTCAAATATATCTGTAGTTTCAAGCCATGTAAGATAAGCAATGCTGAGTTCCTCTTTTGTTATCCCTAAGACAGTCATCAATACTTCACCGAATGTCTCATCGTTCTGTTCATAGAAATTTAAATTTGCAGCACTGTCATTGAAAGGTCTTTTTCCTGCTTCATACCATATCTCCATGTATTTGTCATGACCATAAGTATCAATAAGATATGCTGCATACATGTAATTAGTGTTGTACCAGTCATATATTTTTTGTGTATCTGTTTCATTGCCTATATTAGTATTTTCAAGTTCCGCAATTGTTACCTGAACAGACGCTTTATTCAGAGCAGATAAAATTGTTGAAAATTCATGTCCGAAATATGAATTGCCGTAATACATCGCTATACCTTCATAAAACCAAACAGGCAGATTGTTATTACATATATTTATAGTAATATGATGAACCAGTTCATGTTGAAGTGTTGCAACATATTTTTCAACATCCGGATGACCCGTATACAATTTCACTGATTCATTTGGTTCTCCCCATCCGGTAAACAACCATGCATTTGACGGAACAGTTCTTTGTCTAAGAAGTTCTCTGTCAGAAAAAAGCTTTATTTCAAAGTTTGAATGCGGCTTTTCTGAAAATATTGGTTCAAGATTATCATAGGCATTGTTTGCCAACCTAATAAAATCAGCAACCCTGCTTTCACCTTTCATATATTTAATTGTGAATCTATCAGTATCAACACTTTCAAATGCATATCCATGGTCAAGCCATTTACCATCTTCCAGTTTAAATAAATTTGGGTATGTAAAATCAAAATTTTCATTGTTTGTATGGGTTTGATGTATTGTGGCTATTATTGTTTCATCATTTATAGCTTCGACCTCATCCACATACATATCTACATCCCTGATACCTCTGAAGGCCATCTCAGTAAACCATCTTATCTGCTCGTTCCGGAAATAGTAATCTGTTTTTGTAACTGTAGACATGTAGAGTTCCTGATCGCCTGATTTAATTGCTTCCAGTTTAGTTTTAACAATATCTTTAATATTCTGATTTTCAATTTCACTGCTGCATGAAGTAAGTAATGTCAGCAGAATGACAAAAATAAGAACTATTGCGGTCAGCTTTTTTCTGTTACTCATATGGAAACCTCCATATATCCTTGCTGTTATTATACTACAGAGTTTATCGGGGCTCTGTCATTATCATTAAAATACATGATTACACTTTTCACATAGGCCGGTTTAATGAATATCTCCCCATAACCTATTCTGTCTTATTTCTACCCTGGATATCAGGTTGTAACAACCAATACGATTAAGATGAATGTATACGGTTTGGCTTTAGCCCGGCTGATTTTGGTCTTTATCGGTCAGTTTATCAAAAAAGCATCAGCTTCTGCCGATGCTCTCAATGACAATATCCATTTGCATACTAAATCTTCTGCATAACCCTTATTACTATCTGGTTATTCCATATTGCCAGGTTCCTATTCCACCCATATTAAAAACATTTGTATAACCCGCTCTGGACAATATGCCTGCTGCACTGCCGCTCCGGCTTCCGCTTAGGCAATAAACCAAAATTGTTGC
>CAYYXJ010000072.1:10870-13202 GCA_964475455.1 uncultured Clostridiaceae bacterium | reverse complement strand
TCAGTTTAAAACAGGGATTCGAACCCAAGAGAGGTAAAATCGTGGAAAAATGTTCCGATGAAACATTTTTTAGATTTTACGAAGGAAACCGGCAAACATGAGAGAGGCTGACATAGTGTGATGCGATCAAAGCTAAGCAGCGCGGAATCCCTGATGGCGCACCCATTTACTTCCAACGGAAGTCTTTTGTGTTGCGCTTTAAACCCATGCCTAGTGTTTGACAATGGCGTACTACAGGTGGAGCTGAATAATTGCCCTGCCGCTTAGGTGTATGGATTGATTTTTATCTAAAGTCTTTTTCTTGTATAATGGGAGGAGTAATTGGTTAAGTATATATTCTAGGCATTTGAACTAATGCATATAAAATATTTGGAGGAAACATGGAATTTTTATTGGGCAACAGCATATGGGTCTATATATTGATATTTGTAGGTAAAATTGTCGAGGTTAGCATTGCCACCCTTAGAATGGTTTTAATAAACAGAGGCGAAAAACTCCTTGGGAGTATCATTGCCTTTTTTGATGTTCTGCTGTGGCTTTTAATAACCGGGACAGTATTAGCAGGATTCGGAGACAGTATACTTAAGATTGTTGTTTTTGCACTTGCTTTTGCAATCGGGAACTATATGGGTTCATGGCTCGAATCGAAACTGGCTTTTGGCTTGAGTTCAATTCAATTGATAATGAATGACTGTGAAATTGTAAATGAATTATTGACACAACTTCGTTCTAACTCATTTGCGGTTACAGTCATTGACGGTCAGGGAAAAGATGGTGGAAGGAAGTTGCTTTTAATTCATCTTAAAAGAAAAAATATCCCAAAAGCCATCAAAATAGTGAATGATATATCCAGGGATTGTACAATAACTGTTAATGATGTTAAAACAATTCGCGGAGGTTTTATCCGGAAATAATTCTCAGGAGGTAGTTTCATAAAACTGATATTCTCATTTCCCTGAAATGGTAAGATTGATGAAAATGCAAATAAATGGATAATATATATAAAGAAGGATTTTATATGAAAATTGAGCAATTGAAATTAGGCATATCAAAGTGGTGGCCTTTAAACGGACCTCTTCCATCTGTAAATTTGATTAAAAAGTTAAAAAATTCAGGTATAAACTGGGTTGAAACAGGTATCAGACAAAAACCAGGATATAAATCTTTTGCTGCTAATACCAAACGTTTGATAAAAGTGGTTGAAAGATTTAGAAGCAATGGGATTGATGTCTGGAGCGTTCATATTCCATTTGGGGTTGAAATTGATATTTCTAACCCTGAATATGCAAAAGCAGGTATTAGTATTTGTGCTGAAATAATGGAAACATGCGCTTTATTGAAAATAGATAAGGTTATAATCCATGGAAGCTCTGAGCCTGTACCGACAGATAACAGACCTGAGAGAATTACCTGCTGCATAAATTCATTGAAAGAACTTTATAGACAGGATGTAAAGATTGCTCTTGAAAATCTTCCCAGGACATGTATCGGAAATTCCATCGGTGATATGACTCACATTCTTAAAGTGCGTAATGGCAAGGTGGGATGCTGTGTGGATGTTAATCACTATCATAGTGGAAACATTGTAGATCTAATAAAGGCAGTTAAGGATTATATAATCACACTACATATATCTGACGATGATGGATTGGATGAAAAACATTGGCTTCCGGGTCAAGGCGTTCTGGATTGGAATGGTATTCTTAATGCGCTATGTGAAATAGACTACCGGGGTGTTTTTATGTATGAAGTCATGGCTGCATATTCTGAACCATCCGTTATAAGAAATAACTTTGACAGTCTGATTGATAAATATAATAATCAATGACAATAACCTTTTAAATGGGAGAATTTGAATATATAATTGCTCTATGAAAAAAAATGACTCGGACGGAATATTGAATTTCTATAAAATCGATGAAACTCTTCTTCAGACTGCTGATGCAGCTGAAACAATTTGCAAACCGGTTTTCTATGAAATAGAGAAGACTGCTGAATATAACCAGTACAAGGTTATCAGTGCCTTTCAAAAGAATAATATAAGTGAGACACATTTTATACCTAGTACAGGCTATGGATACGGAGACCGGGGCCGTGATGCCCTTGACAGGGTATTTGCAGAGGTCTTCGGGACAGAAGACGCCATAGTGCGCCAGAGCATAGCAAGCGGAACTGTAGCCAACACAGTCATGATGTTTGCAAATCTAAGACCCGGGGATGAAATACTTCGATCCATACGGACTGATGATCCAAAGGAGATGTGGCATGCACCACACTGTAACCGGACAATGAGGCCTGTATATCCGCCACCTGTGCCAGAGACACTTTCGGG
>CAYYXJ010000072.1:0-10860 GCA_964475455.1 uncultured Clostridiaceae bacterium | reverse complement strand
ACATTGCTGGATTCCGTCGGGATACGGGATGGTGCTCCGGGTTCCATGAAAGATTATGGCATAACCCACAGAATCGTTGACCTGAAGGATGACGGGACCCTTAATGAAGGTGAAATAATAAAATCCATATCTGATAAAACGAAAATGATATTCATTCAGAGGTCACGCGGATATGCATGGCGTAAGCCTGTGATGATTGCTGACATGAAAAGTCTGGTGGATAAAGTCAGGAATGTCAGGAAAGATATAATAATAGCTGCTGATAATTGCTATGGGGAGTTTGTTGAAAAACTTGAACCTGGCAATGTCGGTGTTGATATAATGGCCGGATCATTAATAAAGAATCCGGGAGGCGGTTTATGTTCATCGGGCGGTTATATCTGCGGCAGGAAGGACCTGATAGAAAATTGCGCCTCAAGGATTTATTCTCCGGGTCTATCTAAGGAAGTTGGGTCATCTACATCTGATAAAAGATTATTATACCAAGGCCTTTTTATGGCACCTCATACCGTTGAGCAAAGTCTGAAAGGTGCGGTGTTTATTGCTGCAGCACTTGAATCGCTTGGCTTTCCTACCTCACCGCAATTTGATGAAAAGCGGGGAGATATAATTCAACTTGTAAGGTTTGACACAAAGGACCAGCTTACTTCTTTCTGTGAAGGGGTTCAAAAAGGTTCTCCTGTTGATTCGAACGTAAAACCTGTTCCATGGGATATGCCTGGTTATGAAGACCAGGTAATAATGGCTGCCGGTACTTTTGTCCAGGGGGCATCAATAGAATTCAGTGCTGATGCACCAATCAGGGAACCTTTTATTGCATATATGCAGGGTGGTTTGGTGTACAGTCAGGTTAAGCTTGGACTGCTCCTTGCATTGCAAACAATGAAAAATAATGAGATAATATAAAAAACATAGGGATTACTATGATGTACAAAAGATTAGCCTGCCTGCGGGGAGTGTAGAATGTCCGATAAGGAAACCAAAAAAGACGATTTCACCAAAGTAAGAAAAAAGCACAGGGTCAGAAAAACCGTTTCATCCCTTTTGCTGTCTTTTGCTGTGCTTTATATACCTATTGTCTTGATTGCATCGGGCGGAGCAAGAGCTGAAATTTCACTGCTGACATCAGGAACAATCTCTGATTCAATAAAAGCTGAAGGGTTGCTTTTGAAAGAAGAAAAAGCCCTTTATTTACCGTTTGATGGGACATATACACAATCTGTATCGGAAGGAGAACGAATACCTGCCGGATGTACCATAGCGACAATAGTTGAAGCTGCATATTCATTAAAACTAAAGGAAATGGAAAACCTTGCAAATGAAATTCTCTTAAGGAAAAAAGACGGCGGATTGAGCAGTGGTATATTTACAAGGGACCTGAATCTTATTGAAGAGAAAATAAGTGAAAATATAGGAGCGCTGGCGTCTCTTGTGTCTACGGGCAGACTTGATGACCTTGCATATTTTGAAGAGGAAATACTCAGACTTGAATCAGCAAGGGATGAAATAGTAGCAGGGAGCATGACAACTGATCAGTACACAGAAGACCTGGAAAGGCAATATAAGGTTCTAAGTGAAAGTCTTTTTGGTAAAGTCAATGAAATCAAGGCATCTGAGCCCGGATACATATCATATGAAATCGATGGTTATGAAAATACGATAACAGAGGAAATTCTGAGGGGTTTTACAGCAGAAGAGGTAAAGGCTGCAATAAAACAGTTCGGTAAAGAGTCTCCGGATAAGCAGGAGAAACAACCTTTTGCAAAGCTGGTTACAGGTAATTCATATACCTTGGTAACCGTTGTTGATGACTCTGATGCCGACAGAATGAGGGGACTGCCCGAATTTCAACTAAACATCGATGAACCAAATCTGTCATTTGAGATTAATGATGTTGAGTTTGGAGTGTCACAGGGTGGTAAAACAGTATTATATATTAAAGTTAACAAAAAATTGGGAGAACTGGCTTCTGCAAGAAGGATTTCCTTCAGTATAGAACTTTATGAGTATTCCGGTCTGATGGTGCCACTTAGAAGTCTGCTGAATTATGAGGCATACCCTATAAGGGAGGTTGAGTTGGCAAGGGTCAATGACAACTGGATACAATTCATCGATGTTGATGTGCTTGCAGTAAGCAAAACCCATGCGATAATAAAACCAAAGGATGGTACCTTGAATTTATTTGATTATTATGCAGTTAATCCCAAGAGGGTTGAGGAAGGACAGGTTGTCAGGTAATGGCATCAATAAGCGAAAACTATAAAAGTGTATTATCGAGAATTAAGGCTTCGTGCGAAAGGGTGGGAAGAAATCCTGCAGATGTTTTGCTTGTTGCGGTATCCAAAACCGTAGGAATTAAAGAAATCAAAGAAGCCATGGAATGCGGATGCATTCATTTCGGAGAAAACCGGGTTCAGGATTTATTGGAGAAAAAGGCAGCTTTGGGGGACATAGCCCGTTTTCATATGATCGGACATCTGCAAACAAACAAAGTTCGGAATATCATAGGCAAAACTGAACTGATCCATTCTGTTGACAGTATGAGGTTATTGGAAGAAATAGAACACCGGGCACAGGCCGCGGGTATTATTCAGGATATATTGATCCAGGTTGATGTTTCTGGGGAAGAGACCAAATTCGGAGCTTCATATGATGTAATGATGGAGATGATAGAAGCTAATGAATTGAATAAAAATGTTAGGATCAGAGGACTAATGACAATGGCGCCATATTCTGAAGAACCGGAAAAAGTACGTTGGGTGTTTAGAAAACTAAAGACTTTGCAGGTTGACACAGGTTCCAAAACATTTTACAATACTATTATGGATTATACCTCAATGGGCATGAGCAATGATTTTGAAGTGGCTATAGAGGAAGGAGCTGACATCGTAAGGGTCGGTTCCAGTATTTTCCTGAACACACACTAAGGACAAAATAAATAAATTTACGTAAGAAAAAGGAGGCAATGTAATGGCTAATTTCCTCGACAAGATGCTGAACATGGTAGGATGGTCAGAAGCGGAAGCTGAAGAAGAAGAAATCGTCGAAACTCCGATCAGGTCATTGGAGAACAAACAACCGATTAAAAAGGTGGTAAGTATGAATAGAGGTGCTTCAAGTACCCTTAATATCCTTTACCCTGAGAGTTTTGAAGAAGCAAGATTAGTATGCAATAATATCAGGGAAAATATTGCAGTAATTGTAAATCTTGAAAACATGAAAAAAGATCTGGGCCAGAGAATTGTTGATTTCATAAGCGGTGCAGTATTTGCATTGGATGGAAGCATTACAAAGATTTCCAACGGAATATTTGTTGTTGCTCCAACCTCTTTCACAGTTGAAGAAAACAACACCACCCATGATTACAAAAGTGAACTCGAAGACAGGGTTACTGGAGCATGGGCAAACTAGAAATGGAATCTGAATGAGTATCTATGCAAAGGTAATATACTATTTTCTCGAAGTAATATCATACATGTTGATTGCGAGAATGCTTTTATCGTGGTTTCCACAGATAAGAGCCAGCCGGTTTTATGAAATTCTGGTACAGTTGACTGAACCATTGCTTTCTCCGGTCAGGAATCTACTCAGCAGAACCAGGATGGCAAATATGCCGATTGATTTATCAGTAATTTTCGTTTATTTAATAATCATGCTGCTACATATGAGCATAGTTCAGCTTTAATAAGCACTTTATACCGGCCTTGATTGGGCCGGTTTTATTGTGCCTGTAATATCTTGTTATAGCACTGGGTTTTAGTGTATAATATATATAAAGGTCAGAGAAAGTCAGTACTTTGGAGGGAACAGTGAAGTATAAAGATTATTATGAAATTCTTGGTGTTGATAAAAAAGCCGGGAATGACGAAATAAAAAAAGCTTACAGAAAACTTGCAAAGCAATATCATCCCGATACAAATCCGAATAATAAAGCCTCGGAAGAAAAATTTAAGGAAATTAGTGAAGCATATGAGGTTCTTTCTGACAAGGAAAAAAGAAGTAAGTATGATCAATTCGGAAGCAGTTATCAATATGGGAATAATTCCAATTTTGATCCGTCTCAGTATGGTGTTAATTTCAACAGAAGCGGAGGCAGCCGGTCTTCGAGTGGATTTTCCGACTTTTTTGATATGTTCTTTTCTGATGGTTTTGATGTCAACAGTATTTTTGGCGGAGGAGGCAGATCAAGAAAACCGGCAAAAGGAAGAAATTATGAAAGTGAAATTGAAGTCAGCCTTGCAGATGGGATAAACGGAGTTGAAAAAAAGTTCAATATAAATGGCAGAACTGTCAACCTGAAAATTCCAAAGGGAGTCAGGGATGGCAACAAAATAAAACTCAAAGGCCAGGGTGAAGCCTTGCAGGGAGGACAACCGGGAGACCTGTATCTTGTTGTACGGCTTAAACAGGAAAGAGGATTTGTACTTAATGGAGCTGATATTGAAATGTCCGTTGATGTATTGCCCTGGGAAGCTTATCTTGGAACAGAAAAAAACATAAATATGTTTGATACTAATATAAAACTTCGAATCCCGAAAGGAATAAAGGGTGGCAGCAGGATCAAAATGAAGGGCAAGGGATATTATGCTGATAAAAGTACAAGAGGGGATTTATTAATAAGGGTTAATATAGTAAATCCTGAGAAACCCGGAAAAGATATTGAAAAATTTTATAAAAACATTATGGCTGAATCAAAAAAATAAATAATGATTGAAACTAACATCCCCTGCCTTTAGAATTAACTAAAGAGGGGGATTTTTTTATGAAAAGACGCGAACGGGTTTTAAAGGCATTTCAATTTGAAGAAACAGTACAGGTTCCCATGGATTTGGGAGGGATGCGGTCATCCTCAATAAGTTGTTTTCAGTATTCTGCACTACGGACCCATCTGGGCCTCCCTGAGAGATTGCCAATGATATATGATGATTTTCAAATGCTGGCAATTCCGGAACCTGATGTTCTGGATGCACTTGACTGTGATGTTGTTTTCCTTGATGGAAAATACAGCAATGCGTTTGATGAGAGACCTAATTTCAAATACTATGGTTTTAACGGACGGCTTGATGCCCTGGTATCTGATCCCGAATCTTACACGATACTTGAAAATGGAACAATAATTAAAGATGGTAAGTCCATGCCCCCGGCTTCAACGGTTTTTGATGAACCTCATGGTGGTAATGCATTTGACCTTGACAATCTTTACAGAATTGACCTGAAGGAATTCAGACAGGACATGGAACGAAATAAAATAACACAGAGGGAGCTTGAAGCCCTGGCAAAAATGTGTGAGGATGCCAGAAGTGCAACAGACAGGGCAATTTTCCTGAATGGTTATGAAATTCCACTTGGTTTTATCGGTGGAATTGCAAACGGTACCATGCTCAGTATATTGGATCCGGATCATATAAAGGAATATCATGATATAAAAGCCGAGTATTATGCTGAAAATATGGATAAGATAGTAAATGCGGTGAAAGGGAATATAGATCTTGTACTTTCAGGGAACCAGGATCTGGGGACCCAGAATCAAACAATGATATCTCCTGAAGCAATCGAAGAGATGTGGATGCCTTACTTCAAAAGGGTAAATGATGCTGCCCATGGTGCATGGAGCGGGGCAAAGACATTCCTGCATTCCTGCGGGGCTATTTACAATGTACTTGACCAGATAATTGATGCAAAATTTGATATTCTGAATCCTGTTCAATGGACAGCAGGCGGACATTCATATAAAGAGTGGAAGGACAAAGCACGAAACAGACTCGTCCTATGGGGGGGAGGGGTGGACAGCCAGCATCTTCTGCCTCTGGGTACCGTTGATGCTATCAGGACACAGGTCAGGGAAGTTGTGGAATACATGAAGAAGGACGGCGGATTCATTTTCTGCAACATTCACAATCTAACAGCAGAAGTTGTTCCGGAAAAAATTAGTGCCATTTATGATGAAGCATCCAAAGTTAAATGAAATTTATCATTCAGTTTAATTTTGTTGGTAAATTTAATATTCTGTTTATTGTACAAACCTATGGTAAAGATATGATTTAACCATGGGTTTGTTTCACTTTGACAGGAGACCTTTGTTTCTAATTGGTTTGGGTGCTTGTTTTGGTATTTATATTACAACGGGTGAATCCCGGTGGTATGCTGTTTTATCTGCAGTTCTATTGGCTGTCCTTGGAATGGCCTGTGGTACTTCCCGCAGACTTCTTGCGGCATTCTTAGTCACCGTTATTATATCTTCCCTGTGGGGCTTTGTAAGCGCTTCGGCATTCGATTCATCTTATGCGGAATTCGAGGGCAGCGAATGTACGGTATCGGGAAAAGTGGTTTCACTTGATGCACAAAAGGAAAGGTATACGCTTATTACGGTTAAACCGACCGGGTTTCTGAATAAAAAAATAAAGGTTTATTTATTTGACAATAAAATTGATTTTATACAAGGAGATGGAATTTTGTTGACCGGGGAGCTGATGAAACCCGAAAAAGCAACGAATCCGGGTGGTTATGATTCAAAAAAACTGCTTTACGGTGATGGAATTTCAGCTATGATTTTCTGTGGAGAAGGCGATGCAAGCTATATTGACGGAATATCACCGGGACATATTTTCGGTCTCTTGAGGAGGGACATACAGCAAAAGTGTGTCAGATATCTCGGAGAAGATAATGGGAATCTGGTTTCAGCTATGCTGATAGGAGACAAAACAGGGCTGGATCCCAGTGTTATGTCTGAATTCAGGGACAGTGGATTGTCCCACACCATGGCAGTTTCAGGTTCACATGTTGCCTACATACTGATGCCTATGTTTTTTGTTTTTTCAAGACTGGGTATTCCCAAAAAAAAATACTTTCCCTGGCTTATTCTGGTGCTTTTATTCTTTGCTTTGCTAGCAGGAATGCAGCCGTCTGTCATGAGGGCGGGTATCACTGCAGTTATAATGCTGATTGGAGGTATGCTGGATAGAAATACTGATCCTCTTAACAGCCTTGCCGCTTCTGCCTTGATTCTATTGATGGTAAATCCGTTCTCCTTATATGATGCAGGTTTCATACTTTCGTATACAAGCGTATTGTCAATTCTATTGTTGTATAAACCGATGGCAAAATTGCTTGGTAAAAGCACCATCGGAAAAATTGTGGCCATGAGCCTTGCGGTTCAACTTGGAATACTTCCTGTTACTGCAAAACTTTTTTATAGTATCCAGGTATTTTCTGTATTTGCCAACATACTGGTGTTTCCAATAAGGGCATTGCTTGCTGTTCTTGCTTGGATAATGTATATAATTTCAATTATCCATGAACCGGTTGGTTATTTGTTTTCTTTTCCGCTTGTTACCCTTGCTGAGGCAATGTCTTCAACTGCAGGGTTGTTTGCCGGTTCGGTATGGTCTGTTGTTAATGTTCCTTATATACATCCGTTGGTTGCAGCAATATACTATACAGCCTTGTGGGGTCTTCTTTATGGTCGCAGCAGTAAATATGTGTACCCTGCAATAGGTGTAACTTTTATCTGCTTATATTTTCTTTTAATGGCAATTCCCACGGATACATGGATCTTTTATGATTCCGGAAAAGCTGACTGTTTTCTTATTAAAACCCGGTCGGGCAGGGACATATTGGTAGACACAGGGGAGTACAGTCTTGGGAATTCCATTGCTTATTACGCGGGTGACTACATTGACAGTATTTTCTTAAGCCATGCACATGAAGACCATATCGGTGGTCTTGCTGATATTCTTGAAAGATTCCGGGTTGGAATTGTTTATATTCCGGGGTGCTCGGGGTCGGATATGGAGGAGGTTGTAGATATATGTACAGCCCATGGGGTAAACTGTGTGGCTCTCATAGCAGGGGATGTTATTGAAGCAGATGGTTACAGCCTTGAAATATTTAATCCGGTTGATTATGAGTATTTATCTTTAAATGATACTTCCATGATGATAAAATTGACTTATCTTGATAAATCCCTTTTGCTGTGCGGGGATTGTGAATGCGCAGCAGAAAAGGATATACTGGCCAGGGGCTGTGATGTCAGTGCTGACATACTGAAGGTTCCGCACCACGGGGCTTTGAATGCGGCTTTGCCGGAATTTTTTAAATCAGTGGATGCAAAAATAGCAGTCATTCCCTGTGGGTTTGATGATATAAACCATCCGTCATACAAAACACTGGAAAGACTTGATGGATGTACAATTTACAGAAGTGACTTACACGGTGCAATAATAATTGAATTGACCGGTCAAGGCTACCGGGTCAGTACGGAGAAAAAATGAACTACAGCAGAATTAAAACTGAACTCGGTGAAAATCGCATTAGAAATCTCTATCTTCTCTATGGTAATGAACCCTATCTAATAGAAAAACTGATTGACAGGATCATCATTCTGGCTGAAGAAGCGGCAGGCGATGAACTTGAACATGTTGGGTTCGGTGCGCAGCTTGATGCGTCGGAATTGAATATGGCTCTTAACACCAACTCTTTTTTCGGGGGCGGGAAAATAATAATTTGCAGGGACACAGGAATATTTAAGGATAAAAACCGTTCCGGGTCATTCACATCTATTCTTGGAAAGATCCCTGCGGATTCTTATGTTATCTTCATAGAGAAGGACCTGGATGAAAGAAATGAACTTTTTACAGAAATGAAAAAAGCCGGCTATGTCTATAAAATTGAAATGCGCAAAAGCAATGAAGTAATGAGTTACGTATCAGGAAGATTTAAAAGAAAAGGTAAGAAAATTTCAGCTGCAAATCTGGGGCTGTTCATTGAATTATCCGGGATGTCTCTTCAGGACATTGAATCTGACATTGATAAAATTCTTCTTTATATGGGAGATTTAAAAGAGGTAAGGAAGGAATATATAGTCAAATTGTGTTCCGGGAGCAGTAGCCACAGGATATATGAGCTTATGGATGCAATATTTGAGAAAAACAGAGACAAGGCATATCTGTTTATAAAAGAACTTTTGGCGGACAAAATCCCTGTTCAGGTGATGATTTTTTCAATTCATTCCAGATTGATGGAGTTGCTTGAAGTTAAGAATGCAGGAGCAAAGGGTAATGTTCCGGTTATAACAAGGAACAACAGACCGCTGCAGAGCTTCATCATTGATATTCTCAAGAGGCAAGCGGGTAAATTTTCCGACAGGGCAATAAGAAAATTCATTACAGATGCTGCGGAATTGGACTACAGGATTAAATCCGGTGAAATTGATGGCGAAACAGGATTAATGATTCTTGTAAATGAAATTTCAGGAGTGTAAGATAAATAAAACAAAGGGCGGAGGCTATTTTAATGAGATGGACCAGACAGGAATATATTGATTATTTAACATTCAAGGACTTCAAGCGACCTATGTTCGTAGAGTTGTTTGGGCCTCTTGTTGGTTTAGATAAGGAATGGAAGGAGCAGGGAGCTCCTGAAGATAAAATCAACATGATAGGCTTTGACTGGGATTATGTGCCATATGTTAACTGTGGTGGTAATACTGACATTTTCGGTGGGCCTAAAAGCACTATGGTTGAAGAAACAGAGGAATTCTTAATTGAAACCGACCAACTGGGCAGGCGGATGAAACTTATGAAAGGCAAGGCGACAGTGCCGCTGCCGATGGATTATCCTGTAAAGAATATGGACGATTGGTTGAAATTCAAGCATTTGTACCTTTATGATGATAGGCGTATTGACTGGGAACAGGTTGAAAAAGCGATTGCAGAGCAAAAGAAAGGAAGCCTTGTGCTTGCTTCCATCCCCGGAGGGTTTGATCTACCAAGGCAGCTTATGGGAGAAGAAGAACTGTGTTATGCATACTATGAACAACCGGAATTGATTGTAGATATTCTTGATACAGCCTCAGATACTTCTATTGCGGTTCTTGACAGAATAAGTGATAAACTTGTCATTGACCAATTGAGTGTTCATGAAGATATGGCCGGGAAAAGCGGACCCCTTATTGGACCTAATCAGATTGACGAATTCATCAAACCGTACTACCGTAAGGTCTGGGATCTATTGAATTCAAAGGGAACAAAAATATTTTCACAGGACAGTGATGGTAATATGGATCCGGTAATAGATGTGTTCCTAGAGAGCGGACTTACGGAAATGTATCCGATGGAACCCGGTGCCGGAATGGATATAGTTAAAGTGCGGGAAAAATACGGAACAAAATTGTCGCTTAAGGGGGGGATAAACAAGTACGTCCTTCGTGACAGCCGGGAAGCAATTCGCAAGGAACTTGAATATAAAATGCAGAACAGCATGCAAAAGGGCGGTGTAGTATTCGGGCTTGACCATAGAATACCCAATGGAACACCCTATGAGTATTATGAGTATTATGTAGAGCTTGGTAGGGAATTACTTGGTATAGAACCGCTGACAGATGATATGAAAGGTTGGTTGCGTCAGGCATTTTAAGACAAAAAAAAACGGGTTAACCCGTTTTTTTATTTCATCATCAAGCCATGCTGTTCAAAGCTTTTACGAGCCTTGATTTGTCTCGGGCGGCTTTGTTCTTATGTATAAGGCCCTTACTGGCTGCAACATCCAAAGCAACAGTTGCCTTCTTGACCTTTTCCGCAGCATCAGCTGCTTTTGACTCCACTGCAAGACGAGCAGACTTCAATTCTTTTCTCAATGCTGATTTAGCTGATGAGTTTGTTTTGTTCTGTCTTTTACTGACTTTTACTCTTTTCATCGCGGATTTAATGTTAGGCATTGCGTTCACCTCCTGTCACTTTTTTAGCTAAGCTATTGTACCATGATAAACAAACCTTTACAACCCTGCAATTTTCGAGTAAACACCTCTGGGGTATTTACCTGATTTTCGAGTAAACACCTCTAGGGTATTTACCTGATTTTCGA
>CAYYXJ010000071.1:0-13343 GCA_964475455.1 uncultured Clostridiaceae bacterium | reverse complement strand
GTAAACACCTCTGGGGTATTTACTCGAAAATCAGGTAAACACCTCTGGGGTATTTACTCGAAAATCAGGTAAACACCTCTAGGGTATTTACTCGAAAATCAGGTAAATACCTCTGGGGTATTTACTCGAAATAGGGGGGTTGACCTTACCCCGGGGGAAAGGTCTACAATTGAAAGTGGATCCACAACCAAGTGCGCAGGAGGTTGAATGTACACAATTGGAAGTTTTTCAAAAATCAATACTGTAACTACCAAAACCCTGAGGTTGTACGATGAAATAGGATTGTTGAAACCTGCTAAAATTGATCGCTTTACCGGTTATCGATTTTATTCATCAGAACAGTTGCCAAGGATGCACAGAATACTTGCATTAAAATCCCTCGGATTTTCTTTATCTGAAATTAAACAAGTCATTGAAGATGAAGGAACCATTGAAATGCTGCTCCAATCTAAGCTCAGGGAAACAACTGAAGCATTAAGGGAGGGAAAAATGCGGTTGCTTACCATCAAGGGCTATCTTGATGGGTTGAAAGGAGAAAAAGAAATGAATCGAAATATAATTATTAAATCACTGCCCGGAGGAATAATATATTCAAAAAGAATGAAAATTCCGGATTACGATGCATATTTTGAAGTAATACCCAAAATAGGGGAAGAAGTTATTGATGCAAACCCAAACCTAAAATGTTCTGTTCCGGAATACTGTTTTATAATCTACCATGACAGGGAATATAAGGAAAAAGACATTGATGTGGAATATTGTGAAATGGTGACTGAGTTCGGTAGAGATACAGAAACTATTAAATTCAAGAATCTTGAACCTGTTGAAAAGGCAGCATGTATACTGCACAAGGGACCATACAGCACACTTTCTGTTTCATATGGAAACCTTCATGAATGGCTTGAGGGAAGTGGATATATAATTGACGGTCCTGATAGAGAATCATATATTGACGGGATTTGGAACAAGGATAATCCTGAGGAATGGCTAACGGAAATACAGGTTCCGGTAAAAGAAATTTAACCTTGAAGCCCCGGATTTTTAATCCGGGCTTCTTTTTTTAGTTTAAAGGGTTCACATTTGATTACATTCGTGCTAATCTGTGCTAATCTTATGATAGTGATATAAAGGATGTATAATGAAGAATAACATAGTTATTCAATTTTTTAATAAACTCTTTCTACTTTTCTTTTACAGGAATGATATGCAGCTTTTGACAGCTCCGGGTAAAAAGGACAGGGATTTCTTTATACTTCAATCAGTTTTTGGAACAATGGTTATCTCTCTTTTTCTTGGTGTTTTTCTTACCGGTTTGTATATCGAAATGGGGACTCCGGATGCAGTTGTCGGATACCTTCCGATTCTTGCCAGTATTGCCGGAATTTTCCTGGTATTCACCGGCTCATTTACTGAAAGAATAAAAAAGGTAAAGCGAACTGTAATTATTCTGAATATTATTGCTAAAACATTGCTATTGTCTGCTGTTTTTGTTCCTTTGCTGGTGCCAAGGGGAATAGCTCCATATGTTATGCTGCCGCTTACTTTCTTTGGTCTTGCATTCAATGCAATTATGTCGGTTATCCTGAACAGTTGGTTCATTGATACCATAGACATATCACTCAGAGGCCGGTATATGGGTGCAAGGTCGGTTTTTTCTCTTTTGGTTTCAGCCACACTTCCGGTTTTAGCCGGTAATTTTCTTGATGGTTTTTATGACAGATATCTGGCTTTTTGCATAATTTATGTTGTTGCATGGAGTTTTTCGCTTCTGGAATCATTTTCTTTGAGTAAAATAACTGAACCTATTCCCCATGAAGGCAAGGACAAAAAAATAAAATTCTCCCAGCTTTTTTCAATACCTGTTAAAAACAAGGCCTTCATGAAATTTCTCGCTATACAGATGTTTTTCCACCTTTCATGGTTTATTTCAATGACATTTGCCTCACTCTATGAAATAAAATATATGCAGGTTCCTTACTCCACACTTACAATTCTGGGTTCAATCAATGCCATTTTGCAGATGTTTTTATATCCGATCTGGGGAAGGGTAATAGATAAACATGGATCAGCCATTGTCATGAGGATTGCTATGATTCTTTTCATGGTTCACACAGGAATCTATATTTTCATGGTTAAGGGTAATGCTCCGTATCTGTTGCTCCTTTTGAACATTAACAGTGCGATCCTTTCACCTGCCTGGGGATTGTCAACCTTCAATGAAAGATTTTCCACAATACCAAAGGAGGGACGTACTGCATATGATGGATTTTTTACAACAATGCTGGCGATTGTAATACTTCTGGCACCTACACTTGGAAATCTGTTAAGGAATGT
Source organism: uncultured Clostridiaceae bacterium (assembly GCA_964475455.1). Taxonomy (GTDB): domain Bacteria; phylum Bacillota; class Clostridia; order DUPQ01; family DUPQ01; genus JAFGQE01. The sequence continues at coordinate 11,009 of CAYYXJ010000071.1, read as the reverse complement.
TATCATCAAAGGAGAGATAAAATTCTGGGTTTTTCCTGAGTTCAAGCTAATATTCATTCTGTCATTTGTATTGTTGATGATCCTAAATGCAGGGCTCCTGATTCAAAGCAAAAAAAGGAATAATCTGGAAGCGGAAAAACTTTTACTGGTATCAATTAGACAAAAACTAAGACATGGGTTTAAAAGGCGCTAAAGCATCACATATTATGTGATATCATTTATTCAATGATTGATTACGAAAAAAATTACAGGGAAACACCCTGGTGGTATTCAGACCCTTTGATTGATACGGGAAAACCCAAAACCAGATGGGTATTCTTTCAATCTGCAAGCCGCCCTTTTGGTATGGTTCAGCTTAGTCCGGACACCGATACGGATGGAACCTGGGGCGTTGGCTATAGATATAATTCTCCCAGAATAAAATGTTTTTCACATTTACATTCATGGCAGCTTAGTGCATTGCCCGTATTGCCATATTCAGGTGATTATACAGAATCTGTAGATGATGGGTATACTTATTCACATAATAGTGAAACAGTGAAACCCGGATATCATAAAGTGTTTCTTGATGAATGTAAGATTACGGCAGAACTTACAGCCACTAAACGAACCGGATTACACAGATACACATATCCTACCGGTAAAAAGAAGGGCATTCTCGTAAACCTTTCCAAACAACTTGGCCCCAGTGAAATGGGGTGTGCTGAATTAAATGCAACAGGTGAAAAGGAGATATCGGGATTTGTTGATAATCTTCCCACTATGAGAAGGCCAAAACACTGCCGGATATTTTTCAATATCAGGTTCAATGAACCAATTGTTTCCTTGAAGGAGATTTCGCAAAACAAATTTATAGTGGAATTTGATTGTGAGGGTTCCCTTCTGATGAAAGCGGCATTGTCTTTTGTGAGTGAAGAAGGTGCTCGCAATAATAATTTAAAGGAACTCAACCACTGGAATTTTGAAGAAGCTGTAAAGGACTCAATAAATGAATGGAATAAGTTTTTGAGCAGAATCCAAGTCAAGGGTGAAGAGAAGAAAAAGGTCAAATTCTACACTGATCTTTGGCGCAGTTCATTCGGGGGACATGTTATCAGTGACATCGATGGACATTACTGTGACATGACGGGGGAAAAACCGGTCATAAGGCAGGTCCCGGTAGATTCTTCAGGGAAACCTGAATTTGAATTTATCTCAAATGCAGATATTTTCTGGGGGGCACAGTGGAGCCTGAGCCTTATATGGGATTTGATCTATCCAGACATAAAAAGTGATTACTGCAACTCCCTGGTGGAAATGTATAAATACGGAGGACTTATACCCAGAGGTCCGTCAGGCGGTAATTACACATATGTAATGATTGCTTCACATTCAACTTCATTTCTGGTTTCCGCATACATGAAGGGAATTAAGAATTTCGATATAAAAACTGCTTATGAGGGCATTAAAAAAAATGCTTTTCCCGGTGGTCTTATGAGTAAATCCGGTTATGAGCACAACAGTTGTCTGGATGGTGGCATAGAATATTTCATCGAGCGTGGTTATATACCTGAAAGAGAGAAAAAAAGCAAAGGTATACACTGCGATGGTGCAGCCATGACGCTTGAATACAGTTATGACCACTGGTGTATTGCACAACTGGCAAAAGTGCTCGGTAAAGAAGAGGATTTCGAGTACTTCAGTAAAAAGTCTCTGAATTATATGAATATTTGGGACAACCAAATCGGTTTTATGAGACCGCGAAATATAGATGGCTGTTTCATTGAACCATTTGATCCTCTTGGTCTGGAAGGGTTCTGTGAAGGCAACGGATGGGGATACACTTTTTATGTTCCGCATGATATAGCTGAATTGATAAAAATGATGGGTGGAAATGAAATGTTTGTGAGCAAGCTTCAACATGCATTTGAAAAAGCCGGAGCAATGAAATATTATGCAGCAAAACCTGAACTAAAAAGAAATGAAGCATATATTAATTATGGAAACGAAAACACCAGATTCACAGCATCTTTGTTCAGACACGCAGGCAGACCGGATCTATCTGATTACTGGAGTCGAAAAGTTCAGAAAGAATTATTCTCCGGAACCGGCCTGTCATGTTTCTGCGAAGACGATGACAATGGATTATCTGCGGGTACGAGTCTTCTACTGGCAATGGGATTGTTTGATATTAAAGGCGGAGCCTGCATAAATCCGGTTTATGAAATCGGGTCTCCTGTGTTTGATGAAATCCACATCAGACTGGATGATGAATATTTCAGTGGGAAAACACTTTCAATAATAGTAAAAGGAAATTCAGAAGAAACCCCTGTGGTTGGAGAAATCAAATTAAACGGAAAACAGCTCGATGGGTTTTCAATAAGCCATGATGATATAATAAACGGCGGTACCATAGAACTTAAAATGGAGAAAATGATATGAGATTATCTACAACAACAGCGCTAATGGGTTTGACTAGAGCCGGTGAGTTCCCGACTTATATAGAATCAATGAAGGCATGCCGGGAAGCAGGTTTTCGGGTTCAGGACATCAACCTTTGTTCTTTAAGGGGAGGAAGGACACAGTTTACAGGTGAGAACTGGAGGCAGGAAGCAGAAAAAACCGCGGTGGAAGCAGCGAAGGCAGGAGTTGTATTCGGTCAATCCCATCCGGTTTTTGTAGGACTGAATCTCAGCGATGAAACTGAAGAACAGCAGCAGTTATGGCAAGAAATGATGATAAGGTCACTTGAAATAAGTTCAATACTTGACGTTAAGTGGGCTGTTTTGCATCCCTTCGGAGTTAACAATGGCCAGGATGTTGACATTGCGGCCAGTATTAAACTTAACAAGGAAAATTATTATTTCGCATTTGAATTAGCAGATAAGCTTGGTATAAATCTTGCCTTTGAAAATATGCCTCTCTGGTGGGGTGGTATCAGGCGGTTTACAAACTATGCAGAAGATCTGATTGCACTGGTTGATGAGTATAAAAATCCCAATGTGGGTATTTGCTGGGATTTTGGTCATGGAAACATAATTTATGATAATCAGCTTCCTGCTTTAAGAAAAATGGGAAAAAGGCTGAAGATGACCCATGTGGCAGATAACTATGGAAAAGGTGATGACCACACAAATCCATTCCACGGTACAACTGACTGGCATTCAATAATGCCCGTACTCAGGGAAATTGGATATGAAGGTGATTTTGCCTTTGAAACCCATATGGAAACAGCATATGTTCCGGATGAACTTAGACCCGGTATCGCAAAACAAACATATTTATTAGGACGGTATCTTATGTCTCTTGCAGGGTATTAAGAGTAATTACTGAGGAACCACAGGATTGTTGACAAGCCATAATGGACTCATGTAATTCCCGTTCAGGGTTACAGACCAGTGAAGGTGTGGGCCGGTGGAAAATCCGGTGGAACCCACTTTCCCTATAAGGTCTCCCTTTTTTACAAAATCTCCTACTTCCACATCAAATGCACTCATATGAAGATAACTTGAGAACAGCCACATACCATGGTCAATTATTATTGTATTTCCTGTTCTTACCAATTCAGTGGCCATAACCACAACACCATCATTGCATGCAACTATGGGATCGCCTGTGTCACCGTCGATGTCAAGCCCTGAATGTCGATAAGGATTTTCGCCATTAATGTAACGGGTCTGAGCATAGCTGGTTCCAAAAGCACCTTCCAATGGCAGAATAAATGTGCCGTCAAGATATGAAGTTTCATTTGATGAAGCTTTTGCCTTCGCAATCAGGACACCATCATTGGCTGTATTAACAGGATCCGCCTTTTTGGCAAGTTCATCAGATACAACCAACTGTTGATAAGTAACTTCAAAGTCATCGGGCAGAACAGTGATATCGTACTCAGCATATAATGATTTCATTTCATTTTCTTCTTTGAAAATATCAACGGAATAAGTACCCGGTGAAGTCCACCAATTAATAGGAAGCAACCCAAGCAAAACATCCCCGTAGGGTACAAGTTGCGATGAAAAGTTTCCGATATTGGATTCAATGAAAAAATCCTCGTCCGCATCGGCATATCTGACGAAGAATGCCAGAGTGTTGCCGGGTCTTGCTTCTGTATAGGGACATTCTGCAACAGCCGGTATAGACATCATGATTTCATAGTCGTAAACCTGGGTCCCTTCCTGGAATGCAGCTTCCAGGGAGTATCCAAGAAGGCCTTCAAAATATGGAATGGTAATCTCATCCACATGCATGTCATAAGTGGTAAACAGTGATCCATTCCTATATTCAGACAATGTTAGGATGACATTGTCGCCGATTGGATTCCCATCATCATAGGTTATGGATAGCAATGTGCCTGGCTCAGGCATTTCTATTGTGCTTGGATAGGAATCTGTATATTTGATAGTACTGCTTTGACCGTCGGGCCTGATTTTTTCCCACTCAACAGATCTGGAATGAGGTAAAAGATTATAACCCGAAGTCAAAACTAATTCAGGAATAGGATATATTTCTTCGGTCAGGTCTGAAAAGACCGGATCAGAGGATAATATTGAGGTCATATTTTCACCCGAGGATATAAATGTTCCATGGTGAGTTTTAACATAATACTGATTTGATTCAAAATCCGCCAGGATAATATATTCCCAAATTGTTCCGTTAGGCAGAAATGCATTTAAGTAATATGTGTGGTTGGGATTATTGTTCTCAGGCCACTCATCGGTCTTGATCAGATTATCCCGGAATTCAAGATATTCGTTCTTATCAAGCTGCGCAGTCTGAAAACTTCCTGAATCTGTTATAGTACATTTGTCAGTATTTATAGAATCAATGAAACCGGTGTCAATGCTGAAATACTTATTGGAAACAAGACCTTTCTCAATACATGCTTCACCGGTCAAGGGATTGAAGAAAATATGGTAGCCCATTGATATGCCAAGCATATAGTCAACTTCAAGATAAAGCGTTTCAGTCATGTCGGTGGGTTTGATTTCGATCCTATCGGAAGATTTCAACAAATTTGCAAGGGCAGTTTCATCTGCCTTGACTTCATAATCCTTTTCAACGGTATGATAAAGGGTTAAACTATCTGCCAGAATACCGCTTTGGGTTACAGCAATAAAAAATATGGCAGATGCTGTTCAAAGGACAACAAATATGAAAAAAGCTATAAAAATTCTTTTCATGATGCTCCTGTATATTACATACCCATAAGTTTTTGCTTATCCTGAAGGTCTTTTACAGAATAAGTTTCCATATACATTTTATGCATTGCAAGGGCTTCTTCTTCAGTAAATGCAATTGCTCCGCCTAAAACCATGGAATCTATATAACACTTGCATGCTTTTTCTACAATCCTGCATACGGTAAAAGCTTCATCAAGGGTTCTGCCGAGGCAAACTACACCATGATTTGCAAGCAGACAGGCATTTCTGCCCTCAAGGGCTTCCAGGACAACCCGTACCATTTTATCTGAGCCGGGATGAGCGTGGTCTGCAACCCGAAGGCTGGGGCCTATCAGCTGCGCCAGATCATCCAGAATAGGCGGGACTTCTTTTCTGGCAGCAGCAACGGTGCATCCGTACTGGGAATGTGTGTGAATGATTCCGTTTATCTCAGGTCTTTTACGGTAAATCGCAGCATGCATGGGGGTTTCGCTGCTGGGAATGAGTTTTCTCTTTGATTCAAGGCTGTTGATGTCAACCATTACAATGTCGTCGGTTCTTATATTGGAATAGTCTGTTCCGCTTGGGGTAATCAGCATATGGTTTTCATCAATGCGTGCACTGACATTACCCCAGGTTCCTGCTGCGAGCCCGGTATCTACTATTCGCTTACCTGCATTAACAACCATGCTTCTTACTTTATGTTCCATAGTTCACCGCCTGTATAATGTGAATTAATTGTAACATATCGCATGCAAAAAAAATAAGCCCCGAGTTAATGGGGCTTATTTTCAAGACTCAATCAATTGTCCATCTGTTGTTACTGTTATAATATTCCATGGAATGAACTTGCCGCTTTTCATCAATGCCTGTTTTACCGCGTGTGAAATACCGCCGCAGCACGGAACTTCCATTTTCAGAACTGTTACACTCTGTATTTCATTATTTGAAAGAATTGCTGTCAGCTTTTCAGAATAATCCACCATATCAAGTTTGGGGCAACCGATGATCGCAATTCTGTCTTTGATAAAATCCCTGTGTATATCTGCATAGGCAAAAGCGGTGCAGTCTGCAGCTACCAACAGACGCGCATTGTTGAAATACGGAGCAATTACCGGAACAAGTTTAATCTGTACGGGCCATTGACGAAGCTGAGATTCAATTGCACCGGAGACCACCGGTTTTTCAATATGGTGGTCATGCCTTGAAATGGTTCTTGAAGCGGTACCGGGACAGCCGCAGGCTGCCGGCTCTGTTTCTTTTATTTTCTTTTCCTTAATTCGTTCCATTACTGCCTCTTCGTCATATGCATCAGCGTCACGCTCTTCAATCGTTATGGCTCCGGTTGGACATTCCGGCAGGCAATCCCCGAGTCCGTCGCAGTAGGATTCTGAAATCAGCCTTGCTTTTCCGTCTATCATTTGTAATGCATCCTCGTGGCAGGCATCAACACAAAGTCCGCATCCATTACATTTTTCTTCATCTATACTTATTATCTTCCTTTTCATATCATTACCTTTCAAATCATTGCTTTTTCTTATAAATGCACTATAGTATAATGAAGACAAAACATCGGTAACAATTGTTACACAGGAGAAAAGATGGACAGGAAATATATAACAACATTAAAGGAATCACCACTTTTTAAATCCATTAACAGTGGAAATATCGACCAACTTGTTATTTGTATGAACAGCACTGTAATAGAATATAAAAGCGGGGAAGTTGTTGCTGTAGAGGGAACTAAGCTTGACGGGATCGGCGTGGTACTGGAGGGTATGCTAAGTATCGGGAAGACAAGTATGACTGGTTCAAGAATTGTTATGGGAACAGTCGGAAAGGGTGAATTGTTTGGTGAAACCGCAGCTTTTACAAAAGACAGGGAATGGCCCGCAACGGTAGAAGCATCAACAGATTCTACGGTTTTATTCATTGAACCCGGAAGTATCACGGGAAGCTGTTCTGCAGCATGCGAATGGCACAGAACCCTGCAGGAGAACATGCTGGAAATACTGGCTAACAAGGCACTTGCATTGACACAAAGAATCAGATATATGGCAATCAAGGGCTTAAAGGCAAAGATATGCACATATTTATACAATCTTCACATTGAACAAAATACAGACTTTGTGAAGGTTCCCATGAAGAAGTTTGAGCTTGCACAACTTTTCAATGTTGAAAGACCATCACTTTCACGCGCCATGATTAATCTTCGTGACGATGGGGTCATTGACTTTGACGGGAGAACCGTAAAGATATGTGATTATAATAAACTGGTTGAAGAAATAGAAATGTAATAAAAAAACCCCGCAGATGCGGGGTTAGTTTTTTTTTACCAATTAATCTTAGTAATTGCTTCTCTTTTTCTGGAAGCAGTCGCTGCAGTAAACAGGTCTTTCGCCTGTTGGCTTGAAAGGAACCTTTGTTGAAGCTCCGCATTCAGCACAAGTTGCATCGTGCATCTGACGTTCGCCACCGCCGCCACTGAAGCGACCTTTTTTGCGTGCTGACCTACAGTCAGGACATCTTTTGGGTTCGTTTGAAAAACCTTTTTCAGCATAGAATTCCTGCTCGGAAGCAGTAAATTGAAATTCTGAACCGCATTCAACACAGTTCAACGTTTTATCCTCGTACATAGTAAACCTCTTTCTCTGTACATAATCCTTTGTTGTGGTAAAGACGAAATCCAGAAAACCCCTCCCGGGTGTTAACGAAGTGTTAGTCCCTGATCAGTAATTCCTTAAATGCGCATCCCCGCAACAACATATTAACCGCCGGCATAACCCCTATGATTTCGCCGGATGAAGCCCGTTTCGCTTCACGTAGTGTATTATATAGTATAAATGCCAACTACACAAGCAAATGTTTTTAGATTAAATTTTTAACATCAGGGTAATTATTAATCAGATTAATAATCATGACAATTTGGTCATTTTGAAAGGAGAAAGACAATGCTTGATAAAGGAAAAAAAGCAATTGGATTCAAGTTAAACAACCATGAGGGGAAACCTGTGAATCTTGCAGATTTCCATGGCAAGAAGGTCGTTTTATATTTTTATCCCAAGGACAACACATCGGGATGTACAATTGAAGCAGAGGGGTTCCGTGATGTGTATGATGAAATATTGGAAAAAGGAGCAGTGGTATTAGGTGTAAGCCCTGATGCACAGAAGTCACATGAAGACTTCAGGAGTAAATACAACCTGCCATTCCATCTTCTTTCCGATGAAGACCATAAAGTATCTGAAGCCTACGGTGCATGGGGCGAAAAAAAGATGTATGGCAAGTCATATATGGGAATTCTGAGGTCAACTTTTATAATTGACGGATCTGGTACAATTACGCATGTATTTCCAAAGGTTTCACCAAAAGACCATGCCAGGGAAATTCTGGAAGCCCTTGATGAATGAAATCAACCCGGAAGCAATTCCGGGTCTTTTTTATAAGGCTTTGACACCTTCTTCTCCGGTTCTTATTTTTACTGCGTTTTCAACATCATAAGTAAATATTTTGCCATCACCTATCTCTCCGGTATAAAGAACTTTTTTAGCGGTTTCTATGACAAGTTCTACAGGGACTTCGCATACAACTGTTTCAATTTTGATTTTGGGCAGCAAAGTTATTTCAACAGGAACGCCCCGGTACATTTCCTTGGAACCTTTCTGCATTCCGCAGCCCATTACCTGAAGTACCGTCATTCCGGTTACGCCTATGGAATTAAGTGCTTCCTTTAATTCCTCAAATTTGGATGGTCTGGTAATTATATCTACCCTCGTCATTTTACCCATGAAAGCCTCCTTGTCAATGATGATATAAAAAAGCCTGCGTTTTCATTTGAAAACACAGGCTTCGTTGCCGTTTTAGGTTTATACATCATTGTATTAATATTTACAGAAAAATCTGTATGGAGAGATATTAACATTTATTTACTTTTCAGTCAACAAAATAAGCACTAATAATGCTTGTGTTGATTCAACCTTTTTCAAAAATGTTATACAATGAATTAAATAATTGATATGGAAGGTATAAAAATGAAAATACTTGATATAAGAAGCGATACTGTTACCAAGCCTACCGATGAAATGAGAAAGGCAATGTATGATGCACAGGTAGGGGATGATGTATGCGGTGATGATCCAACCGTAATCGAACTGGAAAAAATTGCGGCACAAATTGTAGGAAAAGAGGCAGCTTTATTTGTTCCAAGCGGAACTTTTGGAAATCAGCTTTCTTTGTTTACTCACTGTGAAAGAGGAAATGAAGTTATTCTGGATGACAGCTGTCATATAGTACAGCATGAAGCCGGTGCATCTTCCATAATTGCAGGTGTCCAGCTGAGAACAATAAAATGCGAAGACGGTTTTATACCAATCAATGAGCTTGAAGCAAAAATCAGGCGGGTAAAAGATCAGCACTTTCCCGTTACCGGACTTATCTGCATGGAAAATGCACATTCAAGCGGCCGGATTATTCCAATTAGCCATATGGAGGAAATATATAATCTGGCAAATGAAAACCATATTCCGGTTCATCTTGATGGTGCAAGGTTATTTAACGCAGCGGTAAGCCTTGACATATATGTCCGTGAAATAACAAAGCATTGTGATTCAGTTATGTTCTGCTTGTCAAAGGGACTTGGAGCTCCGGTGGGTTCCATTCTTGCCGGTTCTTCTGAATTTATATGTAAAGCAAGATATAAAAGAAAAATCATGGGTGGTGGAATGAGACAGGCAGGAGTTCTGGCTGCTCCGGGGTTGATTGCACTTACAAAAATGGTACACAGACTTTCCATTGATCACAATAATGCACATATACTGGCAGATATGATGAAAGATATTCCGGGAATTTCAATCCGGAAAAATAATCTTGATATAAATATGATTTTCTTTGAAGCAGACCGCAAAGTTGATGAATCTGAATTTGTTACCTACTTTAAGGAAAGAAACATTTTGGTTTACCCACCGGAAGAAGGTGTTTTCAGGTTTGTCACAAATTATGGTGTGGATGAAAGAGACCTTCCTATTATTACCAAAACCTTGAAAAACTTCATGATAAAACAAAATTGTTAAAATATTCACAAAAAATTGATAAAAAATTAACAAAACCTCTTGCGCTTGCTGTAAGGTGTTTTGTATAATGTAATAGTAAGAGATTGACAAAAAGTTAACAATCTATATATTGAACGGTTTTGCCGTATTGACTTTAAAAATGGGCACCATGTGATAATGGCTGCAACTGTTCTTTTTTTATTTTGGGATAACTGTAGTGGGATAATACGGACGTTCCGGCAGACACATCTATCAACAAGGTCAACGTCCGCACCAACCGAAATGGCTATAACCGGTTAGCCGGTAAAATACAGCACGGGGGTGTATATATGGCAACGGATACAAAGCATTGTGAATGCTGCGGTCTAAGTGAAGATGAAATGTTTTCACTGTTGGAAAAAACCATCGAGGATTATGAAGCCAAAGAAAGCAATCTGATCCAGATTCTTCACATGGCTCAGGCAATTTTCGGTTATCTTCCTGAGGATGTACTTAAGTTTATATCTGAAAAGATGAACCTTCCCAGGTCAAAAGTTAGTGGGGTTGTTTCGTTCTATTCATTGTTTTCCACACAACCAAAGGGAAAACATACCATTAAAGTATGCCTTGGAACTGCTTGCTATGTAAGAGGGGGAAGCAAGATAGTAGACAAGATCAAAGAGCTTCTTGAGATTGAAGTGGGTGAAACAACAAAAGACATGAACTTCTCCCTTGAAGTTATGAGATGTATAGGAGCATGTGGACTCGCACCTGCCATCGCTATAGATGCTTCAGCCCGTTGGCTATGCTTGCCTTGTAGAACAGCTCCATCTCGCGGGGGTTT
>CAYYXJ010000070.1:1290-13422 GCA_964475455.1 uncultured Clostridiaceae bacterium | reverse complement strand
GCATTGCCCAGCTTGGTCGCCAGTTCGGGAACCAGAGCGCCTCCGCCGGAAAGGTTACTGCAGGAAAAATATCAAATGAAAAGAAACGATTGGCACCGGATTATGTGAATTCTTTGAAACCTGGTTCAGACAATAAAACAAGGAAAATTGAAGATTCCATTGATTTTGATTCTTTTTGGACAAGGATACTTGAAAAGCAGATAAACCTTGAAGCCGCTGGTTATGTCAGAAAGAGAAGAGGACGTATCGTTTTGGCAATAGTCGTTTTCACCCTTATAATTTCATTTTTCGGCGCAGCTTACATTGGTTCATACAGGGCATTGGCTGACGGGGATATTACGTATGGTATAGCTGTAAAAAGACTGCTTTCAGGCATACCTTTGATTTTTAAGAACGAAAGTCCCGAGCCTGAATATTTGGAAAGAACAGGATACCAGACAAAAGAACAGTTGCTCAATAAACACCCCGGTGCATTTATCCTGCTGCCACCTTTTATACCGGAAGGATACTCAGCAACCGAATTTGCATACATGACCCATACAGATGGGTATACGACGGCAATAGATTATAATGTTACCGAATTTGCATTTTTCACAATAGAATATGCGGTCAGGGATGAATTCGATCCATTTTCATACCGCATAATATATTATGAATATGAAATAGTAAATGAGGGAAATGTCAGTTTTTACCTTTTCAAGGAGAGAAATTATGGATTCACAGCAGCATTCTTCCTTGATGACATATATGTTACCATCAAGGGTCGGAAGAATTATCGTGGTACAGACAAGGCCAGTATAACCAGTATGGTATCGGGGATAATGAGTGAATATTACGGCACTGTCACTGATTGACTGGTTGTATAGGTATCATCTTCATCAAACCCCATTTGAATATAATGATAAGTTTGAACCCGGTATGTACCTGGAGTTACCGATACTATTTCGCTGCCGTAGATCGAGCTCGTGCTGTATTCTGAATCATAGAACAGGCTGACCCGGTTCCATTGACCGTTGACTAATTTCTGCAGTTCCATTTCATATAGCATGACATCATAGATTTCACCGGCACTTGTATAGCATGTCAGGGAAACCGTGGTTGAACCTGCCGATATGCTGCTGTATGCTGTGACTATGCTGTCTGAAAGCCCGCTTCCGAAATATGAAATGTCATCTGAGAACTGTCTGTCGGCATCTGCAAGGGTAACGGAACTAAAAACCATCAGTACCAGAGCCGCAGTTATCCCTGCTACAAAAAACTTCTTCATAAAACACCTCCGTAGTTTCTTATATGAACAACAGAATTTTATATTATTCCATCATGCAGGTCTGCATAGATACCTTTTACAGCCATTAAATCCTCATGGGTGCCCTGTTCAGCTATGCCATCCTTGGTTATGACAAGTATTCGGGTTGCATTTCTAATTGTTGACAATCTATGGGCGATAATGAGTGTTGTCCGGCCTTTGGCAAGTTCCTCAAGTGAATGCTGTATTTCTTTTTCTGTTTTTGTGTCCAGGGAACTGGTGGCTTCATCAAGGATCAATACCGGCGGGTTCTTAAGGAAAACCCTTGCAATGGATACCCTTTGTTTTTGTCCTCCGGAGAGTCTGATCCCGCGCTCACCAACATAGGTATTGTATTTGTCCGGAAGACTGTCTATGAAGTCATGAATTCTTGCCTTTTTGGCAGCCTCTATCATTTCTGTCTCAGTTGCATCTGGATTCCCGTAAAGTATGTTTTCGCCAATTGTTCCTGCATATAGAAACACATCCTGCTGGACCATTCCTATGTTGCGCCGGAGAGACTCAAGTTTAATGTCGTTTATGTTAACTCCATCAAGCAATATGTTTCCTGAATCCAGCTGATAAAATCTTGGAATCAGGTTACAGAGGGTTGTTTTTCCACCACCGGAAGGTCCGGCAACAGCCAAGGTTTCCCCAGGGTTTATTTCAAGGGTAAGATTCTTTAGAACATGTTCTTTATTGTCATAAGAGAAAGTAACATCATTGAAGATAATATGACCTTTGACGTCAATTACTTCAATTGCATCTTTTTCATCTTTGATTTCAGGTTCAGTGGTCATTATCTCACGGAAACGAACAAAACCGGTCATTCCCATCTCGAACTGCTGAATGAAGTTGGTAAGTCTTCGTACGGGAGTCAATATAAGTCCTACATATAACAGGAAGGCAAATAAATCAGCCTGCGTTATTGCCTGTGCATAAACCAGATATCCTCCGTACATCAGGATAGAGAGATTCATTAGATTTGAGATAAAACTTATACCGGTAAGGAATTCAGCCATTCTTTTATATGACTGACCCCTTGATAATTTGAATTTCTCGTTTCCATCATTGAATTTCTTTGTTTCATAAGGCTCATTTGTGAAGGATTTGGATACCCGGATTCCTGATATGCTGTTTTCAAGGTTTGCATTAACATCTGCAATCTTTTCCCTGACGGTTTTAAATGCTTCAGACATTTTCCTTCGCTTTTTAAGTCCGAATACAAAAAGAATGATACTTATTGCCACAAGCATCAGGGACAAGCGCCAATCGATGAAGGAGAGATATATTGTTGCACCTATTATCATAACCCCTGACAGGAACAAATCTTCAGGACCGTGATGGGCAAGTTCACTGATTTCATTCAAATCATTGACCATCCTGGACATGAGCTGACCGGTTCTGTTGTTGTCGTAAAATCGAAAGGAAAGCTTCTGAAGATGAACAAATAAATCGCTTCTCATGGAAGCTTCCATGCGTGTTCCAACGACATGCCCCCAGTAATTAACCACAAAGTTCAAACCCGCATGCACGCCATATAATAAAAGAAGGCCAAGTCCGAAGACCAGCAGAATCCTCATTTCTCCGGATGGAATTACTTCACCAAGTATGTGCCGGGTTACCATAGGGAACAAAAGGTCTATCATAGCCATTAAAAAGGCACAACTCATGTCAATGATAAATAATCTCATATTTGGTTTGTAGTATGATAGAAATGATTTGAAAATATCTTTGTTGTACTTCATAAAAACTCCATTTCAATGGCTATGATTTTATCAGCAAAGCCTTTTTTTAGCAATGTAATGCTGATATAATTGTTGATATCAAATCACAGTTAGTGACAGGGATGTTTTAGGGTAATTGTGGAGCAGGTTCTTAACAGTGAATTTGGCGGGAAATAGTGTTGCAGCTCAAATGACAGGCAATATAAATTGCTGATTTATATCATACAAAAGAAAAAACAATGTTTGAATTAAACTGATTGACAAGCTTTTAACGAAGTGATAATCTTTGGTTAACATATTTAAATATTTGAATATGTTAATATATAAAAGCTCGAGATCAGACAATATTTTAGGAGGGGAACATAAGTGAAAAAGTATATTTCCAATTTCATTGTATGTTATGTTGTTTGGATTCTGCTGGCAGGTGTAAGTGTTCCGGAACTTGTTCTGGGAGCCGCCGTATCAGCAGTTCTTTCTGCATTGCTATGGAAATTGCTGAACCTGGAACTCAGCTGGAAGACTCCGCTCGCCATGTTTGAACTGGTAAAGGCAAACATAGATGTACTGTTCAGGGTGTTGAATCCAAAACTACCGATTAATCCGGGTTTCATCAAAGTAAAGACAAATCTAAAGACTGGATTTGGAAAACTTGTTCTTGCAAACTCAATTACATTGACCCCCGGAACCATAGCTGTTGATGCAGATGATGATTCCGTATATGTTCACTGGATTGATGTGAAGGGGAAAAATCATGAGGAGTATTCAGAAAGAATATCGGGAAAATTCGAGAAAATCCTCGGGAGGATGTCATTATGATTCCACAGATTATATTCTTTATTCTTCTGGGTCTTGGCGTTTTGTTTTCAGCAATAAGATTATTTGCAGGGCCGACTGCCTTTGACCGGGTTATATCGCTGGATATCATCAATATCATCATTACCGGACTTCTTGCTGTAATTGCTGCATTAAAGGGAAGTGCCCTGTTTCTTGATATTGCTCTTGTATATGCTGTGCTGGCATTCCTCGAAACAATTGTCTTTGCAAGATTCATGGAGGGGAAATGATGAGTATTCTTTCATATATTTTCATAATAGCGGGTGGAGTTTTCTATGCTGCCGGGGGTCTTGGTTTACTTAGGATGCCCAGTCTTTATACCAGGGCACAGGCGGGAACCAAGGCTACAACCCTAGGTACCATGCTGACCCTTGCCGGTGTAATAGCTGCACGGCCGGAATGGATACTGAAGATATTGTTGATAATGCTATTTATTGTAGCTACCAATCCAGTAGGAAGTTCCACCATAATACGTTCTGCTTATAAAAGCGGCGTAAAACCATATGCAAAACCGGTTATTGATGACCTGGATGGTTTTTATGGAAAGGAGGAAGAACAATGAGTTGGTTTAATATTCTGGAAACAGGTGTAAGTGTTCTTCTTGTGGCGTTTGCCCTTGCAGCGGTACTATCCGGTAAGCTTCTTTCATCTGTAATTTTTCTTTCGGCTCTAAGCATGACTGCAGTAGCGGGGTTTGCCCTTTTAAGCGCACCGGATGTTGCAGTAACAGAAGCTGTTATCGGATCTGGCCTCATTACATTTATATTTGTAGTCTCAATTCGAAATCTTGGAAAGGCCGGTGAAAAATTATGAAAAGAGTTTTTTCAGGTCTTCTTGCAGTTGCATTTGGTATTGTTCTGTTGATGGGTATCTCTTCATCTACAGGGCTTTTCAATTATAATGACAAACTTTTGGAGGACAGTGCTGCATCCCATTATATAGCGAAGGATGTAAACGGTGATACCGGGGAAGTCATTTTTGGTGAAACCAAAGATGCAGAAACCGGATCGGCTAATATGGTTACAAGTGTTATTGTCAATTACAGGTCATTTGATACCCTGGGTGAGGTTACGGTTTTGTTTTTGGCGGCCTTGGGAGTTTCAATTCTGGCAGGTTCAATGGACAGGGGACGGAAAAGAAGAAAAAGCGGTTTTATTCTGGGAACATCTGCAAAGCTTCTGTTTCCATTGATGTTGGTTACCGGAATTTATATTTTCACCCATGGACATCTGACACCGGGAGGTGGATTTCCCGGTGGAAGCATGATTGCTTCATCATTCTTGCTTCTTTACCTGGCGGATGATGGATTCAGGGCCAATGTAAAAGGATTCAAGATAGCAGAGGGGATTGCTGGCACATTGTATGTACTGCTTGGAATAGCAGGCTTGCTGGCAGGCGGATATTTCCTTGTCAATTTCCTTCCCACCGGTGTTGTTGGAGAACTGTTGAGTGGTGGAATAATACCTGTCATATATGTAATTATCGGCCTTAAAGTAGGATCGGAAATTACTGGAATAATAACAGATATGTTCAATGAGGAGGTAGAAGCATGATAAAATTTGCATCCTTGCTCTTGATTGTAATTGGTCTGTACGGAATATTATCCACAAGGAATGTTATAAAGATTCTTGTTGGAATAAATGTAATGGAAATCGGAATCAATGTTTTTATAATTGCAATTGGATTTGTTAATGACGGAGCTGCACCAATACTATCTGCTGACAGTCCGGGCAATTTATTGAAATTCGTTGATCCTGTAGCCCAGGCACTGGTTTTGACATCAATAGTAATTGGCCTGGGTGTTACAGCACTAGGACTGGTCTTTGCCCGGAAAATACATAAAAAGTACGGCACTTACGACCTTTCGGAGATCGGAGGTGAGTCATGATGTTTAATCCGGTATATTTAATTGCCATTCCCCTTGGTCTGGCATTCATATCAGTGATATTTAAAAAACTGCAGAAATGGATTCTGGCACTTGGCATGGTACTGAACGCAGCACTTGTGTTTTTTGTGGAAAAAGGAGAAACAGCCATAGGTGGATTTAAGATCCCGTTTGGAATAAGTCTGGTACTGGATGATTTTTCCGCTGCAGGGGTTATATTGATCAACATACTTGTCCTTGCCGCAGTGGTGCTGGCCTTTAAAAGGGCAGAGAAATTTACACCTGTCATACTGGCCGGTTTAGCCGGTATGAATGGGATGATTCTTACAGGTGATATGTTCAATCTTTTTGTATTCATGGAAATAACAGCCATATCGGCTTATATTCTCAGCAGTGAGGGCAGGAAACCGGCTCAATCATTCAACTATCTTGTAATCGGATCCATCGGTTCGGTGCTTTACCTTCTTGGTTTGATTCTTCTTTACAATCAGACAGGTACACTGAACATGGTTCTGATGTCTGAGAAAATTGGTATTCCGGGACAAACAGTCCTTTTGCTGCCGGTTATGCTGATATTCGCAGGAATAGCCGTTGAAGCCAAGCTTTTGCCTATGGCCGGGTGGGTCAAAGGGGTGCTTGGTAATTCAAATACATTCACTGGTGTAATGTTCGCATCAGTTTATTCAACTGCGGCTCTGTTTGTATTTGGAAGGGTTTTTTCACAGGTTCTGGTACCCGGAACAACAACGGGAGTGATTATTGTCACCATTGCTTTACTAACATTTGCCGCAGGCCAGGTTTCGGCATTCAGAAACAAGTCATTGAGACATGTTCTCTTATACTCGAGTATCGCACAATCGGGACTTGCGGCAGCTTTGTTTGCCACAGGATTTGTGTTCCCGGCAGTTCTTGTAATAGTGAATAATGCAGTTGCCAAAATGATCATGTTTGCCTCGGCAGGCAGCCTTGAGGAAAAATACGGTACAGACGACTATATAGGATTAAGCGGTGCTTTCACTAAAAATACTATCACAGGAATTGCATTTACCATTGCAGCACTATCACTGACCGGCTTGCCCCTGCTGTTTGGTTTTTATGTAAAATTGAATGTACTTGCATCATACTTTAATCAAGGAACCTTTTTTGTTCCCGCTATAATATTAATAGGAACCATTATAGAAGGAGCTTACTTTATAAAAATCCTCATCAAACTGTGGGCTCCGGGAAAAGAAGGCGAGTGGGCTGATTCAGACCGGGCTGTAGGGGACAAAAGAATATTTAACTACACAGGTACTGTTGCGGTATTGCTTGCCGCACTGCTGGTTGTACTTTCCGGTATGCTTCCGGATGCTTCAGGAAAACTGATTGCACCAAACGGAGGACTACTGGGAGATGAAGGTCCGGCAATTTCAATGTCAATGCGAAAGGGAGGGGACCAATGAACCTTAACCTTATTATAATCATTACAATAGCCGTTGCTCTGGTGGCATATCTTGTAACCAGGTTCAATGATAAAGCAGGAGCGGCAATGACTGTTGCCGGTTCGCTTTTTTCAATGATTGCTGTTTTCCTGCTCAGGGATTCAATCGGCACGGAAATCTCGCTCTTGTATTTCAATTTCAATATCACAATAACAGGGTGGTATTTTGCACTTGTCATGCTGATGGCGTATTCGATGACCGCATTCTTCAATCCATTCTGGATGAAGAAACTGATTTATCCCGCAGGATATAACTTCCTTTACCTGCTTTCCATGGCTGGTACCCTGGGAGTTTTCTTTGCAAGGGACTTTATTACACTCTTCGTTTTCTGGGAAACTGTAGTCTGGTCGTCTGCATTCATCATTCAGATGGGCAAGTCGAGGCAGGCTGCCTATGTTTATTATGTTATCAGTGCAATAGGCTCGATGGCTGCATTATTTGCAATCATGTTCGCATACGGAACTACAGGTACATTTGTGATCAATGAGGCCTTCAAGGGCTTGGTGGGCTATCCTGTAAGGGCCATTGTGATATTTGTTACTTTCATTGCAGCAGGACTGGCTAAAATCGGAATATTCCCGTTCCATGTATGGTTGCCTGCGGCTCATGGCAGTGCTCCACATACTTTTTCACCGGTGCTGTCGGGGGGATTGGTCAAGATGGGAGCTTTTATAGCCCTATTAAGTGTTACTGCTTTCCCGGCATATGAGATATTCGGGGGAATGACAAGTTTCAGAGGGGTTCCGCTGCCAATCTATTTCATGATGATACTCGGAGCTATAAGTATAGTGGCAGGAACACTGATGGCGATCAAACAGGAGGATGCCAAAAGACTACTGGCCTATTCATCGGTTGCCAACGGCGGATATATATTGATAGGTCTCCTTATGCTTGACCAGGTAGGTTTCGCGGGCGGTTTGATGCATATCGTCAACCATGCTGTAGCATCAGCGGCGGCATTCCTTTCAATTGCTGCTGTCTCATACAGGACCGGAACAACCAGGATGAGTGAAATGGGGGGAATGATACACAGGATGCCTGTTACATATGTGGTATATCTCATTGCAATAATTTCCATGGCGGGAATTCCTCCGATGGGAGGCTTCGTGTCAAAGTGGCTTATTTTCCAGGGGTTGGCAGACAAAGGTTTACTGTTTGTAGCAACAGCAGCATTCTTTGGTTCAATCGGGTCTTTCATGTATGTGTTCAGACCACTGAGCGCAGTTTTTCTAGGGCAGACTTTTACCAGGGATTTGGAGAAAAAAGAAGTGGGATTCTTCATGATGTTCCCAATGATAATACTGACACTCCTGTCGCTTCTAACAGGTATATTTCCAAACATATTCCTCAGGGTGGTCACTGAAATACAAACCACATTCGGGATATTGCCTGTTACTTTGGCTGAGAATACCATCGTTACCAGCAATGGATTCCTCGATGCGTTCAAAGTATTCATAGTATTCGGATTTGGTTTTGCAATAGCCTTTGTCCTTTTTATAGTAAGGCGCAAAAGCAGGAAGGTGGAACTCATGGATACATTTACATCCGCCGAATTCATACACACAAGGGAGTTGCTGCACTACAGTCACAGTTTCTATGCACCTTTTGAAAGACTGTACGAAAAAGCGCCGGACACGATGAAGCTATATCATAAGGCAGCGGTTAAAATATCTGAACTGGGTAATCTTGCAGAATCAGTGGTGTTTGGAATTAAGCCGGCACGAACGGTGCTTCTTGTAATGGGCATGGTGCTCATTGGAATTATTGCAGGAGGTGTTCTGTAATGGGTATATTGAATTTTGTTTATGCGTTTCTCATGTTGGTTCTTGTATTTATTTTCCAGACTTCACTGACAGGATTCAACCGGAAAGTAACTGCAAGGCTGCAGAAAAGATATGGGGCAAGATGGTACCAGCAGTTCCTTGATATCTTCAAGGCAATGCGCAAGGATTCTACAAGCCATGGATGGGTTTTCGATTTTGGTGTAATCATGGCATTGGGTGGAATCATGGCCACGGTAATATTTATACCGGTTGCCGGTTTCAGGGCGTTCCCGGGAACTGATAATGTGTTTGTAATATCATATCTGCTTGCAGTAGGAATGCTTGGTATGGCCATGAGCGCAGCCGGTTCAGGCAATCCATGGGCCAGCATAGGAGTAGGCAGGGCCTTGACGAATATGCTTGCATATGACATTCCATTGATGGTGGTTATATTTACCATGATATTTGCATTTGATTCAGCATCAGTCGGTGAACTGGCAAAGATGCAGCAGGGTATGGGAATACTGGGGTGGAATGCAATCAGGATGCCTTTGGGAGGAATTGTAGCGGTCATTGCCCTTATGGGAATGTTGGGTAAAAAACCATTTGACTCATTCATAGCACCTGCAGAAATTGCATCAGGACCAATGGTTGAGTATGGTGGCAAGCATCTGGGATTTATGTTCATTTTGCATGAATTCATGACATTCATAGAAGTTTCCCTGATTATAAATCTTTTCTTCGGAGGAGGTGCAACTGTTTGGGAATATATGCTTAAATATGCAATTCTGTACACTTTTACAAATATAGTTTCAGGAGTAATGCCAAGATTCAAAATTGACCAGGCTGTGAAGTTTTTCTACAGGGTGCCCCTTGCGATGGCAATTATTCAGGGCATTGTGGTCATATTCACAGGATTAGGAGTGACAATATGGTTTTAGATAAGAAAGACACCAGAAATGTCTGGGAAAAGATAGGTGATTATTTCAGTGCCAATTCAATTTGGATGAAATGGTATTGTACAGGATGCGGAGCCATTGAAATGCCCCCCACCATGACATCCAGATTTGACATGGAAAGACTGGGGATGGGTCCGATGGCAACCCCGCGGCAGGCTGATGTGCTGTTGATAACAGGTTATCTCAGTACAAAGACGCTTCGCAGGGTCATATATTCATATGAACAGATGAACAGCCCCAGATATATTGTGGGATTCGGTTCATGTACAATAAACGGAGGAATTTATTATGATTCCTATGCCACAATAAATCAGCTGGACAAATATCTGCCTGTGGACCTTTATATCGCCGGTTGTATGCCAAGACCTGAGGCAATCATGAATGGATTCAGCACTCTTATTGAAATGATCAAAAAGGGAGAAGCAAATGGCTGGAAACATTATCAGGAAAATTATGACTGGTATAAGAAAAACCAGCTTGAATCACTCGGGGAGGTAATTATCAATGACGAATTCCATGAATGATATGCTTAAGAAAATAAGTGATACCCTGAAACCGCTTAAAATGATGACACCTGCTGACAGACAGATTGCCTGTATTGTGAGCCCAGGCGAAGTACACAAAGCTCTTGCATATTTAAAATCAAGTGGTTTTACACAACTAAGTATTTTAACTTGCGTTGACTGGATGAAGGAAAATGAATTTGAGCTTGTATATGTATTGATGAATTGGGAAGATGGTATACATGTACACCTACGCACAAGGATAGACAGGGAGAAACCGGTATTCAGTACCATAACTCAAATATACCCCGGGGCTCAGTATTATGAACGGGAAGTACATGAATTCTTTGGTGTTGAGTTTGTTGGGAATGAAGACTCATATAAACCTTTGTTTCTTGAAAGGTGGGATACAATTCCACCGCTTCGAAAGGATTTTGATCCCCGGGCGTATTCAGACTCCAAGTTCCCGATGATGGACAGGGACAAGGTTTTCAAATCCAAGATAGGAGGAATGAGCGATGAATGAAGTTAAATTATTCCTCGGACCACAGCATCCCGGAATGCACGGCAATTATTCAGTGCATATGTATGTTGACGGTGACATTATAAACAAGGCAAGACCTACACCCGGATTTCTTCACAGGGGATTTGAAAAGCTCATGGAAAGAAGGCTCTGGATGGGAAATCTGGCTTTAATTCCAAGAATTTGTGTTCCCGAACCCGATATCAATGAAATGGTATATGCAATGGGTATAGAAGCTCTTGCAGGAATTGAGGTTCCTGAAAAAGCACATTGGATTCGTATGCTGGTTCTGGAAATGGCTCGTATTGCCGTCCATGTAATGGGTCTTGGATTCATCGGAGGCCCGACCGGAATGTATACTGCCACATACTGGGCAATAGCCCAGAGGGATCTCATCCTTGATCTGTTCGAGGAATTGACCGGTGCCAGAATATATCATATGTATATCGTTCCCGGTGGAGTAAGAAAAGATATCCCCGAAGGTTTTTTAAAGAAGGTAATTGATGTACTTGATGAACTGGAAACAAAAATTCCTGAGTTTGAAGAACTTATTCTGAAGCACCCTATAATTCACACAAGAATCAAGGACAACATCATGCTTCCCTCAGATGTCGTCTGGGAACTTGGTGTTACAGGTATCGGTATGAGAAGTTCAACCGGCATGGCAAATGACCTGCGCAAGGTCAAACCATATGCCCGTTATGATCAGGTCGAGTTTGAAGTTCCGACAGCAGATTATTCTGATGCACTTACCAGAATGAATGTAAAGGTAAGGGAAATCTACCAGAGTATCGGAATTGTGAGGCAGGTTATAGCAAAAATGCCTGAGGGTGGTGAGGTGAATGTGCCTGTATCATCCGGGAATGCACTGAGATGGACGGTCCCTGCAGGAATGGTATATTCGGCCATTGAATCAAGCAGGGGAGAATATGGGTATCTCATTGTGTCGGATGGAAAGGAAATGCCTTACAGGATAGCAGTCAGAGGTGCATCTTATGCCCAGGGATTGCTTGGTATAGAAAAATATTTAAGAGGCTATAGGATAGATGATGCATCCCTTTGGATGGATACCATGGGTGTCTGCAGCCCTGAGATAGACAGGTAGGTGAATCAATGAATAAAGAAAAAAGTATGTTTTCTCCCATAAAGGCTTGGAAATATCTGGCAAGAAG
>CAYYXJ010000070.1:0-1280 GCA_964475455.1 uncultured Clostridiaceae bacterium | reverse complement strand
CTGAAGAAGGATATTTTTGACAAGCCGAGGGAAGCATCGGACAGATACAGGGGATTTCACCAGAATGATTGGGAAAAATGCCTGGGTTGCGGAACATGTTCAAGGATATGTCCCACCAATGCCATAGAAATGCTTGCTGTAGAAGGACTTGATGAAAAAGAAGGATATAAAAATGAAAGGCCTGCATTCGATTATGGCAGATGCTCCTTTTGTGCATTGTGTGTTGATATCTGTCCATCTGATTCCCTTAATATGAGCAAGGAATATCTGCATCTTTCAAAAAGCACGGACTCATTCTATTTTATTCCCGATTCAACAGGAATCCACAATGATTCAAAGGACCATGGTTACCTGCGTGACAATGACTCGGAACTCTTGGACCTGGAACGCTATGCCATGGAACTTGAACCAGTAGGCCGTAAAAATTCATTCATGGAAATAGTAAAAGGTTACTCACTGGAAAAAGCCCTATCGGAAAGTGCCCGTTGTGTTGAATGCGGAATCTGCACAGAAACATGTCCTGCCCATATGAATATTCCTGAATACATCAGAAGTGTGTGGAAAGGGGATATGAAGGAGGCAATGTCCTGGCTATATAAAACCAATCCGTTGGCAAATGTCTGCGGCAGAATCTGTACTCATAAGTGCGAGGGGGTTTGTGCCCTTGGACACAGGGGAGAGGCGATAGCTATAAGATGGCTGAAAAGGTTTATAGTGGACAATACACCTGAAGACCTTTATGATGCAGCGGCCCTTGAATTTGTCACGGAACCGGTTAACGGAAGAGTTGCTGTTGTCGGATCCGGACCTTCGGGACTGTCATGTTCTTATTATCTGAGGACTCTTGGATACGATGTTGACATATATGAGGAAAAGGCACTTCCCGGCGGTGTTATCAGATATGGTGGACCGGAATACAGACTCCCTGAAGAGAGTGTATTGAAAGATATCGGAATCATTGAAAAAGCCGGTGTAAAATTCATCACAAATACAAAAGTGGGAAGAGATATTTCCATGGAAAAACTGAGGGATGAATATGATGCAGTTTTCCTTGGAACAGGATTTTCACTTTCAAGGGAGCTTAAGATACCGGGTTATGAGCACGAAGATGTAGGATATGCCATACCATTCCTTGGACAGACTAGGGATTATCTCAGAAATCTGGCTGAAATGCCTGCAATCCACGAAAAAGTTGTTGTCATCGGAGGAGGAAATGTTGCATTTGATGTGGGCAGAACCCTTATTAGGCTTCAGCAGACAAAATATGACATGGACTTTGT
>CAYYXJ010000069.1:0-13631 GCA_964475455.1 uncultured Clostridiaceae bacterium | reverse complement strand
CGAACATCCCTGGGATAACGTGTCAAATTTGACACGTTATCCCAGGGATGTTCGTTCAGGATAAAAAGAACCGCACTTTTTCAGTGCGGTCTTTTTAATTTCTTCATTCTATGCGGACTTCCATCCAAATTTCGTTGTATATTGTCTTGTATTCTCCAAGGTCAATATAAACTTCACTGAGAGCAACTGCATCTTCATCGGGCCAATATGCAGGCAGTTCAAAAACCTCCGGTGAATCTTCTCTTATCATTTGCAATGCGACAACATTTGGTGTAGTGTACCCTACTTCATTTGAATTCTGGAATGCATTGTCAGGGTCCAGCATGAAATTTATGAACATTTCTGCTTCTGTCTTGTGCTCGCTGTTCTTTGGAATAACCATTGCATCGAACCATAGGTTTGTTCCCTCCCTGGGAATACCATAACCTATATAGCTGTAGTCGGCATCTTCATCCCAGTAAAGGTCCATGAAATCACCTGAATATGTAACACCTATTGCAGCGTCGCCGTTTGCTATCATATCCTTGATTTCATCACCGTAATATCCATTGATAAGGTCTTTTTGTTCTACCAGGATCCGCTTGGCTTCCTCCAACTCTGCATCATTTGTAGAGTTCATTGAATATCCAAGGACTTTCAGTGCGATTCCCATGGCATCCCTGACATCCTTTTTCATCAGGATCTTTCCCTTATAATCCTCATTCCAGAGAATTTCCCAGGAATCTACTGGATCGCTCACCATATCCTTGTTATACAAAATTCCTATGGTTCCCCAGAAGTAAGGCACAGAATACAGGTTGTCAGGATCATAGTCCATATTTTTGAATCTGTCATCTATGTATTCAAAATTAGGAACATTATTGAAATCAATGGGCTGGAGCAAATCCAGCTTTATCATTTCAGCTATGGCATAATCAGATGGGAAAACAACATCATAGCTTCCACCACCGGATTCCAGTTTAGCCAGCAGGGTTTCATTGGTATCATAGGTCTTGTAATTAACCTTGAGTCCGGTTTCGTCCTCAAATTTGTCAATAAGGCTTTCATCAATGTATTCCCCCCAATTGTAAACATTGAGTACAACCTTGTCGCTGCATCCTGTCAAACCGGTCATTGCGGTAAACAAAATGGCAAATAAAACAACCATTGCAACTATTTTTTTCATAAAAGTAATTCCTCTCCTTTGTCGCTTTTTCTATTAATCAGCAGCAACAAGATTAAAACTGTAAGAAACATTATTGTGCTGAGTGCATTTATGGAAGGTTTAACCCCCCTTTTAGCCATTGAATATATCAGAATAGACAGGTTTGTCACCTGTGTTCCTGCAGTAAAGAAACTGATTACAAAATCATCAATTGAAAGGGTAAATGCAATCAAAGCTCCACTGACTATTCCGGGTGATATCTGTGGAATAATAACCTTTCGAAGAGCATATGCCGGTTTGGCTCCCAGATCCATGGCCGCTTCTGCCAGGTGCGGATTGAGCTGACGAAGCTTTGGTAAGACTGCAAGAATGACAAACGGGGTGCAAAAGACAACATGTGCAGACAGCATTGAAAAAAAACCAAGTTGCAGATTGACTGATATGAACAAAGTCATAAGGGCTACACCTGTGACAATATCAGGATTCAGAACTGGCAGGTTATTAATGTTCAGCGTAAGTTTTTTGGGGAAACGTCTCATGTTATTTATACCTATTGCTGCAATTGTTCCAAAGATAGTGGATATGATGGTGGCCAGTACAGCAATGACTATTGTATATATGAAAGCTTCCTTAATCTGGCGGTCCTGAAATAATTCAGCATACCACTTTAGCGTAAATCCACCCCATTGCCCTCTGGATTTTGAGCTATTGAAAGAATAGACAATTAAAAGTATTATCGGAGCATACAAAAACAGGAATATCAAACCCATATAAACTCTTTTCAAGGTTTTTTTCATACTGAACTTCCCTTCTTATCACTGTTTCTGTCCATTCTTGACATAACCGCCATTGAAATCAGGATCATTACCATAAGGATTATGGAAAGACTAGAACCAAAATGCCAGTTTCGATCGGACATGAATTGTTGTTCAATTAGATCACCTATCAAAGGAGTCTTGCCGCCTCCCAGCAGTCCCGAAATTACGAAAGTACTGACTGCCGGCATGAAAACCATTGTGATTCCTGATACCACTCCCGGAATACTCAACGGGAAAACTACCCGGAAGAAGGTCTTGACCTTATTTGCTCCAAGATCATCAGCAGCTTCCAGTAAACTTCTGTCAATTTTAACAAGGACTGTATAAATAGGAAGAATCATGAATGGCAGGAAGTTATATACCATTCCAATAAGCACTGCAACCTGTCCAGGCATTATTTCAAGTGGAGCCAGACCTATTGTATCCAGAAACCGATTTAAGACACCATTTGGTGATAGAATCGCCATCCATGCATAAGTCCTTAGGAGAAAATTCATCCACATGGGAATTATTATGAACATGAGAAGTTTATTCCTGTACCTTTGATTTGTATTTGCAATTATCATGGCTATGGGATACCCAAGCATAAAACAGAGTACAGTTGATATCAATGCAAGGAAAAATGAATTTCCTATTACTTTCAGGAAAAGAGGCTCGGCAACCCTTTTATAGCTGTCAAGGGAAAATTCAAGGCTGGAAAAATCATGAATATCTCCCTTTGTAATGCTGTATAAAAAAATCAAAAGCAAAGGAACGACTACAAATACCGCCATCCATAATGAATAGGGATAAGCAAGAAGCTTCATTCGTCTTCGCATATTTCTTCAACCCTTCTTTTCATTACCTGGATATCAGTTGGCGCAATATTCAAACCAACTTTTGTATCAACAGGAAACATGGTTGTACTTTGCACCATATAAACCCTGTATTCATTTTCAACAAGCATCTCATAGTGTACCCCCTTGAATACCACTGAAGAAATGACTCCCTGAATCTGTCCCTCTGAAGGATTTGGGACCAAAACCAAGTCCTCCGGTCTTATAACTACATCTACAGGTTCATTGACTCCAAATCCCTTGTCTATACATTCAAAGGTTATCCCATCGAATTTCACCATGAGGTCCTCAACCATATTTGCTTCAATTATATTGCTTTCGCCAATGAAATCGGCAACAAATCGATTTACCGGTTCGTTATAAATATCCTGGGGTGAGCCGACCTGCTGTATAACACCTTTGTTCATTACAACAATGGTATCTGACATGGTAAGGGCTTCTTCCTGGTCGTGTGTTACATAAATAAAAGTGATACCTACACTCCTCTGCATTTCAAGAAGTTCTATCTGCATCTCTTTCCTGAGTTTCAAGTCCAGCGCTCCTAGAGGTTCATCCAGAAGAAGAACCTTGGGTTCATTTACCAGTGCCCTGGCGATTGCAACTCTTTGCTGCTGACCTCCGCTCAGGGATTCAACATCCCTTTTCCCGAAATCGACAAGATCCACGAGTTTCAGCATTCGTTCTACCTTGCGTTGTATTTCTTCATTGGGTATTTTTTTTATGCGAAGTCCGAATGCTATATTTTCATAGACGTTCATGTGGGGAAAAAGTGCATATCTTTGAAAAACTGTATTTATATTCCTTTTATACGGGGGCTCATTGTTCAAAGGTTTGCCTTCAAAAAGAATCTGACCTTCATCAGGTTCTTCAAACCCCCCTATCATTCTGAGGGTTGTTGTTTTACCACATCCACTGGGTCCCAGAAGTGTTACAAACTCCTTTTCCCTAATGTTCATGTTAATACTGTCAACAGCTTTTAAGCCGCTATAGGTTTTTGTGAGATTTCTCAGTTCAATCAGGTTTTTAGCCATAATAACAAACCCGTGTCCTTCTTGTGATATTATAATAAACCAATTCCAATATCCGGCAAAAAGGACCTCTTGACTGAAAACAAGCAAGAAAGATTACTGCCGAATTTTCACCCTATTAAAACACTATTTTTTAAAAAAGTCAATGATATCTGAGGATAGTAATGTATATTTATTCACAATATGCACAATCTGAATTCTACCTGCACCTGGACTGCTGCCCATATGGGCAAATTATGATTCAGGCGATTCAATCGGACAAATCAATCAAGCTCTCGCGCAGCAAAGATACACCAAGTTCAACCATTATATTTAGATTATTAGGCTGTATTTCGTCAATTGTATCGGAATCTGTATGATAATTGTCAACCGGGCTCATTTGGATATCAACAGCCTGTATTCCGGCATAAGCAAACGGAGCATGGTCACTTCTGTCCGTATTGGAAAAGATCGAAGTGTAACCCATATGACCCAATGTATACTCAAATGCACTCAGCAGCTCCTTGTTTTCAGTTTCTTCAACGGTTAAAATTTCAAATGAATCACCGATTCCTACCATGTCATAATTCAACACTGCTGTAATTGAATTAATTTCGTTGTATCCAAGGCTGTTCACGTAGGCAGAGGAACCTACCAAGCCTATTTCCTCAGCACCAAATGCGATGAATTTTACATCATACGGAAGCCTGGTTTCATCACTTACTATTGTACGGGCAATTTCAAGAATAACGGCAATACCTGATGCATTGTCATTGGCGGCAGGGGTATCTACACCATCATAATGAGCACATACAATAACACACCTTTCATCGGGATTATCCGTTGACCTGTAGAGACCTATGACATTTGATGAAGTCGAATCCCGGGTAATGCTGTCAACACTCATATGAGCTCTTACAGTTCCCCCGTCTGCAATCGCTTTTTCAATAACAACAGCATCACTTCGTGAAATGCTCAGAGCCGGAATAGAGGAAAGCTGTGTCAGAGTAGCGGAAATTGCTTCATCACCATTTGGATCATAAAAAACTACGGCAATGGCTCCTTTTTGATATGCCCTTTCAACTTTGACCCTGAAGTATTCACCTCCGCGCATTATCAATGCAATCTTTCCTTTAATATCCAGGTCTTCATAATCATCATCGGCACCAAGTCCTGCAGGAACAATTTCTGCAGTTATTCCATCTTCAGTGGTGGGAGCGCTGAAGGTCAGAACCTTGACATCGTAAATAAGGTCATCACTTCCGGATAGAATATCCAGTCCGGCATAGTCACATGCAAATGCCATAACCGGGAAACTTTGCGTACTTACCCTGAGACCGATATCCTCGAATTGTTTCTGAAGATATACTGCCGTATCGGCTTCACCGGCAAAACCGGCAATCCGTCCTCCGTCTTTAGCAGACATGAACCTTATAGTATCCAGCATTCGTTCCCGGGGAGTTGAAGAAACAGCGTCTTTTGCATTGTTTGCAGAACATGCTGTCAGAATAAGTGCCACTGTTAACAGAATTAACATCATAGATTTTTTATTAAAAGACATCAGGCACCTCCCTTGAATGCCGTACTATCATTTTTTTGATGTACAGCAAGTGGTGTAATGCAAATTATATATTAGTATTAAGAATATTTCACTTATTTATATCAGCTCAAAACTAACTTTCAATATTCTTACAGGTTTTTTTACTCTGAGAATAATTCTTTTCAGACTGCCGTTCCATTCCTCTTCCAGTTTCCTGTCTCTGAAAATTATTATTTCTTCATCATAATTTAGAATTGTATGGTCAAATTTCATCGTTGCTATCTTCATTTCATTTTCATAAAATCTAATTTCGCCCTCCGCTATGCCCGTATTGCATGGAGTCATAAAAGAGAACTCTATATCATCTGTATGTTGAGTCAATTCTATATCATCAATGCATTCAACTTTCTTCAAATTTCTGTTGAACATAATGGTTCTTTCATATTTGACCAGACCCGCCTCTCTTTCATAAACATTCTTCAGATTCATAAACATACCGGATATTTCCACATTGGTAATATATTTTACATCCCTGGCTTTGTAAATACGTGTTTCTTTTTGCATTACTCCATTAAAGGTGGGAAGATTATGATACCTTGACTGCATGGTCCAGAGCTTATATCTGTTCTTATTGAATGTATCAGCTATATAGCTTTCTACACCCGGGTCAACGAGTACAGGTCTGCCGTCTTTATAAACAATGAAATTACCAACATCATTGTGATTATGGTTTTCATCATTATGACCTGCCTTGCATGCCATAAATATTCCCTGGTATGTTTTTTCATTTTCCCTTACTACAAGTACTTCTGAATCCGGATAATAGTACTCATTTTCGATGTAATCAGAGTCCTTTGGGTTCACTCCGTACTTTTCACGAATCTCGCCCAGATTGAACATTACAAACAAGGATGTCTCTAACCCAACGATTCTTTTAGTAATAATATCCAAAAAATCATCACCTTGTGCTATAGAAAATGCCATTTTCATCAGCTTGTCATTTTTTGTATTTTGAGCAAATCTGATTACTTTATTACTAATCAAATGGTTAATTGGATGGCTGTCTGCAAAATTAACAAAATAACCATTGCCTATATGAGACCTGCATAGATACTGTCCCATATTATATATTTTTTCTTCGTCGAAAACATTTACATAGTCATTGGTTGCGACTGCAATTTTTTCCAGCACCAGATTCAATGCACCATATGACATGAACCAGTAACCATTCCCTTCATCACACCACCCGTCATCAGCTACATAATCTATGTAATTGTCCAATATCTCCATGGTTTTTTCGATGGCACGACTTCTCCTGCTTTCGTTTCGCTCCAGCATCAGAAAGGTTTCCAGTACATAGTTGGTACAATGTGTAGTGAAATTATTTATTGAATACAAAACACCCATTTTCTTATGATAATGTCTTTCGAAAGCCATCCACCAGTAGTCTTCCCGTTCTAGATATGGTGTCAGAATTTTTCTGTCGATTTCACTATATAATCTCTTGAATATATTTTCGTCAATTTCATCAAATCTTACCTTTAGCAGATAATATATTACTGCCAGGGTATGGGTATAGCTACTGGCCCCCAGTTCAATCAGCGGATCGGTTACATCAACCATAACGGCCGGAAACCTGGGATACATTGCAGTAGGGCATGGCAGATGCCATGTAGCTTCATCAAGGATCGACCAGACTCCGTCGATAATTTTCCCCATGTATTTTCCGGTATTCTGTATACACTCTGCAATTGCAAGGGCATTCAGTGCATCAAGATTCTCTCTGCGCAACTTGTTGTAAACAGATAAATCGTCGGTTCTTCCTGTATATAAATAGGTACATGCTGTAATTGGTTGAAATTCATAATCAATGAATTCGTCTGCAGCTGTAATATAAAATTCTTTAATGGTTGTTTCCAGGGATTCCCATTTTTTCCTTTCTGTTATATCCGGATATGGTCTGTATTCCTCAAAAGAAATCATATGCAAATTAATATTGTCTGTAAATCTATCTGTCAGCATGCCTTGCTCCCTCCGCACTGAATTCTATTGTTTTATAAAAACCATTTGCAATCAGATTACTGTTGAATAACAAAAACAATGAATAATCCATTGATAAATCCTTACCCAGTGAATTCATATAAAACTGCCCATTGCAGTTTTTATATGCTCTTTCAATCAATTCACTGTTATCGGAATGATATGCATGCAAAAGTAACGCAAACCCGCATGATTCAATGGGAACCGATTTACCATAATCCAGTATTTCTTCGTCATTGAAAACATCAAAAGAACTTCCCGTAGCCATATAA
Organism: uncultured Clostridiaceae bacterium; assembly: GCA_964475455.1. GTDB lineage: Bacteria > Bacillota > Clostridia > DUPQ01 > DUPQ01 > JAFGQE01. Next base: position 5,974 of record CAYYXJ010000069.1, on the reverse strand, counting down.
AGAACATCCAGATATCTGATTAAACCATAGTACGCCTGTTCACTATTCCGGGCGGGACATTTTTTTTGAGAATTATCAAGGAACTCATCAATTATTTCCATTGACTCTTTTACAATACGGTGTTTGATTCTATAATTTTTCTCAAATATCATCGCTGCCAGAACTATTTGACTCAAGTCATCAGGCATTGAATGAAAGTATGCATTTCCCTCACCTCTCATCCAGTTGCTCTTCCTTCTTAAAAATGGTTCCAGTATTTTTCTTTTAATCTCAAACTCGAACCTCTTCCCTATGTTAACGTCTATTCCATCAATTTTTTTCCTAAGCAAATAATATGCATAGGTCAGGGTGCCTCCGGCCTGTGCAGCTGAATGGTCCAGAATAGGAACTGTTGTGTCATATGATTTTTCATTATATTTATCCTTGATTATTTGCGTACTCCATACAGACATATCCATGATTGACCATGCAGTGTCAAGGATTTTTTCAATATATGTATCTTTGTCAATCAGACATTCACCAAGTGTCAGCGCAGTCAGTGTATTGAGTTTTCTGTTTAAAATATCAAGGAGTTGCGAGGTATTTCCTGTTGAGAAAGCCTCCATGATGGTTGTAGCTTTCAAAGGCTGCAACCTGGTTTCTTTATATGCTTCTGCACGTAAAACCACAGAAGCTTCTGTCTTCTTGTCGATTCCTGTCCATTTCTCCCGGATATCAGCTGCAGGAAAAGGTCTTATCAATTCCATTGGCAATACTGAATTACTTATTCTTGCTGAATATTTGCCCAATAACATATGTCCCTGATTCTCCTTCGCTCAATTATTCTACTTCCTCTCCCGGAGGATTACCTGTCCTTTTTGGAGGTCTGTCCCTTTTTTCCAGTATGGCAGTATATCCAAGGGATGCAGCCGCCATGCCTGCCGACTCAAGGCTTTTCCTTGACAGTGTATTATAATACCAGCATCCAGCCACAGGCTTCAGCCCCAGACTGTATACATGTTCTTTTAAATTCAATAAGATTTTCCTTGCCGATCCCATTTTTCTGAATAAAGGATTGGTAAACATGCCTATAGAAGCACAGTCCCTGCATATGCATCCCTGTTCATATAAACCTGCTCCAATTAATTGCCCATCTTTTTCCAGTATAAATACAGTTTTGGCTTCAATTCTCTCATTCAGGTTCCTGTAATTATAACTAGGTTCGTCAAAGAAGTCCTTGCTGACTCTTCTTATTTCCGGCACATCGTCTTTTACTGCAGGTCTGAATATCATCCCATCCGCAGTTTCCCTGTAATCGATGTCTCTCCTGCTGTCAACAAACCAACAGGCTCCTCTTTCCTTTGAATAATCCCATTCAACCATAACTGCTGCAAGCCGGGAATCCTGTGATATAACAAAGACCTTTTCAATGCCATATTCACTGACTATGGTCTCGAATATATCCTGTGCCATATGGACCCATTCAAGCCTCAGGTAAAAGAATTGAATTGTTTTATCGGATATGACAAAATATCCTGTTTCTTTACCCCCGGTTAAAATAATATAAAGATCGCTCATCAGCAATTTGTCTTCAAGATACGAATCCAGCGGAAACGCAAGCGAGTTTATATGTTCAACTACCATATCCTTTGCTTCCTGATAACAGGTTTTCTTAAAACTAAATTCCGATAAAATCAATTGCCACTCCTTATACTTTCATGTTATTTATCAAATCTCTGAAGTACAAGATTCGGAATAAATTTAACAGCCTCTTCAAGTGCATCCGCTTCATGTCCATATATGCATGAACAATGATGTGGATACGGACCTTCCATTAATTTTCTTTCCCAGGATGGCCAGTCAGGTACTTCCAACCACCCATATGATTCTCTTGTTTTTGGGCCTTCAACAACCTTTCCCTCTCCAACCCCAAGGAAATATTCATTGTGGTCTCCGTCAAACCGGCATGCAGTCACATTTCCAGGCTTGAAATTGAACTGTAAACTGGTCGTTGGCAATGAGGATAGAATCCAGGGCGGTGCCAGTGGTATTTTCTTTATTTCAGGATCCCTCAGTGACGCTGCCGCAGATGCATGCCACAAGAGAACTGCATTGTCGTTCTCAGGATGTCTCACAGTAAACTCGGGGAAGAAGGACGGGCCACTGTCCTTTGCTGCTGCTTCAAGGATTATTGAACTTACTGCACCATGGATATCACTCTCTGCAGCTATAGGCATCTTCTCCTGAACAAATGACTCTCCTATGCCAACACCATCACCAATTGCTTCCTGCAGCGACATGAATGATTGGATTGACCATGCATCTATATTGTGTCTTTCTGCATAATCGAGCAGCACATCCCTCATTGCGAGGCTTCGTATGACACCGTCCTCATCGATGCCGGAGATATCAAACATAAATGAATCATCCTTGATTTCAGCTTTGTAAAAGGAACGATTTCTATCAGCCAGTTTTTTTATATCAGATATGTAATCAACCATATCAAATGGAAGGACCTGTACACCGAATTTCTTCAGAAGTTCACTTTCGTTGCTTATTGTACACCAGAAGAAATCTATTCTGGTTCCAATCTGGCCGATTTTACTTCTTTTTAGATATTTTGCTGCAGAAACAGCCCTTAAAAAAGTGTCCATCCCTTCAACAAATATCTTATCTCCGACAGTGCAATTTTCTATATAACTATAATTAACACCAAGTTTGTAGAGCACTTTACTTGATGCAAACATTCCGCACAGACTGTCCCTAAGTCTTGTGCCATCCTCTGCCGGGGCCTCATCCCTTGGTCCCCATAACAGTGCAGGTACCCTAAGCTCTTTCGCAATCATTCCCACAGCACTTTCTGTACCGAAATTGCAGTGGGGTAAAAACAGGGCATCTATCCCCTGCTCTTTAAAATATTTAACCACAGGCTCTACATGGGAATGGTCCCTTACAAGACCGTCCCTCAGAACACTTTCTATATCAACATAGTCCACCTTGAGTTCGTCCAGCTTATTGTATATCAGCTGTTTTTGGATCTTTGCATCCTCATGGGAAAAAACGAATTTACCTATAGGGCAAACACCAAGTTTTACTGTTTTTTGTTTTCTCATATCCCCACCTCATCCATCAACGGAATTTCAAACCCCTGATGAACCGATTTTTTTCAATTATATCCCATGAAGGCTGGTTATTACAAAAAACAGAACAAAAAACCGGATACATACAGTAATCCGGTTTTACAATAGTTTACTCAGTCCCGTGCCGCCAGGACAAGCTCATTGTCCTTTGCATCTATCACCACTTCATTGCCGTCCCTGAGCTTTTTGCTTATCAACATCCTTCCTATTTCGGTCTCTATGAACTTCTGAAGATACCGTTTTACCGGTCGCGCTCCATAGACAGGGGTATAGGATTTCTCTGCTATCAGGTTCTTTGCCTCAGGTGTTACTGTCATTCTTATGTCATGGTCATCCAATCTGCGTTGTATTGTTTCAAGGGACAGGTCAATTATCTTGACGATATCATCTTTTCTAAGTGGCCTGAAGAGTACGGTATCATCGATCCTGTTGAGGAACTCAGGTCTGAAGTAGCGGTGCAGTTCATTTAACACCTTGTCCCTCACAGACTCATCAATTTCACCTTCCGGACCAATTCCTCCGAGAAGATATTCACTTCCTATATTTGAGGTCATTATCACTACCGTATTCTTGAAGCTTACCGTTCGTCCCTGGTTATCTGTCAGATGACCGTCATCAAGTAGCTGCAGCAGTATGTTGAACACATCGTGGTGTGCCTTCTCTATTTCATCAAAGAGTATTACGCAGTAAGGTTTTCTTCTTACCGCCTCAGTCAGCTGCCCCCCCTCGTCATAGCCGACATATCCCGGAGGTGCCCCTATTAGTCTGGAAACAGCATGTTTTTCCATATATTCGGACATATCTATTCGTACCATATTGGTATCACTGTCAAAGAGTGCTTCAGCCAGCGTCTTTGCCAGTTCTGTTTTTCCAACTCCCGTGGGGCCGAGGAAAATGAATGAGCCTATTGGTCTGTTGGGATCCTTAAGACCTGACCTTGCCCTGATGACTGCATCACTTACCGCAGTCACTGCCTCATCCTGGCCAATGACCCTTCTATGGAGGATGCCTTCAAGGTTCATCAGTTTGTCTTTTTCTTTTTCAACAAGTTTTGTGACGGGAATGCCGGACCATCTGGATACAATCTCAGCAACTTCATCCTCGGTGACTTCCTCCTTTAGAAGCTCATTTCCAGACCGGCTTCTTTTTATTTTTTCCTCTTCCAACTGCTTTATAAGCGATGGTAGATCACCATATTCCAGTTTTGCAGCAAGCTCTAAATTATACTCTCTCTTGGCCTCTTCTATCTGTCTTCTGATGTCCTCAATCTGCTGCTTTATTTCCTTTTCATGATGTATATTTATTTTCTCAAGTTCCAGCTGAGCTTTCATTTTGTCTGCTTTTTCCTTGAGATCAGCATGCTCTTTGTCAAGTTTCTCCAAACGGACTTTTGAAGCTGTATCATCTTCTTTTTTCAATGCCTGTCTCTCTATCTCAAGCTGCATTACACGACGGTATATTTCATCAAGTTCTGCCGGCATACTGTCTATTTCCGTTCTGATCATGGCCGCTGCTTCATCCATGAGGTCGATTGCTTTGTCAGGCAGAAACCTGTCCGAAATATATCTCTCTGAAAGAACCGCACAGGCAATGAGTGCACCATCGGTTATCCTTACTCCATGATGTATCTCAAATCTTTCCTTAAGACCGCGCAATATTGAGATGGTATCCTCAACCGAAGGCTGATCGACCAGAATAGGCTGGAATCTTCTTTCCAGTGCAGCATCTTTTTCAATGTATTTTCTGTATTCATCAAGGGTTGTCGCACCTATGCAGTGCAATTCTCCCCTGGCAAGCATAGGTTTTAATATGTTTCCTGCATCCATGGCACCTTCTGCCTTACCGGCACCAACGATATTATGCAGTTCATCAATGAAAAGAATAATCCGGCCATCTGATTTGTTTATTTCCTGAAGAACGGCTTTCAATCTCTCCTCAAATTCCCCCCTGTACTTGGCTCCCGCTATGAGCGCTCCCATGTCCAGGGCAAATATGGTTCTGTCCTTCAATCCTTCAGGCACGTCCCCTGCCAGTATCCTTTGGGCCAGCCCTTCGACCACCGCCGTCTTTCCAACGCCCGGCTCTCCGATCAAAACAGGATTATTCTTAGTTCTTCGTGACAAAATACGTACGGCCCTTCTGATTTCTTCATCACGGCCTATTACGGGGTCAATTTTTCCCTGCCTTGCCATTTCTACCAAATCCCGACCAAATCTTTTCAATGTATCATAGGTTTCCTCCGGATTCTGGGATGTTATCCGTTGGTTGCTTCTAACCCTGGACAATGCCTTCATAAAATTATCTGAGGATATTCCAAACCTTTTGAATATCTTCTGTGACGGAGTACCATGCTCATCCAAAAGCGCAATGAACAGGTGTTCAACTCCTGCATACTCATCTCCGAACCGTTTGGCTTCATCCTGGGCTTTTATGAAGATCTGATTCAATCGCCTTGATGCATACGCCGGTGAAACTGCATTACCGCTTACAGATGGTAATCCATTCACATGCTCGTTCAGCTCAAAAATATATGCTCCAGTATCAACGCCCATATATCCAAGCAACTTTGCAATCAAACCATCATTTTGTGTTACCAATGCCTGGTTAATGTGCTCCCCTTCTATTTGCTGATGCCCCATTCGAACCGCAAGTTCCTGTGCTGTTGTTACTGCCGCCAATGCCTTTTCCGTAAATCTATCTAAATTCATAATAACCTCCGTAATCCATTTTTCTGACCTTCTCTGACCTTAATTTTAATACTTGTTTCCATAAAATGCAACATAGTAAACAAAAATCCAAATAAATTTTTGATTCTGCAAAAAAGAAAGATAATGTGTTATTTAACTATCGTTTTT